>JAUSJC010000009.1 GCA_030647775.1 Candidatus Curtissbacteria bacterium
GAGAGGTTAAATCTTTAGAATCTTTCCCCGTTGTTTCAAATACCAAAACATTAATTTCAATTGGCACATCTTTTGCAAATTGTCCGCCTTTACCGACAGAATAATTTGCAACAATAATTGCATTATCAAAATACTTGGTAGAAGTATATGTATCGTAATCCTTATCCGGCAAAGTAAGAATCTTAATATCCAAATCACCTTGTCCTTGATACACTGGCTTAAGGACGGATTTGATATAGTTAGAAAAAACAGTTGTTGCATTCGTAGAAGCAGCCGGCAATGGTGAAGGGCTAGAAACAGCCTGCGATTTACCAATCGAAGTACCAGATTTACTAGTGTAATTCTTCCAAGGCAAAATGTTGAAGTAATTAAGTGCCAAAACCGCGATTAGAACCAAAACAGCCAGGATTCCCGCAATAATTTTCCAACTAATCCCACGTTTTGGAGTTTCCGGTTGTATTGGGGGGATAGAAACGGGCGGCGGTGTAGAAAATACTGGTGGCGGCGTTGAGGAACCCAATGGAATATTATCCATAACTCTATCTAAACCCACCCTTGCCTAACTAGTCAAGGAAATCAAGGCCAATCTAGTATTTCCTAAGAGAAATAGTCGTCTGAAACTGCGCGTTTGAAAGAAAATCGCTTCTCGATGGAGCGCTTACTCCTTGATTGATAGTAAACTTGACTGAAACTATAGCCGGACTAACCGTCGTTGCCGCGACCACCGAAAAACTGCAGGTGGAAATATCTACCCCTTCAATAACACTTGCATTGTTCGTTAAGGGCTTGTAATCCGAAAGGCTTAGTCCTGCACCTGTTTGCATATTAGCAAGACCTATCCATCCGTTGACACTGGCGGTGGAAGAAAAGCAGGCAACATAAAGCGTTCTGGCCGCGCCAACCGTAAGAACAAGACCGTTTATGGCCCCTTGAGGAAGTTCGCCGCCCTGCATTTGCCGCGCATCGGAAGCACCTCTTATTTGCCGTTCCAATGAATCCAGAACAGATTGCCCGTTTTGCTTTACCTCCGTAATAACCGCAGCCTGGTTAGAACCGCGGAAAACCGATGTTAGAAACAGAAGCGCCGACCCGACGGTAAGCGCCAAAAGCCCCAAACCGACTAAAAGCTCAACCAGGGTAAACCCCTGTTTTAAGTGAATGGTAAATGGAAAATGGTAAATGGATTTTTTCTTTTTTTTCTTTCTATTAACTATTAACCATTCACTATTTACTTTACGGAAGGGCATTAATCCCATTTTACACTAAGCACTATGCACTAATCACTATGCACTAATCACTTTAGACCCGCCAGGATCGCAAGTGACTTTAGTCACTTATTACGGGCAGGGTGTTGCCCCGCCGCCGGCGCCTATTTGGCCCGTGCAGGGTTTTGAAAGAAACGTTGAATTTGAAACCTGCTGGGGCCCCGACGAATCTGCCCACGAAACAGTCACAATCAGCGTCTTTTGAGTATTCGTAGGGGCGGCAAAGGCAAGCCAGCGGCTAAACGTCGTATTGTTAAGGGAAAGCGCTTCCGCTCCCGCCGGTGGAATAGACGAACAGGAAGCTAAGGAAACCAATGACCAGCTTGCCGGATCAGCGCCGGCAGTGTTAATCCGATAGCATCCGGAAGAAGGCAGCGCATCAAAGCCGCCGGGGTTTCTGTCCCTAAATATCCTAACTTGTTCAATATTTTGCTGGACCAGTTTGGTCGCCTGCGTACTGTTTCTGGCGTTTTTGGAGGCCTTTTGCACAAGAAGGGTCGTCGCCACCAGGGAAATAGCCAGCATGATAACAATCGCCAGGGCCACAACAACCTCAATCAGCGACTGCCCCTTATGGTTTGCTTTCATTTATTTCCCCCGAAGGCAATATTACGACTTGATAAGTACCGCTACCGTCAGCCGATGTCAGCGTTACTAGAAGCTGACTTCCGGCACCTACCTGATTAGCTAAATTCCCCGATGAATCAAAAAACGGCGGCACAAGACTCCCGTTATGAAAACTCACTCCGGAAGTTAGGGGCTGAAAAAATATGTCCATATCGGCAATGGCTCCGAGGCTTATTGCGCTAACCGTTACTCCGCCGGGTAAAAAAATCGTCTTGGCGGCAAAACTGCTGTCGCCAGCGCCGGTTTTACAATCCCCGGCCAGTGTATATTTACCGTTCTTACCATCGGTCGAATCAGTACTAATTTGAATATACCAACCCCCAAGAGTCGAAGTCGACGGGCAAATCGCTCCTCCGCTGCCTTTATCCCCGGAAAGCGCCTTATTTTGCGCCTGCCTCAAATCCGATTTTAACTGTAAGGCCGCGTTCCTAAGTTTTTGGTTCCTATCAAAAGTAATAAAAGCCGCCGTCACCAAAGAAACCGTCAAACCAAAAATCGCCACCACGATCAAAAGCTCAATCAGCGAAAAACCTCTTCTTAGAATTTGCCTGCCCGCCAGTGCCAGGCTTTGGCAGGCGGGGAATTTGGTATTTGGTATTTTCACTCTACTCTCAATATAGCATTAAATAGTATCCTGTTTTCTCCTTTTAAAAAAGTCGAAAATAATAATTAATAATCGGGGTTGCAAAAAAAAGACTAATAAAAAACCCCAGGACCAGAAACGGGGCAAAGGGGATCGTTTGGCCGAAGCGTTTCCTGCCGGCAAGAATCAAAAAAATCGCCATAGTCGCCCCTATTAAGAAAGCCAAAAATACCGCCAGCGTCCCGTCACGTATCCCCAGAACCATACCGATTAAAAACGCCAAAATTATGTCGCCTTCACCCATGCCCTTTCCCTTAGTCAAAAAGACAATCAAGCCGAAAAATGCCGCCAAAAGGAATGCGGCTATCACAAATCCGGCAAATTCCGGCGAGGTTTTGAAAAAATAGTCAAAAAATAGTGCCACAAATGAAGCGGCAAAGACCAGTGACGTCGGGATCAGGGAAAATTTGAAATCAACGGCGGAAACGATAATCATGATTGAAAATATAAAAAGTATGAATATAAGATAGATTAAATTAAAATTTCCGCCGGATGCCGCTTTCCAAAAAGCAGCGACAAATATCAGCCCTGTTAGCCCTTCGATAGTAGGGTACTGCCGGGAAATCGGCTTTTTGCATTTTCGGCAGCGCCCGCCAAGGATAAAAAAACTTAAAATCGGGACAAGGTCAAAAACCGAAAGGGCTCGCCTGCACCGGTCGCAATAAGACCTTCCTAAAATCGTCAGTCCGGCCGGCACCCTGTCTATAACAACATTTAAAAAACTGCCGACGGCACTACCCAAAATAAAAAAAATGAGATACGGCAAAACCACCAATTAAGAATAAGTTATGCCAAAGTCCCACCGCAAGAGTGGGAAAGCGCACAATTCTTGATACTTGATACTTGATACTTGATACATTCTTATGGGGTACAGGCGGCAACCGCTGTCTCTCGGCCTTTACCAATCGAAGATTGCCAGCACCAAACATCGCCCGTTGTCAGCGGATCAAACAGGGGATACGAAACCCTGGCATAAGTGCAAAAAGTCGAAATTCCGTCACATACCCCTCCGCCGCCATCCACAGCCGGAGCATAAGTATAGACTCCGCTGCCGGGAGCCGGCGGAGTCGGGATACTTTTTAAATCACTGCTTGTCGTTAAAGCTAAAAGAGAACCGGGATAAGTACCGACTGTTCCGGAAGTAAAATACGATTGCAAACCGGAAGCAATCTGTCCAATATCATTTTTAATCGTCGCGTCCCTTGCCTGGTTTTGCCGTTTGTTTGGGTTGATAGAAACAATAACTGCCGCCGCCAGAATCCCCATAACCGCCACGGCAATTATAAGCTCGAGTAAAGTGAAGCCGCGCTTCACTTTGACCTGAATCGTGAATGGTAAATGGCGAATGGATTTTTTATTTCTATTTACTATTTTCCATTTACTATTTACTTTATGGAAAGGCATTAATAAAAATATAACACTTTAACTGGCAGTCTGCTAGAATTTACGGGTGCTCAAACTTTTCGGCAAGTATTGGCCCCTTTTAGCGCTTACCGTTGTAGTTTTTGCCTTCTTTGCCAAACTGTTTTTCCCGCCTTCGATTTTTGTCACACCGGATTATGGAAGGAGTGATCTTCTTCATTTCAATATTCCGGTAAGGACTTTTAGCCAGGACGCTTTAAAAAATTTACAACTGCCCCTATGGGAACCATCATTGGGCCAGGGTTTCCCGCTCTTTGAAGAGGGCCAAATAGGTTTTTTCTATCTTCCCAATATTATTCTCTTTGGGATTTTTCCCTTTTGGCTCGCCTTTAATTTGAGCTTTGTTGCTACATTTATAATTGCCGCTTTTGGGACATATTTTTTGGCAAGATCATTCGAGATAAACAAAAAAGGCAGTTATCTTGCCGCAGTCACTTTCGCTTTCTCACCGATTTTCATCCTCCAGATAAGCCATCTCAATTTAATCCAGACCGCATCACTCACCCCGTGGCTTTTTTGGCTTACCAATTCATACTTCGAAAAGAAAAAGAATATTTTTCTGCTGCTTCTGCCGCTTTTTGTCTCTCAGCAGATATTTGCCGGTTTTACCCAGCTTTTTGTTTACTCCCTAACCGGCCTGACTATTTTTGTCGCCTTCAAAATAAAACTGGCCAAAAACTCAAAAATGGGAAAGGTAAAAATCACAGCAGCCTTTTTATCGGTTTTAATTTTTGCCGTCATTCTTGCATCGGTACAAATCCTATCAAGCGCCATCCTCGCCAAACAATCCGGAAGAATTGACGGCACCGACCCCAAAAAAATCCTTTTGGATTTTCCCTACAAACCCAAGAACCTTTCGACTGTCCTTGACCCTTATATCTTGGGCAACGTAGGAAACGGCACTTATCCCCACTACAAAGCAGGCGTTTGGGGAGTCTTTTGGGAAAGCAACTCTTATTTCGGCATTGTTCAGTTAATCATTATCCTGGGACTTATCATTTCTCTTTTTGGTAAGTCGGCAAAAACCCGCAACAAAAACATTATATTTTTGGTTGCCCTGGGAATTTTGGCTCTTTCCCTGTCACTTGGCCCCTATGCGCCGCTCCATCCCGTTTTCTCTTTTCCGCCCTATTCTTACTTTAGGGTTCCGGCAAGATTCCTTCTGCTATTTTTTCTTTCAGCCGCGGCTGTTGCCGGTTTTGCGCTGGATAAAATCACCGCCAAAAATCACCTGTTCCCAAAAATTATCGCCCTGGCAATAATCCTTCTGGCGTCACTGGATATTTTCAGGGTCTGGTCAAACTACAATCTTGTCGGCCCTGCCGCTGCTTGGCTTTCACCGCCGCCTATTACAAAAGCAATTAGCGGCAATTCCCGCGTTTTCAACTTCGGCCAGAACGAATATTGGAATAGCGTTTTCGCTACACGCGGCTGGCAAAAACCAGAGGATGGCGATTATTATTTTTTCTACCGCAATTTCCTGGGCCAAAATCAAAATGCCGATTTTAATGTCTCCAACCTTTTAGTTTACGGCGGAATATCGCCAAACAGAAACAAAATTATGGAAAACCTGGCGAACTTCGATATCAAAAACGAAAATGGTGTTTTAGAAATCGGCCCCGTCAGTCAGAAAACGCTAGACTCGGCAAATACCGGCTTTATAACCACCTCTTATCCTACCGAATCTGCATCTTGGCAAAAAATTAGCCAGGTGCAAAAAGGCGATCAAATAATTTATCTTTATCAAAACCGCCAAAACCTCCCTCACGCTTTTATCGTTACCCGCTACCATGTTTCCAGAACAATTCAGGATGTTGTTAAAACTCTAAATTCCCCGGATTTTGACCCGCGCCAGACAGTTATTCTGGAAAAAAACGTCGGTTTGCCTGAAACAGTAAATTCTCTCGAAAATAGAGTCGAAATTAAAAAGTATGAAAAAACAAAAGTCGAAATTGAAACGTCACTAAAAAGCGCTGCCCTCACTGTCCTCTCCGACTCATTTTACCCGGGTTGGGAAGCCGAAATTGACGGCATTAGAACGGAGATTTTGGCAGCTAACATCAACTCCCGGGCAATTTTAACACCCGCCGGAAACCACCTTATCACCTTTTCCTATAAACCGAAATTGATTTTTTGGGGTCTGGTAATAACATTTGTTGCACATCTTGTCTATATTGCGTTTCTAGCCAAAAAACTACTCAATCGGCACGCCAAATTGCCTCTCGCGTAAATCCTGCGCCTTCCTGGAAAACTCCTCACCCCTTGCTTTGTCGCCAAGACAATCCCCGTAAACCTTAGAAAGCGCATCCCAAGCCTGGATGTAGTTGGCGTCAAGTGCTGTAATTTGCCCTAAATTCTGCTCTGCTTTTTGGCAGTCACCAAGCGTTAAGTAAGCAATCCCCAATCCCAAGCGGGCATCCAAATAATCGCTTTCAAATTCCAGCGTCTTTCTAAAATAGGGGATTGCCGACCCCGCCCTGTTCCTCGACAAAAGTTCAAAACCGTTCCTCGTAAAAATCCTGGCATAAATATTTTTAAAGTGGTCGGCAAAAAAACTAGCATAGAGGCCGTCAAAAATCCCTGGCCGAAAAATAAAACCTCCAACCTTCTCGTCAATATTTTTTTGAATAACGCTAGCATCCGGCAAGTCGTCCTTTTTATAAAGCCTAAGAAGTGCACCTTCTTGAACCCAAACCTTATCATCCGGCAAAGGAACAATCTCCACTATATAAATCGGGTACTTTTCAAAATTTTTATCGACAAGACCCATTACGGCCTGCGCAAGCCCGATGACCTTATCAGATTTAAAATTATCATCAAATAAAAGATCAGGATACTCGCGCATCACCTGCTGTCGATAGCTTGGATAGACGAGCCGCCCGGTCATCAAGATCTTCGAATCTCCTCCAAGCTTGTCCACATAAAAGCTATACTGGCTCGTAAACGTCACCGTATCTCCCTGTAAAAAAATTATGCCCGGCGGCGTGGCCGATAAAAGCACATCCGCTCCAAGCGTCTTGCCGGCGGCAAAGCGAGAAAGATCTGCCCTTGGGAAGTTGGTAAGCCCCAAGACGAGTGGAAAAAGTAGAAACAGGCCCGAGCAAAAAAGGACGAAAACTTTTCGAGGAAAAAGTCGGTAGGCAGTACCAACGGCTGCCAGCATCCCAAAAGCCAAAAGGATCGTCAAAACCAAATAGTTGATTAGCAAAAATCTCTCTGATATTCCTTGCAAAAAAGGTTCCACCAAGGGGAAAGAAGCGTAAAATAAGAAAAACGGTCCCGTAAAAGTCACCGCTAGGGCAAAAAACCAAAACCAATCCCGCTTCTTCAAAAATAGATAGATTAGTCCCGCAAGAATCAAAACCAATCCGAAAGCGGTAAAATCGGCACGGATTACTAAAAAATACCAAACGATCTGTTTAACACGTTCAGCCAAAGTTATCCCCACAAGGTCGGAAGTTGCCGAAAAAGAACCATAATCGGCCCGTGTAATAAGCCTCCAAAAATTCCCAACTGTCGTTGGGTCATCCCAATTAACCGGTGTGTGCCGGCGAGCCGCCCAAAATACATACAAATAGGGAAGCGCTCCAGCCAAAAACGCGGCGGCTAGTTTAAAAAACCTATCTTTTTTGAAAATTATTTTTTTTGCTTTGACTGCCAAATATAAATAAGCCGGTCCCAGCAAAATAATGGTGTGGTGATGAAAAGCGCCAAGTCCGAAAAAGAACGTGGCAATAAAAAGCGGTTGAAGCCGCATCTTACCGGAAGACACCCACCACTCAAAAAGAAAAATGACTGATACCAGAACAAGAACCGAAGACAGCTGGAACACTTCGGCAAAATGGGCATACAGCCAAAAAAGGGGCGTAAATGCCAAAACTGAAGACGCCGCTAGGGCAATCACGACATTTCTCGTTACCCGCGATAGCAAATAGAAAACCAGGGAAATCGAAAACGCACTGTAGACTGCCGATATAAAATTTGCCTTAAACGCAAAAGTCGCACCGGGGATTATTTTTGTCAAAATCACTCCGAGCATCGTATTTAGTGGATATCCCGGCGGGTGGGGGACACCGGCAAAAAAATAGGAAAGTATAATATCTCCTGAATCTGCCCCAAACACCGAACTCGCCACTCCGAGTCGGAAAATCCCCAGAAAAATAACGAAAACAAAAAGGGAAACCAAAAGTAAAACTTTTTGGGGAAGAGAAATTTGCATCAACTACTGCTGTCAGTTGAAATTATCGTAGCGGTTTAAAATCAAAAACACAACATTTAGACTCGCGTCCTCTGCTGTGTTTAAGACTTTTAAAAAACTAATACTAAGGCGTACAGGAAGCCGCTGCTAATTCTTGGGCTCTCCCAACAGATGATTGCCAACACCAAACACTGCCGGTAGCACCCGTTGGAGACTCTAACACTTTATAAACGGCTACATCAGTCGTCGATCCCGCAACGGTATAATTGTATTGACCTCCACCTCCGGTTGGATCACCCGGAATACTCTTCAAGTCACCGCTTGCTGTGAGCGCTGTTAAGCCTCCCGGCGAACCGCTTCCGGTCGGGTAAATTCCGCTAGTCGTGAAATATGCCTGCAGTGCTGTTGCTAGTTGGCCGATATCGTTCTTTCTGGCCGCGTCCCTTGCCTGTTGTTGACGCTTGGCCGGGTTAACGGCTACCAAAACTGCTGCTGCTAAAATACCAAGGATAGCTATAACAATAAGAAGCTCGATAAGCGTAAAACCACGAACAAATTTTTTCTTGTAGCGGGAGGTATAAACTCTCTTATAATGGGCAGTAACACTCATGATTCACCTCCTCTCGAAAGAGGAAAATTTTTCTAACTCTTAATTAAGTATTGTGTATTTAGTTTTCACTTGTCAATAGGATGTAAACAAAGCAAAATAACCAATCAAAACTGAGCGGTTAAATTTAACCCCGCAGTTCTGCTATGCAGAACGAGGAGCGCAAGCTCACTTCCTTAAAACTAAAATTGTGCAGTGAGGTTATATATTGGCAAAATAATCGAGAGCACCAAAACCGCCACTCCCAGACCCAAAACAACCAAAATTACCGGCTCCAGCGCCGTCGTCAAATTCCTTATCAAATTCTCGCTTTCCGATTCAAAATACACCGAAAGCCGCACCAGTACCTCATCCATCTTGCCCGTTTCCTCTCCAACCCGAAGCATCTGCCCGATAATCGGCGGAAAGGCGGAATTCGCCGCAATCGGCTGGTACAAGGGCGACCCCCGCTCAACTCTGGAAATTGCAAAATCAATACCCTCCTTATATACAGGGTTGTCGAGAAGCCCTGCTACCACTTTGAGAGCCGCAATAATCGGGATTCCGGTACCAATCAAAAGCCCCAGCGTTCTGGTAAATTGCGCGAGAAGCAGTGCTTTTCTAATTTTTCCCCAAATCGGAACCCTAAGCATTAGGTTTGACATCATCTGGCCGCCCTTTTTCGTGGCCGAAAACAGCCTGAATCCCCAAATGCCAAGAGCGATAACAATCAAAAGCAGCCACCAAAAATTGCGCGTAAAAGAAGACATGGCGATAAGTATTCTGGTCGGCAGCGGCAACTTTGCCCCGATTTCGCTGTAAAGGCTGGTTAAACGCGGGATAACAAAAATCATCATCACGGCCATCACAACCACCATTACGACAATCACAATTATGGGATAAATAAAAGCACCCTTGGTTTTAGACTTGAATTCGCGGTCTTTTTCAAGCGTATCGGCAAGCTTGGCCAAGACCTTATCCAAAACCCCACCCGTTTCTCCGGCTTCGACAAGCTTTATATAAATAACGTCAAAAATTTTCGGGTGCTTGGCCAGTGCCGCCGAAAGCGAAGATCCGCCTTCAACATCGGCTACGATTTCGGAGATTGCCCTGGAAAATAATTGGTTTTTGGTTTGCTTCTCTAAAATGACCAGGGCGTCTGTTAGGGGAAGGCCGGCCGAAACCATTGTCGAAAACTGTCTGGTAAAACCGACAATTTCTGAACCGGGAATACCGCCAAGCGCGGGTATCGAGAATTTGAAATGGCCAAAGCCCTTTATCCCGCCGTCCCGTTTAGTAACCTCTATCGGGATCAGGCCTTGTTTCTGCAAAGTTTCTATCAGTGTCTCCTGGTCGGTCGACTCGACTTCACCTACAACTTTCTTGCCTGTCGGGTCTTTTGCGCTGAATCTAAAAAGAGCCATAGTAAGTCAAAGTGTATAGTCAAAGTCGAAAGTTAAAGCACTTTACACTTTTCACTTTGACTTTGACTCTTAACTCGTTCCTCCTCCTACCAACCTGTCTAGTTCTTCCTGCCGCAGTGAATAAGTTTTGGCAATGTCCAAAGAAATTCTGCCCTCCCGCACTAAATAGGCCAAAGACGCATCCAAAAGGATCATGCCTTGCTCTCCCGATGTCTGGATAATATTATCTATTTGGTGTTCCTTCCCTTCACGGATGGCAGTCGAAACCGCCGCCGACGAAAGCAGAATTTCCGCAGCCGGAAGTCTTCCTCCACCGATTGCCGGCACAAGCCGCAAAGAAATAATCCCGGAAATGACCGATGCCAGCTGCATTCTTATCTGCGCCTGCTGGTTTTCCGGAAAAACGTCGATAATCCTGTCTATCGACTGCGCCGCCGAATTGGTGTGCAATGTCGCAAAAACCAGATGCCCGGTTTCGGCAACCGTTATTGCCGAAGCAATCGTTTCAAAATCGCGCATTTCACCTACCAGTACCACGTCCGGGTCTTCACGAAGCGCCGACCTAAGAGCCACATCCCACGAATGGGTATCCAGATGCATTTCCCTCTGCGATACCAATGATTTGCCGCGGGGATAAACATATTCAATCGGGTCTTCTATAGTCACAATGTGCAGGGGCTTAGTCTGATTAATCTCGTTAATCATGGAAGCAATGGTTGTCGATTTTCCGTGCCCGGTCGGCCCGGTCACGAGAATTAGTCCCTGCCGCAGTTTTGTAAAATTGTGGCAGATCTTAGGCAGATTTAATTCTTCAATCGTTTTTATGTAAGAAGTAATAAGCCTTAGTGCCGCCGCCAAATAACCCTTTTCGAAATAGGCGTTAACCCGGAAGCGGGCAATTTCTCCGAGAGCGAAAGAAAAATCGAGTTCTTTATTGACAAGAAGCATGTCTTTTTGCTCCGGCGATAAAAGCTCGAATATCAAAGTCTCGGTTTCTTCCGGGGTTAAAAGCCCGGGGGAAACCGGCATCAGGGAACCGTCAATCCTTATCATCGCCGGCGAACCGGCCACGATGTGCAAATCCGAAGCTTCTTTTTTAATAACAATTTCCAAATATTCCTGTATGCTCATTTATTACTAATGCCTCCTCCAAATTGACGCGGGGAAGTTTGCCCGTGAGCCGAGTTTTCTCTAGACGAGACCGAAGGTTGAGCGTATCCGAGTCCGACCTTGTCGGACGCAGGACGCTTGCGTTTGAAAACTTGCGAATCGGGCAAACCGACCTCAGCGTCTCTCATTCTTCCGCCACCCTCAAAACCTCCTCCACCGTCGTTATTCCTTCGGTGATTTTCAAAAAACCGTCCTCTTTCATCGTAATCATCCCCTCTGTTACTGCCTGCTCCTCAATTGCCTGAGAAGTTTCATGCGCCAAAATCATCCTTCCAATTTTTTCCGAAACCACCAAAACCTCAAAAATACCAATCCTGCCTAAATAGCCGGTGTTTGTACACTCTTTACAGCCGTGACCGACATAAAGCTGGTAAGGCTTACCGGTTTCCGGCGTTTTTAATTTTCCGAGTACATCCTCAATCTTTTTAGAAATCTCCGCGCTCGCCGGCCTTGGAATCCGGCAGGTCGGACAGATCTTCCTTACCACCCTTTGCCCAACCACGCATGTAACGGTAGACGCAATTAAGTAGGGTTCGGCGTGCATATCCAGAAGTCTTGGCAGGGCACCGGAAGCGTTATTCGTGTGCAGGGTGGAAAAGACCAAATGCCCGGTTAGTGAAGCCTGGATTGCCAAATCCGAAGTTTCTTGGTCACGGACCTCGCCTACCATAATGATGTTTGGGTCCTGGCGCAAAAAGGCACGCAAACCCGATGCGAAAGTCAAACCGGCCTGCACGTTGACCTGTACCTGGTTAACCCCGGCCATCTGGTACTCAATCGGGTCTTCGAGAGTCATAATGTTAACCTTGGTCGAATTTAGTTTCGAAAGCACGGAATAAAGCGTCGTTGTTTTTCCGGAACCTGTCGGCCCGGTTACCAGGATAATACCGTGCGGTCTGGCGATATTTTCTTCTAAATGCCTTAGCGCTATCCCCCGAAGCCCGAGTTCCGGCAAAGTCGGCACGCCGCCCGATTTCTTAAGAAGCCTCATCACAACCTTCTCCCCAAACCCGGTCGGCATTGTCGAAAGCCTTAAATCGATTTCTTCGGAGCCGACCTTAAAGTTAAAGCGGGCGTCTTGCGGCAGGCGTTTTTCATCTATCTTCATATTCCCCAAAATTTTTATCCTGGAAACAATCGCGTCATGGATTCTTCGCGGCAAAATCAGTTTTTCGTGCAAAATTCCGTCAATCCGGTAACGGATCCTCGTTTCATTCTCCAGGGGTTCAATATGAATATCAGAAGCCCTAATCTTAATCCCATACTCCAGAAGAGTCGAGACAATCCGCGCAACCGGCGCCTCTCCCAAAACACCGGTAATTGCCGTTACCGGAGTATAACCGATCATCCCAATACCCGGTGCCGCTTCTTTTAATGCTTCGCCGACTTCCGATGACAAACTCTGGGTATATTGCTCGGCAATAGCACGGTTAATCGCGTCAGCCGTTGCTATATACGGCCTTACCGCCAAACCCGATTTCTTCTCGATAAATTCCAAAACCGAAAGGTCTAAGGGGTCAACCATTGCCACGGAAAGCATATCTGCCTCTTTGGAAATCGGAATTGCCACAAACCTTTTGGCAACTTCTTGCGGCAAATATGCCAAAACCTCCGGCGAAATTGGTTTTTGCGCCAAATTGATATAGGGAACACCGATAACTTCGGCCTTTGCCTGCACCAGCGCTTCACCGTTTACCCAACCCATCTGCGTCAAAACCTTCTCGGACGATTCCTGTCTATTTTTAGCTTCAGTCTTAACGAA
The DNA here is from genome assembly GCA_030647775.1 of Candidatus Curtissbacteria bacterium. GTDB lineage: Bacteria > Patescibacteriota > Microgenomatia > Curtissbacterales > GWA2-41-24 > JACPKK01. Next base: position 13,098 of record JAUSJC010000009.1, read on the forward strand.
GATTAGTTGTTCACGGGTTAAAAGGCCTTTTGCCGCCAGGATATCTTCAATAAAAGCGGCATGGGGAGATCCCACGGAAGAAGTTTTTAAATTCTGGGCAGAACTGGCCATTTTTTAGCGTATAGTGAATCAGCGTTTAGCGTATAGATCTTAAAGCATTAAGTACGACAAACAACTAGACCTTGAGCGCTTTCTGTCTAGTTTACTAATACACTATCTCATTCGATAATAACAACATTGAAACAAAATGAAAATAGAAGTAAACTGACGGGAAAAGTAAAATCAAAAAACTTTTCCCAGTCATCTCCTCGAGTCTGAGCGACCTCGGAGTCGAAGACCTGAGCGAAGCTATAGCAGTGAGCTCGTCGAACTGTCGAAGGATCTATGCAAAGTCTCAATTTCCAATCATACCTCGTTTTAGGGGATGCCCAAAAAAGGCGCGAGGCAACCAAAATTCTATTGTCGAAATCCAAAATCAACATCGACAAGGTTTCACCGGACATTTCAATAGTCACTGCGCCAAAAAAGGATGTCACAATAAACCAAGTTCGTGAAATTAGACGCTCCATTTTTCAAAAACCTGTTTCTCTTCCTTATAAAATAGTTATCATAGAAGAAGCAGAGAATCTTAACATTCCAGCCCAAAACGCCCTTCTGAAAATTCTGGAAGAGCCGCCCAGTTCCGCCGTCATCATTCTGGAGGCCAAAGACAAATCCCAACTTTTGCCGACAATTCTCTCCCGTGTTGTTACCATCACCACGGAACGCAAAAGAAAAGCCCAGGGTCCGACCCTTTTAGACGAATGGTTCGACCAAAATGATCGGGAAAATTCCCAGGGTCGGACCCTTTTAATGTTAGAAGAAATATCCAACGTCGCAAATCCTCAAGAATGGCTCGATAACCAAATGTTGGCGCTTTATAATTCCCTGCAAAAATCCGCCAAATCTTCTTCCCGCTTGTCCTCCGAAGTCTTGACGAAGGAGGGTCATTCTGGCTTGCCTGCCCGTCTTAACTTTAGTGATGTCGGGTCCAGAATCAGCGTACAGCATATCAAAACCGCGCTCGAACAATGCGCCCTCGCCAAACAAATGATCGAAGCCAACGTCAACCCGCGCTTTGTGCTTGCCAACCTTATATTAAGCCTCAATTAACCAACCTATAGTTTTGACAGTATAGCAAACTTCTGTTATACTTTAAAACTATGTCGGAACGAGAAAATCCCAAAGATTCAAGAAATATTAATATGGATCACAAAACGGCCGCACTCGTCGGAGGCCTTGTAGGAGGAATGTTCGGCGGAATTGGCTACGGCGCTACTCGTCTTCTGGCGGATTCTGGATTAGCCAATAGGGTCGGAGTCGGGGTCGGAGTCGGTCTAGGCGCATTTATGGGCGGTTATATGGCCGGAGTCGGATCACACATAGAAGCGGAAAAACTGGCAGTACAAGGTAAGGTTGGAAATGCCATCATGAAAGCTTGGCAGGCAGCTCTGGAAGCGGGCACAGGGACTGGGATTTCAGGAGCTCTTACCGGCTATGAATTCTGGGGAACCCAAGGAGCAGTTGTCGGAGGAATCGTCGGAGCCGTACTTTCAACCCCCACCTTCCTTATGCTATCGAAAGATTTAAGAACCACCGGAATTGTATTTCGCGACATCATTCATCCTGCACTGGACCCAAAAAATTTCCCTCAATTTAACGTTTTAAAAGACCCTCTATCTTTAGAAAAAGATATCACGGTGGAGCATCCTCCCGTTTACCAAGCCGAAACCATTGCAGACATGCAGGGTTTTCGTCAGGCACAAGTGGACGAAGTTATCGCCAAAGCACCCCAAATGCAAAAACACTTCAGAATTCCTGAAGTTGTCTTAAGTCGAATGGGGCCTGCCATTTTTATTATTCGGGATTTAGCCCATTATCCTGCATTTGACCCCAAAGAGAATGAAGTATCTTTCAAAGGATTGATAAAAGATCCCAACATGTCAATGCAGCTCGTCGACGCAAGTGGCGACAAAATAATCGTCGGACCACATCCAGAACCTATGCGCAGTATTTGGCCGCTACAAAGTGAATTTGCAGGAACCGGAGGGGATTTTGACGAGAACCGCTGGAAATATTGGAGAGAAAACTCCTGGAAAAGAGCAGTGGTCGTTCTTGCCGAACGTACGACAACTCGCCCAAAAATTAATGAGACAACCTTTGGTCCCCTAGAAGCTACCGACACTTATAAGCTAATTGACATACTTGTTGAAAGACCTGGCAGACGCAATAGGATTTGGAAGAAAGCAAAAGCCGAAAAAGAAAGAGCATTCGTACCGGCACAAGAACCAACAGCCATATAATTTCACTTTCCAAAAACCATTGCCAAACAAATGATCGACGCCAACGTCAACCCCAAGCATGTTCTGGCAAACCTGATCATTAGTCTCCAAAGTAATTAGTCAACAACCCGATTCCCGACATAAATTAACAATTGACGCATAAAACCTATAGTGATATAATCCCAGCCAATGAAAGAGCAAGGGCTAACTCCGCAGGAAATCGAAGAAAAACTCAACACAGTACTCGCTTCAAATCCCGATAACTCAAGATTGGGCACTTACGCACAGGCTTTATATTGCCTACCGGAAGGTACTCTCAACACCTGCAGAAGAATTCTCGAGGTCGGCGCAAACGGCAATCTTTTAAAGTTTAGGGGTATTTTTAGACACGATATCGAGTTGTTTGGGATCACGCTTGACCCCGAACATGCCCAGTCTGCCATTGAATCCGGGGAACAAAACGGCATCAAAACGCATGTCGTTATTCATAACATTGATAACGGTCTTCCGGAAGGTTTTACCGGCATGGATCTCGTTTTAGACATTTTCAGCTCGACACATTACGCCGAAGAAGACCCTCTACCTAAACTGGCCCACGCTCTTAAACCTGGGGGCGTACTCGCTTTTGTAAACGGGGACATATTTTCAGGTCTTGGAGATTTCGCGCGGAAACACCCCGAGCTGGATGGACGCATAGACGTCATGGGAGCCGCATTCCGCCATACTGTCGGAGAAGAAACATTTTTATATATAAGCATCCAGCAGCTGGTTGTAATGCTACAAGAAACAGCTTACCCGAATCTTCCCCAAAACCCGACAGAAAAGGATATTGTCGCCTGTTTAGACGACATTGCCCGAATAGCCGGACATCCTGTTGTCACAAATCAAGACCTTGGAGTAGTGAGTAAAGTTAAAAAATTAGAAAATTTGGGACTGGTCGATATAAATCATTTCGGCACAAACGATGGAATCGCTTGGGTCGCTAGAAAATCCGACCTTTAACTTCCAACATCAACCCCCGCCAGGTTCTGGCTAGTGCTCATCTTGCGACTTCTTAATCACAACTCCAGCAATCCCTGTATAATTACCTCCATGTTAAATTTCTGGCAAAAGCTCCCAAAACCATTTCTGGCTCTTGCTCCCCTTGACGACGTAACAGACGTTGTATTTCGCGAGATTATTGCAGGCATTGCCAAACCGGACGTCTTCTATACAGAATTTACCAGCGCCGATGGTCTATGCTCCAAAGGCAAGGTAAAACTCCTCCAAAAATTTAAATACACCGAAAACCAACGACCCATCGTTGCCCAGATCTGGGGAAAAACCCCTGAAAATTTATACAAAGCGGCCAAACTTGTTAAAGATCTCAAGTTCGACGGTGTAGACATCAACATGGGCTGTCCGGACAAAACCGTCATGAAACAAGGCTGCGGAGCCAGTTTAATCGGCAATAACAACCTAACAAAAGAAATAATAGATTCCGTAAAACGCGGTGCAAAAAACTTACCGGTGAGCATAAAAACTAGGCTTGGCGCGGGTTCGATAATTACCAAAGATTGGATCGGCTTTTTACTGGACCAAAAACTGGATGCATTAATTATTCACGCCAGAACAGCGGCCCAAATGTCTCAAGTCCCGGCAAATTGGCAAGAAATCGGCCGCGCGGTAAAACTAAAAAATAAGATATCTCCAAAAACTATTTTGATTGGAAACGGAGATATCCTAAGTTTTCCGCAAGCGCTCCAAATGCACAAAACCTATGGAGTCGATGGCGTAATGATCGGCAGGGGGATATTTGCCAACCCCTGGGTCTTTGAAAAAACAACCAAGGTTCACGCTAGAGAAGAATATTTAGAACTTTTGCTAAAGCATTTAACCCTCTTTGAAGAGACTTGGGGCAAGACCAAAAACTATCAAGTTATGAAAAAGTTTTTCAAAATGTATATTCACAGTTTCGAAGGGGCAAACCAGCTAAGACAGCAACTCATGGAAACCACAAGCAACCAACAAGCCGCACAAGCTATCACGACCAACACCTAGTGCTATAGTTATAGGGAAGTGAAAAAAGGCTCCTTGCCCATATTTGTAATTTTAATTGCCCTGCTGGCCTTAGCACTTCTCGCGATGCTAGTAAAAACCAAAAGTCAGGATTCAAAACCTGCTAGTCTTGGGCAATCACAAGTTGCAACCCCTTCTCCGCCCTTCGTATTTAAAACTTATACCCCACCCAATATCCCCAAGAAAAGCGGCTATACCATTTTTATGATCGGCGATTCGATGACCCTGGCGCTTGGCCCCCACGGCGGCACCTTCAACCAATTTATCAATGAGCTGTACAAGAAAGACAACATATATAACCTGATCGACAATTACGCCAAAGGGTCTACTAACATCTTGTCGGTTAACGATCAGCTAACCCAAAAAACCACTTACTGGGATTCGACTTTCGAGCCATTATTATCAAGAGATTTCGATCTTATTTTAATTGAATCTTTTGGTTATAACCCATTATCGGTCGCCGGCAGTGTGGAAGAGGGAATTAAACAACAAAACAAGGCGCTGGAAGAACTTATGACCAAACTTATAACAACTCGCCCCGCCGCCCGCATCCTGTTTGTGGCCACCATTGCCCCAAGCCGCGAAAACTATGCCAAAAAAGTTCTTTTGAATATTCCCGCCGCCGACAGAGTAAAACAGGCCGAAGAAAGAATGGCCTACATTAAAAATCACATTGAATATGCCAAAGCGCACAATATCCCAATTGTTAACATCTACGAGAAATCACTAAACGCCGCCGGAGATGGGGATTTAAAATACATTAACCCCGACGACTTTCTTCATCCTTCGTTTGAAGGAGTCGATTTTATCGGCCACGAAATCGCCAACTTTATCTACGAGAATCAAATTCTCCCGCACTAAAATCTTTCAACTAAACCCTCATATGCGCTTTTAGGGAAACACCCGTCCTAGACCCTTACAGGGGCTTGCCACGCCCAGCTACACTTGTTAGAATTAACTTTAATGTATTCGACCAATATTTCGAACAGCCTCGCTTTTACAATGTGTTTCAACTATGCACTATGCACTATGCACTATGCACTATCCTATGCCTGACAACGCCTCTTATACCGCCAAAGATATTCAAGTCCTGGAAGGCCTGGAACCGGTCAGGAAAAGGCCCGGCATGTATATCGGCTCAACCGACCAAAACGGTATTCACGAACTCGTTAAGGAAATTATTGATAATTCCGTCGACGAGGCTCTCGCCGGTTACGCCAAAAATGTCTGGATCGTTATAGATCGCGACGACAGAATAAGTGTCACGGACGATGGCCGCGGAATCCCGGTCGATATCCACCCCAAACTCAAAAAATCATCTTTGGAAGTTACCATGACCATTTTACATGCCGGCGGCAAATTCGGCGCCGGCGCCTATAAGGTTTCCGGCGGCCTTCATGGCGTCGGGGCATCTGCCGTCAACGCGCTTTCCGACTGGATGCGTGTTGAAGTCCGGCGCGACAATAAACTCTACGCCCAGGAATACAAACGCGGCAAACCTCAAGGCGATGTTAAAGCAGTAACCGGATCACAACTTCCGGCTTTCATCAAAGCCCCCAAAACCGGCACGTCTACGTTTTTCATCCCCGATAAAAGCATTTTTTCGATAGTTAAAACCGATTACAAAGTCATTTCCAAAAAAATTAAGGAGAGGGCATACCTGATTGCCGGCTTATTTTTCCACCTCTACGACCAGAGGTCGGGGAATGAAGTCCACTATTATTTTGACGGCGGTATCGAATCACTCGTTCGCCACCTCAACAAAGACAAAGCCGTCGTCAACGAAAAGCCATTTTATGTTGGCAAAAGCACCAATGAAATTATGGTCGAGGCCTCTTTCCAGTATAACGACGGCTACAACGAAACCCTGGAATCTTTCGCCAACGTTATCAATACTCCCGAAGGCGGCACCCACCTAACCGGCTTCCGGATGGCCTTAACCCGTGCCATCAACGACTATGCCCGCAAAAACGGTTATCTAAAAGAAAAGGACGATAACCTCTCCGGTGAAGATATGCGCGAAGGCTTAACCGCCGTAGTCGCCATCAAAATGAACTCCGAAAATATGCAGTTTGAAGGCCAGACTAAAGGCAAGCTCGGCAATGCCGAAGTCCAACCCATAACCCAACAAGTTGTCAAAGACGGCATAGATATGTATCTGGAAGAAAACCCCACCGAAGCCCGCCGCATTATGGAGAAAGTAATTCTCGCCGCCAAAGCCAGGCTGGCCGCCCGCGCCGCCAAAGACGCGGTACTAAGAAAAGGCGCTTTGGAAGGTATGGCTCTTCCCGGCAAACTCACCGATTGTCAGGAAAAAGATCCCAGCGTCTCCGAACTGTATTTGGTTGAGGGAGATTCCGCCGGCGGCAGCGCCAAGCAGGGGAGAGACCGCAAATTCCAGGCCATTCTTCCACTGCGCGGAAAAATCTTAAATACCGAGCGCGCCCGTCTGGATAAAATTCTGGAATTTGAAGAAATCAAAACTTTAATTATCGCCATCGGTGCCGGAATCGGCGACACCTTTAATATCGAAAAAGTCCGCTATCACCGAATCGTCCTGATGACCGATGCCGATGTTGACGGCGAACACATCACCACGCTTCTTTTAACTTTTATCTTCCGCTACCTGCCGCAGTTAATTGAAAAAGGCTACATCTATATCGCCATGCCGCCGCTTTATAAAATTTCTTCCGGCCGCGAATCTTTTTATGTTTTCACCGACGACGAAAAAGACGCCAAGGTCAAAGAACTCGGCGACGGCAAAACCACAGGCATTCAGCGTTACAAAGGTCTTGGCGAAATGAACCCGGAACAGCTTTGGGATACAACTATGAACCCGGCTAGCCGCATTATGAAACAAATCAAAATTGAAGATGCCTCCGAAGCCGACCGCGTATTTTCAATGCTGATGGGCGACGAAGTCCCGCCACGCAAACGCTTTATCCAAACCCACGCGAAGAATGCAAATTTAGATATATGACAAGACAGCCACCAGAATTAGGAGCCACACTAAAACCAGAAAGTTTAATTCCATCTGATGAACTTTTCCCTTTTAAACAGTTCGAGGTTCCAGACGAGTTCAGCAAATACATAGATATACCGGGGCTTGGCAAATTGACTGTTGGTTTCTCTTCTTCAAACCCCGAAAATCCAGAGGAAGAATCAAACCCCAACGTAAGATACATCTATATCCGGATTGATCTTGATCCAAACCTACCCGAAGCCGAACGTAAAAGATTCCTCGAAAATCACCGGTTAAAAATTACAAAATCTGGCCAAGAACATTTTGGGGCGTTACCAGAATCAAACCCCGACGATACGCAATATACTTTCAGACGTTTTTCTCAGAAAGAAGGACCAGAAATGCGGCCGCCAAGAGCAATGCCAGTTGAGAAAGCGGAAATTCACAAAACCAAAATCGATCTCTTAAAAGTATGACGCTTTAGTTAACATGGCAGACATCGGCAAAATCCAACCGGTCGAAATAATCGATGAAATGCAAAGGTCCTATCTGGACTACGCCATGTCGGTCATTGTCGCCCGTGCGCTTCCCGATGTCAGGGATGGCCTAAAACCAGTTCACCGCAGAATTATCTATGCCATGCAGCGTTTGGGTGTTACCCACAGCGCCCATTACACTAAATCGGCCAAGGTCGTCGGTGAAGTATTAGGTAAATACCACCCCCACGGTGATATTTCGGTTTACGACGCCATGGTCCGTATGGCCCAGGATTTTGCCATGCGCTATCCCTTAATTGACGGCCAGGGAAACTTCGGTTCGGTTGATGGCGATTCTCCGGCCGCCATGCGTTACACCGAAGCCAGAATGGCCACTATCGCCGAAGGCCTCCTTTACGACCTGGACAAAGATACCGTCGACTGGATAGATAACTTTGACGGCTCCTTAAAAGAACCGACATTTTTACCGGCAGTTTTGCCAAACCTCCTAATAAACGGCGCCTCCGGTATCGCCGTTGGCATGGCCACCAATATCCCTCCGCACAATTTGGGCGAAATAATCGACGCCGTAAACCACCTGATCGAAAACCCGGAATCTTCCGTTGAAGACCTGATGCAGTTTGTCAAAGGCCCGGATTTCCCAACCGGCGCCCAGATTTACGATATTTCCGAAATAACTGCCGCTTATGCTACCGGCCGCGGCAAAATCATGATGCGAGCCCGCGCCGATATCGAAGAGACAACAGGCGGCAAATTCCAAATCGTCGTCACCGAGATTCCCTATCAAGTTAATAAAGCCAATTTAATAATCAGGATTGCCGATCTTGTCAAAGACAAAAAGTTAGACGGGATTTCCGACCTGCGGGACGAATCCGACAGAAAGGGAATGCGCGTCGTCATCGAGCTCAAGCGCGATGCCCGCCCCAAAGCAATTCTAAATAACCTTTATAAACACACCGCCCTCCAGCAATCATTCCCGGTCAATATGGTCGCCTTGGTCGACGGCACACCCCAAACCCTCACCCTAAAAATGATCTTGGAAGAATTTATAAAGCACCGCAAAAGTGTCATCACCCAAAGAAGCAAATTTGAACTCGAAGAAGCCAAAGCCCGCGCCCATATTTTAGAAGGCTTAAAAATCGCCGTTGATAACATCGACGAGGTCATCGAAACCATCAAAAAGTCCAAAGACCAGCAAGACGCCAAAGAAAACTTAATGCGTAAGTTCAAGCTTTCCGAACTTCAGTCACTGGCTATTTTGGATATGCAGCTTAAACGTTTGGCGGCCTTAGAGCGCCAAAAGATTGAGGATGAACTCAAAATGGTCATGGAAGAAATTGTTTACTTGAAAGATCTTCTGGCTCATCCCGACAAAATTTTAACCGTCGCGAGAGGTGAGCTGGCAAAATTGAAAGAACGCTTTGGCGATGAGCGCAAAACCAAAGTTTATAAACAAAAACTCGGTGAATTTTCCGAAGAAGATTTGATTCCCAATGAACCGGCAATCGTCACGATCACCGTAAGCGGTTATGTTAAAAGGCAGGACATCGGCACTTTCAAAACCCAAAGGCGCGGCGGCAAAGGCGTTTCCGGCATTACCACCAAGGAAGAAGACGTCGTTGCCAATCTTTTCACCGCCCAAACCCACGACAATTTGCTTTTCTTTACCAATCGCGGCCGCGTTTTCCAACTCAAAGTCTATGAACTTCCCGAAACTTCCAGAATTGCCAAGGGTCAGGCCATTGTCAATCTTTTAGAGCTTGGACCGGAGGAAAAAATCCTGTCTATCCTGCCTGTCAGAAAGCAAAAAGATAATGGTCCCAAAACCGCCTTCGTTGTCATGGCCACCCGAAAAGGCGTCATCAAAAAGACTGCTATTTCCCAATATGAAGCCATCCGTCGTTCCGGCATCATCGCCATCAAGTTAACACCCGGAGACCAGCTTGCCTGGGCAAAACTCACAAATGGCGACGACAATATTATTTTAGTTTCCAAAAAAGGCATGTCCATTAAATTCTCGGAAAAAGATGTCCGGCCGATGGCCCGCGACACCATGGGCGTGCGGGGGATAAAGATTAAACCCGAAGACGAATTAATCGGCATGGATATTATCGAAAAAGACAACGACCGCGCCGAACTTTTGGTAATTGCCGAAAGAGGTATCGGCAAAAAAACCCAAGTTTCGGCTTGGCCGATGCAGCTTCGCGGCGGAGTCGGCGTCAAGGCCGCCAATTTAACCGACAAAACCGGTCAGATTGTTACCGCCCAAATCCTGTCTAAAGATGATGAAGCTCTTATTCTAACAACCCAAAAAGGCCAGGTCATCAGAACTACCATCCGCTCCGTTCCGCGCTTAACCCGCGATACCATGGGCGTTATTATCATGCGCTTAACAGGGGCCGATAAAGTTGCCGCCGCCACCGTCCTTGCCAAGAAAAAAGAAGAGAAAGAAATCGAAAACGTAATAGAAAAAATGCCGCAAGAAAAACCAAAAGCCGCAGCCAAACCTAAAAAAGCCGAAAAACCTGCACCCAAGAAAGTCGCAGACCCTGAACGAAGTCGAAGGACAGTCAAAAAGCTGGTCGCCAAACCTAAACTTGAAAACCCTGAGCGCAGTCGAAGGGCAAAGAAAAGATCGAAATGATGTCACCGAATCTTAAAAAATATAACGTCATTACTGAAGCCCGCCGGGCTTCTTTTTTTAAGTACACACTTAAGAAAAAACTAAAATGAATAAAGCAAAATTAATTCTCCAAGATGGCACAATTTTTGAAGGCACTGCCTTTGGCGCGCCGATCTCTGTTTCGGGCGAAGTCGTTTTTGCTACCGGCATGGTCGGCTACGACCAAAGCTTAACCGACCCTTCATACAAAGGCCAAATCTTAACTTTCACATACCCGCTTGTAGGTAACTGGGGAGTCCCGCCAAAAGATTTTTGGGAATCCGAAAAAGTCCACGTCTCCGGTTTAATAATCTCCGACCTGACAGAAAAACCCTCGCATTGGCAATCAACCCAAACTTTGGATTCTTGGCTAAAACAGCAAAATGTCCCGGGCATTTGGGGTATCGATACCCGCCGCCTCACCCAAAAACTGCGCGATCATGGTGTCATGCTCGGCAAAATTGTCGTAGGCCGCAAAGACGCCCGCCTGCCAGCGACTGCAGCCCCGCCTGACTTCGAGTTGACAAAGTCAAGTCGGGCAGGCGCAGGCAATGTCGGGCAGGTAAAAATCGAAGACCCAAACCTCCGAAACCTCGTCGCCGAAGTCTCCATCAATAAGGTTAAAATCCATTACCCTACTAGCGTGGGTGACAGGCGAGGGGGACCCCCATCGAGCGCCCGCAGCGAAAGATTCGAATTAACTCACCCAATAAATAATCATCAAGCGAGGACGTCGGATGGGGGAAGAGCCTGGCAGGACCCACACGCCCTTAACATCGGCCTTCTCAATTGCGGCGCCAAGAAAAATATTATCCGCTGCCTTACCAGGCGGGGAGTAACCGTCTTTGAACTTCCCTGGAACTTTAATCCTTTCGAAACGAATCTCAAAGACCCTGAGCGAAGTCGAAGGGTAAAACTGGATGGGCTCATGATCTCCAACGGTCCGGGGAACCCTAAAATGGCCAAGGAAACCATCGCCACTATCAAAAAATCCATGGACGAAAAACTCCCGACCTTTGGCATTTGCCTCGGCAACCAGCTTCTGGCTCTTGCCGCCGGCGGCGATACTTACAAATTGAAATTCGGCCACCGCGCTCAAAATCAACCAACAATAGAAGTCAAATCTGGTCGTTGTTACATCACCACCCAAAACCACGGATTCGCCGTTGACGAAAAGAAAATGCCTGCCGGCTTTACCCGTTGGTTTTATAACGCCAACGATAACACCAACGAAGGCATCATCCATAAAACTTTGCCGTTTTTCTCCGTCCAGTTTCACCCGGAAGCCGCCCCCGGCCCTACAGATACCGAATGGCTCTTTGACTATTTTTTGAACGTAGTGAGTAAAAATAAGCCCTCTTACTTTTTAGAAAGGATTCGTCATGGCTAATATAAGACCTATTCGTAGAAAAGCTCCGCTTATTGATCGTATAAGTCATATAGGTCATATCAAAAAAGTCCTTCTCCTCGGTTCCGGTGCCCTGCAAATCGGTCAGGCCGGAGAATTTGACTATTCCGGCTCACAGGCAATCAAAGCCTTAAAAGAAGAAGGCATCCAAGTCATTCTCATTAACCCCAATATCGCTACCATCCAAACATCATGGGGTTTTGCCGATAAAGTTTATTTCCTTCCAATCACCCCGCATTTTGTAGAGGAAGTCATAAAATCCCAAAAGCCTGACGGCATCTTTCTTTCCTTTGGCGGCCAAACCGCTTTAAACTGCGGACTCGCACTCGAAAAAAGCGGAGTCCTCAAAAAGCATAACGTCCAGATTCTCGGCAGTCCCATTTTGGCAATAAAAACCACTGAAGACAGACAGGCCTTCGCCCAAATGCTCGCCAAAATCGAACTTCTCACCCCTAAAAGCAAAGCGGTAAAGACCGTCGCGGACGCCAAAAAAGTAGCTCAAAATTTGGGCTTCCCGGTTATGATAAGAGGCGGATTTTCGCTTGGAGGCCAGGATTCGGGAGTCGCCTCAAATCTTGGCGAGTTGGAACAAATTGCCAAAAAGGCCCTTGCCAAAACTCCCCAAATTTTAATAGAGGAATATCTCGCCGGCTGGAAAGAAATCGAATATGAAGTTGTCCGTGACAAATTTGATAACTGCATCACCGTCTGCAACATGGAAAACATCGACCCGATGGGCATTCACACCGGCGAATCGGTTGTCGTTGCCCCTTCACAAACTCTCAATAACTTTGAATACCACCAGCTTCGCGAAATCGCCATAAAAGTCATTCGGCACCTTGGCATTATCGGCGAATGTAATATCCAGTTCGCCCTCAACCCCCACCCCCAACCAAATGGTAGTCGAACCGCCGGTCAAAAACATGACGGAGCCAGCTTACAAATCAAAAACGAAAACAACAAACTATCTGTTGCTGGCGGAGGCCTGAGCGAGACGGAAAATTATAAGCGAACTAAAAATAAA
>JAUSJC010000002.1 GCA_030647775.1 Candidatus Curtissbacteria bacterium
AGGAGCAACGAAGAAATCAGCCATTTTTGAGCTTCCCTTCGGGCGGGACAATTTTGAACCATCTTCGGCGTTGCTCGTCGCTCACGTATCACCAGATACGCATTGCTCCTCGCGCCTTGAAGATGGTCAAAATTGTCTCCGTTAAATTGACTCTGGTTTGAATCCTACGCTCCTAGTGTGAGTTTAACAGGTTTTGCTTATATTTTGCTGCTGGATAACCATTGGAGATCCGGCAACATCAGCAAAACCAAGACAGGTCATTATGTCGACAAATGACTATAAACTCTCCCTCTTGGACGCCGATGAGTTAGTAGGCGAAGAAGAAGAAGAGACTGCCAAAGTAGTCAAAGAAGGCGAAGAGGAAGAAGAGGAAAAAGAAGAAGGGGTTACGCTGTAAGAATAAAATCATCCCACACATAAATTATGTGTGGGATGATTTTTTATTTTAGTTTAAAAAATTTATGAGAACCAATTTTAAGTGTATCGCCAGGTTTATCTTTTTGATCCCAACGATTTACCGTCTGGCCGTTAATTTCCATCGCACTCTGCTCTATTAATCTTTTTGCTTCTGATGCTGAATTTACTATACCAGCTATAACCGTGGTCTGAAGAATAGTCCCGGCACTTTTGATTTCAGGCATTTTCTCCGGCAACTTCCCTTGTGAAAAAACTCTTTCAAAATTTTCTCTCACCTTTTCCGCAGTTTTTTCGCCATGATACATTTTAACTAATTCGACAGCTAATGCTTCCTTCCACTCTTTAGGCGGTTTTGTGGCCAATGAGGGTCTTAGTCGATCTTGCCTTAATCGTTCGACCCTCTCCTTTGGCACGTCGGTTAATAAAAGAAAGTATTTGATCATCAAATCGTCTGGGATAGACATTACTTTTCCAAACATATTTGCCGGCTCTTCTGATAAGCCAATATAATTACCCAGACTTTTGCTCATCTTTCTTACACCATCCAAACCTTCCAGCAAAGGTGTCATTATAACGTCTTGTTCTCTTAAACCATAGCGCTTTTGCACCTTTCTTCCCATCAACAAATTAAATTTTTGATCGGTACCGCCAAGCTCAACATCGGCTTTGACCTCTACTGAATCGTATCCCTGTAAAAGAGGGTATAAAATTTCTGGCATCGCGATGTCCCTATCCTCTTTTATCCGTTTCTGAAAATCGTCGCGTTCTAGAACCCTTGCTACCGTGAATTTACTTGTTAGCTCAAGCAAAAAAGCGATGTCTTTTTTGTCGTACCATTCGGAGTTACGTCTAACTTCGGCCTTTTTTATATCAATAACTTTGCCGGCTTCTTCCAAGTAATTTTTCATATTCCTTTTAACTTGCTCCTTAGTAAGCTGCGGCCGTAATTCATTCCGCCCGGATGGATCTCCAATCATAGCCGTATGGTCGCCAATAATTAAAATAGCCTTGTGTCCGGCTTCCTGGAATTGTTTCAACTTCCTCAAGACCACAGTATGCCCCAAATGCAAGTCCGGCGCCGTCGGATCGATGCCTAACTTCACCCTCAAAACATCTCCGCTTCTTAATCTTGCTTCCAAATGTTCCTTATCTATAACTTCCTCTACGCCACGTTCTAGCATCTGCTTTATTTTATTTTCCTCAGTAATAACTTTTGCCATCTTACTCAAAATTATACCCCACCCCCTCCCCTCCCGTCCATGCTTGACAAATTTGGTTAGATAATATAACATTTACTTGCACCTTAAAATCGGGAGGAAATATGACAAAAAGGCAATTTTTTTGGACTATAGTTGCTTTGAATCTGATTATACTGTTGGCGGGATTCGTAAATGAGTTTTATATTTTTTGTCCAACCCTATTTGGCGTGCCGATGACTCATGGTAAATGGCTCGAAGTTCCACTCGGCACTAGGGTTATATTGTCATTTTCTATTGCTTTTGGTTGGTTGGGCATTTTAAAAATCTTAGATTTTCTGGGCTGGAAATTCTTAAATAAGGAAAGGATTACTTTTGAAGAATGGCGCACTTTCTAAAAATTTATACTTTACGAGCAAGAGGTAAAAGGTGGGTACGAAAGCAATAACAGTTTTCTCACGATTTACCGCCAGTAATGGCGGTTTTGTTTTTAATATGACCATGAGCAAGTTGCCTGATTTTAGCCATTTAATCTAAGAATCTTCGCAAAACCCAGAACTAAAATAGAAAAAGATAGAAATCTTTAATCTCTAATTCGCGCGAATGGTGGAATGAACATGGTTAAATCAAAAATTACAAACCCCAAGCCCGCCTAATTTTTGCTTTGCAAAATTTAGGCGGGCGGTTTTTATCGTTCGCAAATTGTTAAGATAGAGTGCTAGCGTAGTGGGTTTACCGGCGGAGGCGGACACTTTTTGTGAAAAATCCCGTAATCGGGTGGATTGAACAAAAAGGGTCCGCGGAGACGGTAGATATAGTGTTATGGTAGTTATGTTTGTAATTTTTGACAGCCCCAAAAAATTTGAAAAGATAGCAATTTTGTGGCAGAATTGTTTTTAATGTCTCACAAAACTAAGCGCAACACAATCAAAAGCTTTTTTTTGACTTTACTGACTCTAGCCGTACTCGGCTTGGTTTTTTCTGTGGTCGTGTTTCTTTATTACGCTGGGCAAATTCCCGACCCTTCAGCCATCTCCGCCCGCCGGGTAAGCGAGTCCACTAAGATACTTGACCACACCGGCGACACACTTCTTTATGATATCCACGGCGAGGAAAAGCGCACTATTATATCCTGGGACCAAATGCCCGAAACAATCAAAAAAGCCACACTAATCTCCGAAGATGCCGATTTTTATACTCATAAAGGCATAGATTTCCGCGGCATATTGCGTGCTTTTTATAAGGACATAACAAATTTGAGTGCCTCGCAGGGCGGTTCC
>JAUSJC010000004.1 GCA_030647775.1 Candidatus Curtissbacteria bacterium
CTTAATTCTTCCCGCAACTTCCTCCGAGTTAGCGATAAAATAATCTACTTTTTGCGCGGCCTTAAAATCATACAGCCGCATGAAATGTCCGACAATTGCCGCGTAAGCTTTTACCAGCGGATATTTTTGGAAATTAACCGAAGTTGCATATCCATAAAGCCATCTCGGCGGCGTGTGGCAATAGCAAATTTCAATCGCCTTACCCTTTTTCTTAAAGCCTTTTGTCACATACCAGCTGGAAGACGAAACAATAACGTCGTAGCCGGAAAAATCAAAACTGTTCCAGATAAATGGAGCTAGAAATCGGAGCGGACTGTGAAGATAAGTCGTAAAAAACGGCACTTTCTGCGCCCATGAAGTTATAATTTTGCGGTTTTTAAACCTTTCATATGCCACGCCTTCGCGGTAAAACGCAGTATAGATTGGCGCCTTCGGCCAAATCTCGCAAAGCGCTTTGAGTACCCGCTCTGCTCCGCCAAATTCCCCAAGGTAATCATGTACTAATGCTACTTTCATTAAATTAATTCTAGTTGGTTTTTATCGTCACTTGGTGCCTTATTATTAGTGCCTTTTACTTCATCTACTTTTGCTCCTGGTAATTTATTCAAAATCGATTTAAATCCTAAGCTTTCAAATTCCCTTCTCACTTTTTCCCAATCCGGTTTGTACTCAAGTTTGGTAATATCCAAATCTATATGCACATCGCGATCCAGTTCGACCAATTTCGCAGCCGCCATGGCCAGCTCTTTCCCTGCCAAAAGTTTATCTTTTGTTGATCCCAAAATATCATCGATGTGTCTATATATTTCTTCAACGCTTCCGTATTTTTGAAGCAGGCTGCTTGCGGTTTTTGGCCCGATCCCGGCAACACCCGGCACATTGTCCGAAACGTCTCCAACCAGTGATTTATAATCAACCATCTGCTCGGGCGTCACTCCGTATTTTTCCCTTACTTCCGCCGCCCCAAACAAGGTTGTCGTTGCCAAACCTGCCTTGCCGGCAGGCAGGTTCCACCCCGGCATCTGCACTTTAATCGCCCCATCAACCAACTGCAAACAATCCCTATCGCCAGACAAAATTACTACCTCTACTTTGTCATTGCGAGGAATCGTAGACGACGAAGCAATCCCTTTTCCAGATTGCTTCGCTTCGCTCGCAATGACAAGAGTGGTTATAGCTTTACTGGCTATCGTCGCCAAAATATCGTCTGCCTCATATCCCGCTTTTTCAAAATACGGCACGCCAAAAGCATCCAGTACTTTTTTGACTTTGGGCAGTTGCGGGTAAAGATCCGGCGGCGGTGCCGGCCTCTGCGCTTTATATTTTTCAAATTCGATATGGCGAAATGTCGGTGCGGCCGTATCAAAAGCGCAGGCAACATAATCCGGTTCTACTTCGGAAACTGCTTTCAATAGCATATTAGAAAACCCGTAAACCGCGTTGGCATTTTCTCCGCTTTTGTCGGTTAAAGGCGGCAGCGCGTGATAAGCACGATGGAAAAGGTTATTACCATCGATTAAAAGGAGTTTTTTGGCCATCTGTTAAGCCAAATTTTAGCACAATTCTAAGCCTGTGCGGGTTTTGCAGGTTTCGCTTTCTTAAACTTAAATTCGCCATTTGTCACCGGTTTGCCAACCAGCTTTTCAAATTCGTCACGTTCCAGTGTTTCTTTTTCCAGAAGAGTTTCCGCAACTAAATTCAGTTTCTTGCGATTTTTAACCAGAGTATCCTTGGCTTTTTTGTAACCGGCATCGATAAGCTTGCCAATTTCCTTATCGATTTTAGCCGCCAACTCATCTGAAATATTCGGACCGCTTTCCATCCCCGGCCACGCCCCATACTGAGGAGCCTGGGCAAAAATCGTCGGCCCCAAATCGCTCATTCCAAGTTCGGTAACCATTTCCCTAGCCGTATGACTGGCAATCTGTAAATCGGAAGACGCACCGGTAGTATATTCCCCAAAAACCAAATCTTCAGCCGCCCGGCCGCCCATTAAAGTGGCTATCGTTTCAATCAGCCGCGTCTTTGTTTCCGTGTATCTGTCAATAGAAGGCGGTACCAGTGTATGACCGCCGGTTCCGCCGCGCGCCACAATTGAAATCCTGTGAACCGGGTCTACATGCGGCAGGAAATGCGCCACAATGGCGTGTCCGCCTTCATGATATGCCGTCATTCTTCTTTCTTCCTCCGACTGCATTCTCTTCCTCTGTGGCCCCAATTTCACTTTTGTTGCCGCCTCTTCCAAATCTATATTATTAATCTCCTTGCGCTCTTCGCGTGCCGCCAAAATCGCCGCCTCGTTTAGCACGTTGGCAAGGTCTGCCCCGGAAAAACCAACCGTCCTTCTGGCAATCCGCTCGATGTCCACCTCTTTGGCAAAAGGCTTACCTTCCATATGAATTTTGATAATTGCCTTACGGCCTTCGATATCCGGTAAATCCAAAGCCACCCGCCTGTCAAATCTGCCCGGCCGCGTCAATGCCGAATCCAAAAGGTCCGGCCTGTTAGTTGCCGCCATCACCATTACGCTTTCGTTGGGCGCAAATCCGTCCATTTCCACCAAAATCTGGTTTAAAGTTTGTTCCCTTTCATCGTGCCCGCCGGAAAAACCCATGCCGCGCGCTCTTCCAATCGATTCAATTTCATCTATAAAAATAATTGCCGGTGCACTTTTCTTGGCTGTTGCAAAAAGGTCCCGCACCCGCGCCGCCCCAACGCCGACCAACATTTCCATAAATTCACTGCCGGCAACAGAATAAAATGGCGCATTAGCCTCACCCGCAACCGCCTTGGCAAGCAAAGTCTTACCGGTTCCGGCCGGACCAATCAAAAGCACACCTTTCGGGGTTCTGGCACCAAGCGCCCGGTATTTTTCCGGATGTTTCAAAAAATCTACAATCTCCTGGAGTTCCTGCTTTGCTTCATCTACACCCGCAACATCCGCAAAAGTAGTCTGGGGCATATCTTTTGTAAACTGCTTGGCTCTTGATTGCCCAAAAGAAAAGACGGAAGAAGCTCCTTCTCTTGCCTGCCTGAAAATAAAGAAAAAGAAAACAACCATTAAACCTATGGGTAATAATGTGGTCAGTATCGTTACCCAAGCCTGGGAAAACGAATTATCTTTAACGGAAATGCTGGTCGTAGTCGGATCTACCTTAGCGGCCTCCAAAGCGGCAAAAATCGACTGGTTTTCCTCTTTCCTGGAAATATACGTGCCTCCGTCTTTGAGCTTTACGTTAAGGTTATTACCGTCTACTTCGATCTTATCCACTTTATTATCCCGAACATCGGAAATTAAATGGGAAATTGATTGCTGGGACATCAAGCGGTCAGCCGGATTTGTACTGAAGGCTAAAAATCCAAAGAATAGAAGCCCCAAAATGGCGTAGATTAAAAACCCGCGCCAGGAAGTTTTGCTTTTAATTTTGGGTACGGAAACCTTTGGCACCCTTCTTAATTTGCTTTTAGAGTTATTTTTGGGCATAGTCCGAGCCACAATTCTACCACCAAAAGAGAAATTTTACTAGAGATTCTCAGTCCGAATCGGATTGAACAACCTCAATGGGATGATTAAGTCCATCTCCGATCTTCTGTACTGCTCTAAGACGATTCAATTCTGCTAGTCTTCGGACGAAGCATCTTTCCCTATAATCCCCATTCAACATCTCTTGTATCCTGTTTTGGTCAAACGATTGCTCGACAACCTCTTTCTTGCCAGAACCAACTCTCCCCGCACCATCAACAGTTCGGGATACAAGTTTTCTTATCATAAATCCCTCGCTGGAAATCAATAAACCTATATCTCTGCGCCGAAAACCCATTCCTATTATCCACATCGAAACCCCCGTGTTGCTTAAATAAGCCATAACTGCTGGATCAGATCTTAATGAATCGATGTACTCCAAATTATCCACTGCCTGACCAACTATTTGGGGATTAGCTGCTAGATCTTTATTAGCTCCGTCAATCGATTCGCGGGCGCGTTGAACTAGATCTGGTAAAGATGGGATCGCTTCCCTGTCTGTCATTTGACGTCCGATAGTATCACTATTGACTAAAATAATCAATCTTCATCGCGCGGCGGACTTCATCTAAAGTTTGTTGGGCTTCGAGCCTTGCCCTTGCCGTTCCCTCTTTAAGAATCGTTTCGATTAGCTCCGGTTTCTTTTCAAACTCCGCGCGGATTGCCCTTATCGGTTCCAAAAACTTTTCCAAGACTTCTACCAAATATTCTTTTACTTCGACATCGCCAACAGTTCCCTCGCGATACCGCCTCTTTAAATCCTCGATCTTCTTGGGGTCACCATGCTCGGCAAACGCGTCGAGGTAAACAAATACCGGGTTGCCTTCTACCTCCCCCGGCTCATCCCCATGGACGCGTTTCGGGTCCGTAAACATTCCCATGACTTTCTTTTTAACTTCTTCTTTAGAATCGGAAAGATTGATTACATTCCCCAAACTCTTACTCATTTTTGCTTTTCCATCCGTTCCCGGCAAAGTACCGATATCGCCAGGAATCAAAGCTTCCGGAATTGGAAAAACCTGCCTGCCGGCAGGCAGGCCTTCACCGTACAAGCGGTTAAACTCGCGGGCGATCTCCCTCGTCACTTCTATATGAGAAGCTTGGTCTTTACCGACGGGTACCAAATTAGCCTTTACCATCAAAATATCGGCGCTTTGCAAAACCGGGTAACCTAAAAGCCCGTACGAAGGCGTTTGGATCTGCGCGTCGCGCATCACATCTTTTAACGTCGGCATCTTCTCGAGCCGTGGCACGGTCACCAAATTACCCAAAATCACGGCCAGTTCCGCCACTTCCGGTATTTGCGACTGGATATAGATCGTGCACTTTGCCGGGTCTATCCCCACCGAAAGATAATCCAAAACCAGCTGATGGATGCTATCTTTAAGTTCCCCTGTCTTTTCCGGCCGCGTTGTTAGTGTATGAAGATCCGCTATTATAAAAAAAGCTTCATACTCATCCTGCAGCCTTATTCTGTTTTTAAGCGAGCCGACGTAGTGACCTAAATGTAATCGTCCTGTGGGACGATCTCCAGTCAATATACGTTTCATAATAGTGTCCTTCCTGCTTGCCCCTCGAAACATTTGTGTAGTGGGGCTTGCCCCTCGAAGTCCCGCCCTGCGGGACGAAGTGGGGTCGGCCGGTCGCCCGTAAGAATCCTTTTCCTCATATCATTCATTATATCTTACCCTTCCTTTCGTAGTACCTCGCAAGTAGTCCTCTTGAAAGAATTTCTATGGAATCAAAAACGGGCAGTTGGAAATCTTTTGGAAAAACCAACGGCAATTCCGTACACCCCAAAATTATTCCTTCTGCTCCTTTTTTAACAAGATTATCGGCAACATTGGCAAGACGCAGCACATCATTCCCTGATACTTCTTGCGAAATCACTTTGCGCACAACTGAATCAATTTCCATAAAGTGACCCCCTTCTTGGCACAACTGTTTCAATCCCGCACCCAGATAAAGCGCGCTGGAACAATTTCGATTTGATAGCAGAAGGTGTCGCCAGTATCCCCACTTTTTTCAAATCTTGCTTCTTAACTTCGTCGGTAACTGCATCTATCATCGACACAAAAGGCGCTTTGGAAACAGCCTGCAAGTCCTCAATCATTATGTGAGCGGTATTACACGCTATCGCAGTGGTTGAAACATCCATGTTGTTCAAAAAATCAATTTTTTCCCTCAAGAGAAACTTCGCCCTGTGGGTATTCTTTTTAGAAGAAATAAAATCGGCAAATGGGACAGAAAAAAGAATTATCTCCGGAAAATCTTCAGTATTTTTGGCTCCAAATTCCCGTGCGGCCATAGAAACCATAACCTCCAGCATTTTTGCCGAGGCTTGCGGCCCCATACCCCCTAAAATTGCAATACTTCCTTTGTTTTTCTTCATATTTTTCTCCCGCCTGCCAGCGCCTGATGCCGCAGGCTATGGCGGGCAGGCCACAAAAAAACTCGCCGGTTAGCGAGTTTTGTCTAAATTTATTTTTTAAATGCTAAGTGAACTTAGGCATAACAAAACGGCCAACCGAAGTTAGTTTGTCCTGCTATACCAATGTGCAAAAAGTCGCACGTCCATATTTTGCAAAAACTAGCAGATGCCTTCTGCATCTGCTAAACCCTTTCACCTCAAAAGAGCATTGCTTCTTTCAATTTTTATTATATCAGCCGCAATAATACCCTGTCAACCAATTAAATTAGCAATTAAAATACACTGGTGCTAGTGGCTACGATAAGCAGAGCTTGTGTCCTCGACTTTGTCTGCGGACTTAAGGGATCGAACCTATGGCCTTGGCGTTATTTTTCGAGCTTGTCGAGAAAAACAAGCTCTCTTATATCAGCATCGTAAACATTTCTGTGCCAGCGACAGGAATCGAACCTGTGACCTTAGCGTTATGAGTGCTACGCTCTAACCGACTGAGCTACGCTGGCTTATTAATGTCTACGATCTGATATAGGTCAGCAAAAGCTGACGTATACAACAGAGGGCAAAGCCCTGCTGTTATATATCAGATTCGCCGAAGACGAAGGCTCATATGAGTGCCACGCTCCCCGCCTGCAAAAGCTGATACTTTAGCATCTGCGGGCAGGTAACCAACTGAGCTACGCAGCCGAACTTTGCATATTCTTAGAAAAGCTCTACTTTTCGCAGAAAGGCTTTGCCTATTCGCAGAAAAGCTTTTGCTTATTCGCAGAAAAGCTTTTGCTTATTCTATCAAATTTTGGCAAAAAAAGACTCGACACCTGGCCGAGTCTTTTTTAATATGCGATTTTGCCTTTATCTCAAATTCTTGAAAAGAATTTGAAAAACGAGGAACAGCTTTAATCTTTAGAACTGATTCTCTTTTGAAAGAAATCAGTTAAGATTAAAAGCTCGTTCCGAGTTAGTAGCGGGGGCGGGAGTCGAACCCACTTCTGGAGATTATGAGCCTCCCGAGATACCGTTTCTCCACCCCGCGATGTGGAGTGAATTTTAACAAAATTAAGCTTTGGAATCAACCCCTACATGTCATTGCGAACGCAGCGAGCAATAAGCTCTCTTATTGCGAGAACCCGCTACAACTTCCTTAGATGTTGGCGGGGACGAAGCAATCCCTTCTTAAGATTGCCACGCCCTTTGGGCTCGCAATGACAAGTGATGCATTAACTCCTAAAAAACAAATTCCACCACTTCTGCCAATTGGGCAATTCATTCTTGCGTTCGTCGTTAGTCGTTTGTCGTTCGTCGCCCTTTGGCAACACCACAATCACCTCACCCGGTTTGGCAAGCCCAAGCTTGTTCCTTATCTCTTCCTCCGCAAACTGGTCACTTTTTTTAAATTCCAGTTCCTTTTCTAAAGCCTCATTTTCGCGCTTCAGATCATCCAGCTGTTTTTGGGCATCACCAACGCCTTGCGCTGTTGTTCGGAACGTTAAAATTCTCCTCGAACTATTAATCGCCAAGAGAATACTGACCAGAATTGCCGCAATAAGAATTAAATTTCGTTTCATAACATATACATTATAATTGACATGAACTATATTTTGAGCAGAGCGAAAAATATATCAGAGGAGCGCCATCGGCAGGACGAAGTCTGCCGAGGCGACCTGCTGATATTGACAAGACCTATAGCAGGAGTTATACTTACCCTACTTTCATCCTGCTTCGAAAGTCTGCACCAATAAATATGAAAAGATTAGATGAGGCTCATAAAGAATTTGTAGAACATTTAAGAGGCAAAAAGCGCGCCTCGGCAACCGTTTTGGCCTATGGTAAAGATATCCAGCAATTGGTGCAGTTTTTAAACGACCTTAAAAAGGCCGACGTTACAGAAGTTGCCGCCGAAGATATCCGCACATTTTTGGCAAAACTCGAAAAAGAAGGCTACACCCAAAAATCAATTTCCCGGAAGCTAAATTCCACCAAAACTTTCTTCCGCTTTCTAAAAGTCCAGGAGCTCATCACCGACGACCCGGCAACACTAGTCGACCATCCAAAGTTTGACACCAAACCGCCGCGCATCTTGTCCCCTATTGAATACAGGGCACTAAGAGATGCGGCCCGCGATGACGCCAGAATCGCCGCCGTTATCGAGATTCTTTTGCAAACCGGAATCAGGATTGGCGAACTGGCCAACATTAGAACCGATGATGTTTACGAAAGTGTTGGGCAAAAAGAGGGTTCCTTATTTATAAGGTCACAAGAAAACCGTGGTGAACGAACCGTTCCTTTAAATAAAGCCGCCGAAACGGCCCTTAAAAGATATCTGGAAGTTCGCCCAAAAACTGCCAACAAGGCCCTGTTTGTCACCAAAACCGGCCGTCCGCTTCTCGTTCGAAACATCAGGACCGCTATCGACCGTTATTACAAAAGGGCCGGTATTAGCGGCGCCAAGGTTAACGACCTAAGGCACACTTGGGTCGCCCATCACCTTACTGCCGGAACATCACTGGTTTTGATTTCCAAAATCGCCGGCCACAAGCGCCTTTCCACTACGGAACGTTACTTAACACTGATCACTACTCCAAAAGGCGAGGAGAAGGTAAAGTTAGAAGAACTTTAACTTCGACGAAGCCGAGTTTGACTCGGTGAGGAAAAAGTTAAGCTCGAAGAACTGTAAGATGCAAGAACTACCACCACCAAATATTTCTCCAGAGGTCCTAACCGCTCTAGGATTGGATGGCGATATCGAAAGACCATACTTAGAACAAATGCGTAAAAAAGGAAGGTCGCACTATACATGGAGAAGAGTGAGTAGAGATAAAACCACTTTTACCTTATCCGTTATGGATTGGTATGTAAAATTCTCTATAGATAGAAAGGAGCAAATACCTGTTACTCTTCTAGATAGGTGGCGACAAAGTGCTTTGGGGTTTGAGCCTGAGGTCAGATCATTGATTGAAAAGGGTGTCCGGGTATACGTTGAGGGATTTACGGAACAAGCATTAGATGAGAAGCAGTTTGTGAGCGCAACCGAAATGTTTGACTCAATTACCCCAGGTGGCATTACTCAAAACCTTGAGGTCATGAGCAGGCTCAAATCTGAAGCGGCATCATTCGTTTCCAATGGAAACCCATTGAGGGGACTGGAAATTGCAAGAGCAATTCAGAACATCGTAAATAGCAAACAACTTATTTCTTCTTAAAAAACCCGCTAACAACATCCCAAAGCATAATCACAATCATCGGCACCAAAAGTAATCTCCAAAACCACGACACAAAAAAGACTAAGATTATCCCCACTATTCCTGCCAGCAAAAACAGAATTTTAAGTATCATCTTACAATTCTATTGTATATTAATTTCGAGCTTGTGAGAAAATGTTCTTCTTGCCTAATATCCTAACCTTTGTTATATTGACCTCGAAGGACTTAGGGATATGAACCCGAGCCCTTTTTTTCGAATTTAATTACTGAGATAATCATACTATGGAAGGCCATATCACCCTAGCTGCTGAAAAATTATTCTCAATCGGTCCTTTGCCTATTACCAATACTATCCTCACAACCTGGCTTGTTACGGCAGTTATGGTTTCATTCGCATTTGTGGCCACCCGTAAAGTCGCCCTTGTCCCCAATAGTATTCAAAACTTCGCCGAATTCGCCGTGGAATCTCTCCACGACCTCGTCGAATCAGTCGCCGGCACCAAAACTGCCGTTTTCTTTCCGATTATCGCCAGCTTTTTCTTCTTTATTATCGTAGGCAATTACCTGGGCTTACTCCCCGGCTTCGGCACAATTGGTGTGCACCAAGGTTCAAAATTTGTCCCCCTTTTTCGCTCGATTAATTCCGACCTAAATACAACTCTCGCTCTTGCTCTAGTTTCTGTAATTGCCACCCACTACCTCGCCATTAAATATTTAGGCCTTGGCGGCTATTTAAAAAAATGGTTTTCCTTAAACCCTATCTTTCTTTTTGTCGGAATAATCGAACTTGCCGGCGAATTTACAAAAGTCGTTTCACTTTCCTTCCGGCTTTTTGGCAACATCTTTGCCGGTGAAACGGCCCTAACTACTGTTTCCAAACTTTTTGCCTTTATTGTCCCGATTCCTTTTATGCTTCTTGAAATTATTGTCGGCTTCGTTCAAGCCCTGGTTTTTGCTATGCTAACTTTAGTTTTTATGGTAATCTTGACGCAGAAACATGAGCACTAAGGAGGTGAATAAATTTTGGAATTCATTCTAGCAAAAGGTTCAGTTATCGCTATCGGTGGTATATTCCCCGCTCTTGCTGTCGGCCTTATTGGTTTTAAAGCCATGGAAGCAATCGGCAGAAACCCGGACGCCGCAAACAAAGTCTTGCCGCCAATGTTAATCGGCATGGCCTTTGCCGAAGCAATCGCAATTTACGCTTTGATCTTAGCCTTCATTGGGTAATTGGGCTTTTGGACGATTGGGTTATTGGGACTTAAACATCCTAACAACCTACCGACCGAATAGCCTAATAACCTAAAGGCCTAATAAACCTAAAGATGGAAATAGCAAAACAGTTTGGCATTGAACCAATTCTGCTCTTGGCGCAAATCATCAATTTTTTGGTTATCCTTTTTGTGCTCAAAAAGTTCTTTTATAAACCCCTCGTCAAGATGCTGGCGGACCGCAAGGCAAGAATCGCCGAAAGTCTCCGCAATGCCGACACCATAGAAGGAAAACTAAAAGCAACCGAAGAAAAATCGGCGCTTGTTTTAGATACTGCCAGGAAAAACGCCGAAGACATTCTGACTGACGCCAAAGCCGAAGCCCAAAGAATCGCCGACGCCGCCGGCCAAGAAGCTAAAACGGCAACAGAGCAAACCCTGAAAAAAGCCATGGAGCAAATTCAATCTGAACGGGAAAAAATGCAAAAAGATCTGGAACAAGAAACTCTCGATTTAGTCACAGCAACAGTCAAAAAAGTTTTAGGCAGGAATTTAAGAGACGTGGAGAAAAAATCTTTAACTGCCAAATCAATTGCCGATATAACTCGGAAGATGTCATCCTGAACAATGTCATCCTGAACTCGATTCAGGATCTGTAACTGATTCAGGATCTAATCTAAACGGATTCCGAAATATACAGGGCCATGCGACCTAAAGGTCTAAAGTTCGGAATGACAACAGGGGAATAAATGAAGAAAAAATACATAAAAATCGCCAAAGTAATGCTCCGGGCCAGTTTAAAAAATGGTCAGGTTGACTCAAAATCAGTCGACAAAGTCTTAAAAGAAATTATTTCCCAAAAACCTTCCGGTCTTACCAAAATTTTAAAAATCTATAGAAACTTAATCACGGCCCAACTGGCCAAGGAAGAGCTAATTATCGAAGCCGCCGCTCTACCCTCTCTCTCAAAATCGGCACTTCTTTCAAAGACCGGAGCCAAAAGAATTGTCGTAAGAATTAACCCTGCAATTGTTTTTGGTGCCAGGATAAAAAATGGTGATTGGATCTGGGAAGAAACCCTAAACTCGAAACTTGAACAA
This sequence comes from Candidatus Curtissbacteria bacterium, assembly GCA_030647775.1. Classification (GTDB taxonomy): domain Bacteria; phylum Patescibacteriota; class Microgenomatia; order Curtissbacterales; family GWA2-41-24; genus JACPKK01. The sequence goes on from JAUSJC010000004.1 coordinate 11,460, forward strand.
ATCAAGCAGGCTAGTGGGTAATTAGGCGATTAGGCTATTAGGAAAATACCTAATTACCCAACAACCTAAAAACCTAATAACCAAACCGATGAGTATCCTGGAAAATATCGAAAAACAAATAGATAAGGCGAAATTCACCTCGATCCCAAAAAACGTCGGCAAAATCATTGAAATTGGCGACGGTGTCGCTCGCGTTTCCGGCCTCTCCGATGTTTCTGCCTCGGAAATTGTCACTTTCCCCCTCCGGACCAGAGGCCCCTCTGGGCCAGCGGCTCACGGCATCACCGGCCTTGCGCTAAATTTGGAAGAAGACAGTGTCGGCGTCATCATTTTTGGTGATTGGGCAAAACTTAAAGAAGGCGATGAAGTCCAAACTACCGGAAGAATCCTGGAAATTCCTGTCGGTGATGCTCTTATAGGCAGGGTTGTCGATGCTCTTGGCAAACCGGTTGACGGCAAAGGGCCCATCAAGGCAACCACGCACTACCCGGCCGAAAAAATTGCCCCCGGCGTCATCTTTCGCCAACCCGTTAATGTGCCTTTGCAAACCGGTATCAAAGCCATCGATTCTATGATTCCTATTGGCCGCGGCCAAAGGGAACTTATAATCGGCGACCGCGGCCTTGGTAAAACCGCCATTTGTCTGGATACCATCATTAACCAAAAAGGCAAAAAAGTTATTTGTATTTATGTCGCCATCGGCCAAAAAACCAGCAAAATTGCCCAGGTTGTCGCCATTCTGGAAAAACACAAAGCCCTGGACCACACCATCGTTGTGGCCGCATCCGCTTCCGATTCGGCTAGCCAGCAGTATGTTGCCCCCTACGCCGGCTGCGCTATCGGAGAATATTTTATGGACCAGGGGAAAGACGCCTTGGTCATCTATGACGATTTGACCAAACACGCCTGGGCTTACCGCCAGATTTCTCTTCTTCTTAAACGTCCTTCCGGCCGCGAAGCTTACCCTGGTGACGTTTTCTACCTTCATTCCCGTCTGTTGGAACGCGCGGCCCGTCTTGACGAAAAACACGGCGGCGGCTCCCTAACCGCTCTTCCGATTATCGAAACCCAAGCCGGTGATGTTTCCGCCTACATTCCCACTAATGTTATTTCCATTACCGACGGCCAAATCTTCTTGGAAGCCGATCTTTTCAACGCCGGCAACCGCCCGGCCATCAATGCCGGCATTTCCGTTTCCCGGGTTGGCGGCAATGCCCAAACAAAAATGATGAAAAAAGTCGCCGGCGGCCTCCGCTTAGACCTTGCCCAGTACAGGTCTCTGGCCGCCTTTACCCAGTTTGGTTCCGACCTTGATGCCACAACTCTGGCAAAACTCGAGCGCGGTAAAAGAATCGTCGAAATTTTAAAGCAGCCCCAATACCAACCAATTGATATTACTGCTCAAACCGTTATCTTCTGGTCTGCGGCAAACGGATACTTCGATTCTATTGCGGTCACCGAAGTTTCTAGGTTTGAAGAGCGGATTATTTCTGCTCTTGCCACCAACAAAAAACTAAAAGATCATCTGGACGACAAAAAAGAACTCGACGATTTTGCCGTCAAAGAACTCGAAAAGATGCTTTCTTCCCTTTCCGGCAAAATGCCCAAAGTCGAAACTCAAGAGAAACCAAAAAGGAGGTCAAAAACAAAAAAATAAACGGGTGGCAACAGTAAAATGTCTCCCTACAAAAACGTCAGCATTGGCGCAAAATCAAAAACATGACGGAGCAAGCTCTTAAAATCAAAACGAATAATAAATTAATATCTGTTGCTTGCGGAGTCTTGAGCGAGGCGAAATTTAAAATCCGACTCAGCATTGATGTTGGCCGAGCGTTTTTTGATTGCGACAGTGCTGACAAACAAACCTAATCATGACCCAAATCCGAGAAATTAAAAGAAGAATCAAATCGATTGAAAATACCTCAAAGGTTACTCACGCCATGGAGCTTGTTTCTGCCGCCAAAATGAGAAAGGCCCAGGAAAAAACCGTTTCTAGCCGCCCTTATACCAGTGCCCTGCACCAAATGATTATCGAGCTTCGTCCCGAAACACACAAAAACCTTCACCGCCTTTTAAAGGAAAATAGTTCTCCAAACCAACTGGTTATACTAATCACCTCCGACCGCGGTTTTGTCGGCGGTTTAAACCTCAACCTGGCCAGGGAAGCCATCAAAATGACCAATAAGAACACCAAATTTATTGTCGTTGGCAAAAAAGCCTTAAGCTTCGCCGTTAAAATGGGGGCCGACGTTATCGCCGGATTCCAATCGGAAGAAAAACCATTTATCGACCTGGCCCGAACCATCGCAAAAATGGCCGTCGACGCGTTTACCAAAGCAGAAGTTTCCGGCGTTTATCTAATCTACTCAAAATTCGAATCTACGATAAAACAAGTGCCAACCGTTCAAAAACTGTTACCTATCACTCTCACCGGTGCGGAAGCCGGAATCGAAACCGAAGAAGTACCCCAAATGCTTTTTGAACCGTCGGCCGACAGAATTATCGAACGGCTTCTTCCCCACCACGTCTTAACCCATATCTACCAAATACTGCTGGAATCCAAAGCATCTGAACACTCGGCCAGAATGGTCGCTATGAAAAACGCTACCGATGCGGCCAGTGACCTGGTAGACGATTTGACCTTAACTTATAATCAGGCCCGGCAGGAATCTATAACCAAAGAACTTTTAGATATCATCACGGCACAGGCCGTGTTTGAATAACAAAATCACAATGACCAAGCACCAAATATCAAACAATACTAAAGCAAAAAAATGTTCTAAATTCAAAACAGTTTTAGAAATTATGATTTTGAACATTTGAATTTGTTTGTGATTTGGAATTTGTGATTTGGAATTTATAGAGAAATATGCCTAGTAAAACAAAAAGCAAACCGAAAATGAATCAAACAGCTAAATCAATCAAGGATACCGGTACTATCGTCCAGATCATCGGTCCGGTCGTCGACGTCGAGTTTACAAAAGGTAATATCCCGGATATTTATAACGCCCTGACTATCCAACTACCGAACCACCCCCGCCCGCCAGCGACTGAAGCCCCGCCTGACTTCGAATTGACGAGGTCAAGTCGGGCAGGCGCAGACAATGTCGGGCAGGCATCCGCCAAACTAACTCTCGAAGTCCAACAGCACCTCGGCGATAACATCGTAAGGTCTGTCTCGCTTGGCCCGACCGACGGCCTAAAACGCGGTCAGGAAGTTAAAAATACCGGTGCCCCGATTTCCGTCCCTGTCGGCACGGAAACTCTTGGCAGAATCTTCAATGTCACGGGCGACCCAATCGATGCCAAAGGCGAAGTCAAGGCCAAAAAATACTATCCGATCCATCGCCCTTCTCCGCCATTAATAGAACAGGAAACCACACCTAAAGTTTTAGAAACCGGTATTAAAGTTCTCGATTTGATCGCTCCATTTATTAAAGGCGGAAAAATCGGCGTTTTTGGGGGAGCGGGTGTCGGCAAAACTGTCATCATTCAGGAACTGATCAACAACATCGCCAAAGAACACGGCGGTTATTCCGTTTTTGCCGGTGTTGGTGAAAGAACCCGCGAAGGAAACGACCTGTACCGCGAAATGAAAGAGGCCGGCGTTTTGGAAAAACTGGCTATGGTCTTTGGCCAAATGAACGAACCGCCCGGTGCCCGTTTTAGGGTTGCCTTAGCCGCCCTTTCCATGGCCGAATACTTCCGCGATGAAAAGAACATGGACGTTCTTCTTTTTATTGATAACATCTTCCGGTTTGCCCAAGCCGGTTCCGAAGTTTCCGCTCTTCTTGGCCGCACGCCTTCTGCCGTCGGTTATCAGCCAACCCTGGCCGCCGAAATGGGCGAGCTTCAGGAAAGGATTACCTCCACGCAAAAAGGCTCGATTACGTCACTCCAAGCAGTTTACGTCCCGGCCGACGATTATACCGACCCGGCACCTGTCGCCACGTTTGCCCACCTTGATTCAACAATTTCCCTGGAAAGGTCTATCGCCGAACAGGGTATCTATCCTGCTGTCGATCCACTCTCTTCAACCTCCAGGGCTCTGGACCCGCAAATCGTCGGCCAAAGGCATTACGATGTTGCCCGGGGCGTTCAAAAGGTCCTGCAGCGCTATAAAGAGCTTTCCGACATCATTGCCATTTTGGGCGTCGAGGAACTTTCCGATGAAGATAAAGTAACCGTCCTGCGGGCCCGAAAAATCCAAAACTTCCTTTCCCAGCCAATGTTCGTCGCCGAAGCTTTCACCGGCCGGGAAGGCAAATATGTCCCAATCGAAAAAACGGTCGAATCTTTTGAAAAAATCCTCGCCGGTGACTATGATTCTTATGATGAAGGTGCCTTCTATATGGTAGGAGATATTAGTGAAGTTAAGAAATAAGGATCAATTCGGACTAAAAATTCGAATCAATTAGGATGTTACATTTACAAATCATCACTCCCGAAAAAACCGTCTTTGACGACGAAGTTGACCAAGTAAGCCTACCGACCGAAAACGGCCAAATCACAATCCTTCCCCACCACGTCGCCCTGGTAACTTCCATAAAACCCGGTGAGTTAATCTTAAAAAAACATTCCAAGGAAGAACTTTTAGCAGCCGGGTTTGGATTTGCCCAAATCACAAAAGACAACGTTAAAGTCTTGGTCGACCTGGCCGCTCCGGAGGAAGAATTGGAAGAAAAGGCAATCGAAGAAGCCAAAAAAGCGGCCGAGGTTGCCCTTGCCCAAAAGCATACTCTTTCCGAAGAAGAATACGCTACCGCCGCCGCCAATCTGCAAAAAGCCCTTGCCCAGCTTCGAATCAAACGCCGTCGCCGTCGCATATAAAATGTACACTTCAATTGTAATTTCCGGCCCCATTGCCTCCGGTACCTCCACTACCGCCAAAGCCCTTGCCGAAAAACTGCATCTCGAATACCACAGCGCTGGTAAAATCTTCCGCAAGTACATGTTAGAACACAATCTCCCGCTCCATGACAAAGCGAGTTTTCCTGATCAACTGGATAAAGGACTGGACGAAAAAACAATCAATCTTGTTAAAAATGGCGGTGTGGTTGTAGATGCTCACTACGCAGGATACTTCACAAGGGAAATGGCAGACGCTTTAAAAGTTCTCCTCACTTGTGACTATCAAGAGCGCATCAAGCGAGCACTCTCCCGAGTCCATACTCACACCGAAACCGAAGAGGATATTAAAAAACGCGAAGAGGGCCTGGACGCAAAGTTCCGCAAACTCTACGCTGACGAAAACTTTTTAGACCCCAAGTTTTTTGATTTAACAATTAATACAACTCAAACCCCATCCGAAGAAGTAGTAGAAAGCATCTCACAAAAATTTTATAAAAATAATTAAAATAAATATGAGAATAATCACTTCGATATTAAAACTCGCCACTGTTTTTATTATCTCCTCATTTGAATTCTTTTATATAGTTTTAGATATCTTGAAAATCAATGAAACAATTCACTTCACTAGTAAAGATAACGGTCTCGGCTACTTTTTCTCAGTCCTTATTTCTCCAATAGCGGCGATCGTTTCCATACTGCTTTTAGGTATGTTTAAAAATAAATGGAAACATATCTTCTTTTTGATAATCTTAACTTCCACTACAATCATTCTTTATTTATTTACTGCAAATTTCTCAAAGCCTTTAAATGAAGCCAGGATCAAGATTCCCAAACTCGAAAAAAGAGGCTGTCTTACCGCATATTGGCCTACTTATCTTCCCGATGGATATAAATTCAACAGTCTCGGTTATATAAATAATTTAAATAAATGCAATCAGGATTACCTCTACTCATTCTCCTTCTTTAACTTAAAACAGCTTAAGGAAATTAATGTTATTCATATTCGAAATTTAGAATCAAAACAATCCTCATGCAGATTCTATGCATCCGATGGCTCTCTAGAAGAAACAATTTTAATCAATAATAATCCGTCTTATATTTTAATAAGTAACTATACAATTTGCATAGATTTGAGTAAGGATGGAAATAGAATTATTGTTGAAGGAGAGTATCTGGATCAGACAGTGAATCCCCGAAGTTTCACGAAGAGTGAAGGAAATGTGCTTAAAGAAGAAGTTGTCAAAGTGGCTTCTGGGCTAGAAAAATTTAATGCGGCAATTAAAAATCCCGTTAATTAAAAACCTCCTCGACCCCAAGTTTTTCGATCTGGTTATCGATACCACAAATACGAAAGTAGAAAAAATCGTCGGTGAAATTTCAGAAAAGTTCAACCTAAATACCTAAACTGCTGTAAATCTGCCCCGTAATTTGGCCGTAAATTAAACCGGGAAACACATAATCCAACACAAAAATACAAACGCATACAATCATCATCCAGCGGGTAATGTCTCCCTGCTGTTTAAATACTCGTCTTAGATAGAACCCAAAAATAATTTGCGCTATGGAAAAAATTAACAGCGCCCAAACCCACTTGTTATCGCCGGCCAAAGCACCCACACCGGCAACACTTATCGCTCTGGTAATATATGGCAATACTAAAAAATTCAGAGCCAGTGTGTAAACAAGAATAATAAGTCCGGCAGTCCAAATTAAACCGGCAAGCCATGAATGATAACCTTTATACTTCCACAAAATATAGAAGGCCGCCGGCGGAAAAATCAGTATCAGGAAAATTACCAAAAGGTGATGCGGCCTTTTCCCTTCCTGGTCAGCAAGAGGCATCTGATTTTCTAGCATCTAGCCAGCCGCCGATCTGCTTGCCAACCCAAACTTGGCGTTTAAAGATTTTAGGAATTGATCTTTCTCGAAATAAACAAGCTTGACTCTATATTGCCCTCTTTCCACTCTCACACTTTGACTTTGACTAATTTTTATATGCTCCTGTCCGTCAATTACCAAAGAGATATCGTTTCCGCGAATCACCTTAACTAATATTTCATCGTTTGGCGAAAGAACTACCGATGGAACCGGCAGGCCATGGGCATTGACCGGCGTTATTAAAAGCGAATCCACTTCCGGGTCTACAATCGGCCCACCGGCCGAAAGAGAATATGCCGTCGACCCGGTTTGCGTCGCCACAATTACCCCATCCCCAGAAGTATTCAAAAACTTCTGCCCGTTTACTGTAATTTCCAGATTTACAACTCTGTACATTCCCTTCACTACAACCTCATTCAACGCCCTGTATTTGGTATTTGTTATTTGTGATTTGGGATTTGCCTCGATAGAGGCTTCTATCGTCATTCTTTCCGAAACAAAATATTTTCCGCTGATAATATCCTCTATTGCTTCTTGCCACTCATCAGCCTCTGTCGCCGTCAAAAACCCTAGCGTCCCCACATTTATCCCCACAAACGGCACGCCAAGCGCGATATGCTCGCACGCAGCATGAAGCAGCGTTCCATCCCCACCAAGTGTAATAATCAACTCCGCGTCTTTAAGGTCTTCAACTACCTCCTGACCACCACCAACCAAAAACTTCTTAATATCAGAAGCAAGTTCTCCGGCTTTTTTAACATCTTTTGCGCTGATTATTCCAAATTTCATTTTTCCTCTTCGTCATCCTCGCGAAAGCGAGGATCAAGATTCTCGATCTAGTGAGAATGACATAATTCTACTGTGGATCCGGATGGAGTCGAACCATCGACAAGACCTTATATCAGCAGGTCGCCTCAGCATAAATGCTGATGGCGCTCCTCTGATATATAAGGGCAAGTGTGGGCCTGGTAGGTATCGAACCTACGACATCCACCTTATAAGAGTGGCGCTCTACCACTGAGCTACAGGCCCGCACTTGCCACTTATTTAAGAGTCCCGTTTTACCGTTAAACTACGGATCCAATACGCCAAATTTTACCATTAATTTTTGGAAAATTATAATCTCGTTTACCCGCCATCTATATTTATTTAGAGGCGGGCCCGATGCACGATCTCCACATTCACCGATTAATCTGCCGAATGAAGACCGAATTGACCTAAAATCAAAGCACCTATAAACCAAATGACAAAAGCTATAAAAAACCCCGCGAAGAATCTCTTAAGTGGATTTAACTTGAGACTCTTCTTGGTGGCAAACAACAAACCGTTTATCAAACAATATAGGGGAACTATATAAAGCATCCCAAATCCAAAACCCATATTTCCCAAACCTTCTAAATAAAGAGGCTTCTCGCCTTTGGAACATGCACCGCTCATGCAACTGGAAATTGCGGAAAAAACAAAGAAATAAACCCATATTAAATAATCAATAACAGAAATTAGAAGAGCCCGATTCAACCATCCTCTAATCTGTCCGAAGGAGAGCCGGAATAATACATACATCGCCCCGAAGGGAATTAGAATACCAACCATTACAAAAAAACCTACCATTTTTGAGTCAAAGACCATTACAGTCTTGTTTACCCGCTATATTAAAGCGCAGCTTTTATAGTCTTGCTCGATGAACAATTTCTGCGTCCACGACATTTACATCTCGCCCATACCTCAACCTCGATAGCTGCTTTATCATCTCCGCAATCCGCGGATCGCGTTCTACCTTAGAAAGGTCGCGTGTCGTATCCATCGAAAAAGAAGGGACCGGTTCGTTGTTAACAATCGTCTTAACATAGGCATGGAACCGCTCGACATTAATTAAATCCGTCTCGTTGAAAGTCGGACTAAACTCGTGTTGCAAATAGTTCGCATCCGTTACACCCACCCTAAAACTGATAATTGAACCGACATTTCCAAAAATGGCGTTTTTAACCTCTTCCTCAATCTGTCCGATAAACTGGTTGGCAACAATCAAGTTAAGACGGTATTTTCTGGCCTCTGCCAAGATATCGGCAAAGGTTTCCGTGGCAAAATTTTGGAACTCGTCAACGTATAGAAAGAAATCTTTTCTCTGCTCTTCGGGTATATTCTGTCTGCTCATCGCGGCGACTAGAATCTTCGGCACCAAAACCAAACCCAAGAAGTTGGAATTTTCCTCCGAAAGCCTGCCTTTGGAAAGGTTAACCAAAAGAATTTTCTCGTTATCCATAATGTCGCGGATATCAAATGCGCTCTTAGATTGACCGATGATATTTCTCATCATTCTGTCTGTTACAAAACGCCCAAATTTTGAAACAATGTAATCCAAAACTTCACTTTTATGAAAATCTGAAGTTTGGGCAATCTGGTCTGTCCAATAGCGCCGCACCACCGGGTCTGTAACCTTTGGCAACAGTTCCTGCACAAAATTAGCGTCCGTAAGAACCCTCACAACTTCCATAAAAGTACTCCCCGGCTCACTCATAACAGTTAACATCGCGTTTCGAATGGCGTGCTCAAACCGCGGTCCGATAATTCCGGTTTTGTGCGGGTCGTAAAGTTTGTACATTAGCCCGACGATGTAAGTCGCCACAAAATGCTTTTCCTGCTCCGTCTGCGCCTCTAACATATTCATTCCAATCGGCCTCTCGGTATCTGCCGGATTAAAGTAAATTACATCTTCCGCCCGCTCGGGTGGAACCATTTCCAGTATCTCTTCAACAGCATCTCCGTGCGGGTCAATAAAGGCCACACCATGCCCGGCGCGGATATCCTGCATCACCATATGGACAAGCTGCTGGGTCTTACCTGTCCCTGTCTTACCAATAATGTAAACGTGGCGGCGCCTATCCTCATCGGAAAGAAAAATTTCCTTCGTCGATCCCCTGTAAACGCTTTTGCCGAGCTGCAGACCAGATGATGGAATCTGTGCCGGTGCCGGTGCCCGCTTGGCATTAACCCAGAAAATCCCCGGTGTCTCCACTGTTTTATTGGGTAAATGAAATAAAGTCGCCAGCTCCTCCGAATTTAAAACTCCCCACTTGCCAAAAATCGGCCAGTACCTGTAAACAAAATCGACTAAAAATTGCTTTTTGAAGCGGATTTTGGCGCTCCCCACGCTATTAAATTCCGAAGAAAACTGGGCAAACGTCGATTTAATGTTATCGAGATGGACTTTGGCTTCCGACGCAGTTTTGGCCGAAACGACAATTCTGATAACCGCATTAAACCCAACTTTTGAAGTTTTATTTTCGACAGCCTCCATTTTCTTCGGATCCGGCGCGCTTTTATTCTTTGGTGAAAGCTCCGCGCTTTTGGTCTTGGAAACAAAGTGTTTACCGCTAGCCCGCCATTTTGAAGAAGCCGGTGACACTAAAATTTGCACTGCCGCCCCTTCTCCAGGCGCCATTTTGGCCATCGCCGAAGTAATCTGCGCCAGTGGATCCGTCGCCAGATCTTTATAAGTTTTGATGGGATAATAACTCTGTTTCTTTAATTTAAGCTGCGCATAGGCCAGTTTCCCTTCTTCGGAAAAAATATTATATTCTTCGACCTCACGCACATCGGCTCCCGGATAAGCCCCATGAATCTGTTTTTCCACTAAATCCTCAATCGATTTCGGACATGAAATGTAAAACTTAATCTCTTCCGGTGTAGCGACAATCTCCAGGGAAAAATGCACTTCCGGGTGCAGGAAACTAGACCTGCCCCCCTTGTAAATTGAATAGAGAGAAGAAAACATCTGTTCGGCAACATCGATCTTTGTTTCATTATCACGGGGAACAGCTACCTGAAAGAGCACAAAGTCCAAAGACCTCTCCTCCCTGTTTTTATTGCGCATCCAAAGAACCCAGATATAACCGACAATAAATGCCAAACCACCCAAAACCAAAAGTACTAAAAGCAAAAACCCCAGGCTTTGCAAAACCAGGCCAAAAGCAGAAAAAACGTCTATTTGCCCGAGTTGCGTTGGAGCATTCTCAATCGGCATCTTTCACCTCTTTACCCTCCGAAGTCTTGACGGAGGAGGGTTTACCCTCCGTAGCTTTCTTGTCCACCGAAGCTTTAGCGGAGGTGGAAACGAAGGAGGGCTTCCTAAATACTATTCTCATAGTATGCTTATGCGCCAGTTTCATCATTCGGCCAACCCAAAGCGCCAGAGCCACTAAACTTGCCGTCCCAAAAACCGTCTTCTCATGGTCAGTCTTGCCGTCTGCTCTCATTTTCAAACCTTCCTTGTATTCTTTTTCTAATATGTCGATATTAATTATCGGACCACTGGTAAGCACTTCCTCCGCCTCTTGTTCCGGACTCATTACTCCGGCATCGGCAACATCAGGAGGAATCTCTATCTTTGGCAAACCGGCCACGGTCTCCGGCATACTTTCCCGAACCAAACGCAGTGCCTCTTTATCATGCGAATCGGATACTTCCCTTATTTCGGTAATTGCCGCGGCCTCTTGCGCCCGCCCATCTGCTGGTTCTTGCTCTTTCGCCCTCGGCTGAACTGCTTGGTCACCTTTTACCTTTTGGGAATCATCGGAAGTTATTTTTTTGGCAGTAGTATTCATAGACAATGTAACGTAATTTTAGCAGATAAAGTCTATGAGAGATAATGCAAAAAATTAAAAGGGGGAATTAATTTTTGCTTCTGGTATTTTTCTCAAAAACAAAAATTCGTAAACCAATCCAAAAAGACTTCCGGCAAAAGGCCCAAGTATCCAAATCGGCAGGTTTGTAAAAGACCCGGTAATAACCGCCGGCCCGATTGCCCTTGCCGGATTAAGTGCCGCACCGGTTATTGGCCCCGCAAAAATACCGCCGCAAACTACAACCAACCCTATCACCAACGGCCCGAAACTAACCGACCCGCGACGATCGACAACTGTTGCAAAAACCGCAAACACCAAAACTGCTGTCAAAATTGCTTCCAAAAGTAAAGCTGTTCCAACTGCTACATCGGCTCCCAGAATTGGCGCCCCGAGGTTAAAACGGATGGCACGGTCCCCAAAAATATAAAGCAGGACACCACCGGCCGCAAAACTGGCCAACACTTGGGAAGCAATATAAAAAACCGCATTGATTACCGAAATTTTTCCCGTCAACCAAACCGCCAAAGTTACTGCCGGGTTAAGATGCCCTCCGGAAATTGCTGCCGTTGCCCAAATCATCGCCGCCAAAGAAAGTCCTGTCGCAAGCGCCACCCCCAAAGAGCCGACATCGCCATAGAAGATGTTAGAAAGTACTGCACCGGAAGCAACAAAAACAAAAACAAACGTCCCCAGAAACTCCGCCACATACGCCCCCCACGGCAAATTGATGTTAATCCTCACAAAGAAATTATAGTATTTAAAATTGGAAATTGGAAATTCCGAATACTAATCCGGCGTCTTCTCTGGTCCGCGGTTACGGTATGTCTTTATAAAATCCTTTATTTTGCTCTCGTCAAACTGTTGCATATTAAGTACCCTTCCCCATGCAACCAACGCAATCTTTGAATCATTTGCCTCTCTCGGCTCCAAAATCATTTTCCAATCGTCCCCCGCGACTATTTCAGTAAGCTTTTTCTTTTCATCTTCCGAAATTCCGGCGCTGTCGGTCGCCTCGCCGGTGGGGCGATAAGAAATCCAGATATATCCATGTTCCAAATTGTGTATCAGTTGTTCGTCCGGCAGTTGATTGTCATAAACGCCATTTTTGGCAGATCCCGGCCAATGCGGCCCGGAAGTTGGTGGATTGCTATTATAGGTAGTAACCGGTGTTCCGAAATCCACATGCTCTCTTCCAACAATTGCAAATTCCTGTATTTCAGCTACGGGGCTTGAAACAGAAATTGGTTTGGTCTCATCCTGCACTCCCAAAGTACTTTCACTTCGAGAAAAAAACCACACACCAAAACCTAAAATTACCGCCGTCGGCACTAAAAACCAAACCAAAATTGGTACTCTATTAATCATTATATTCGCTTCGCTTATGTAATTTCTTCTAAATTATAGGCTATTCTACCACAATTGTCCCGTTTTGGCTGGGGTTTAAGTGGTTGTGGTACTTATAAGTCCCCGCCGCGGCAAAGCTTGTCGACCCTGTGCTGCCGGCGGCTATCGCCCCGATATTAAGTTCCGGATAAAGGTTATGCACCGGATGCGGCGCGGAATTTACCTGGATCGCCGAACCGCTATTATTCTTAAATACCACTTTCTGCCCGACTTTAGCGTTCAAAGTAGTCGGCGCAAACCCACTGTCTGTATAAATTATTACTGCTGCTGATGCGTCTTCTGTCGCCGAAGATATCGACGGAACACTTTGGGAACTTGTCGTCGTCGTATTGTAAGAATTACATGCGGAAAGCAGAAGCGCCGAGGCCAAAGCTATACCGACTAAACTTATCTTTCTAATGTTCAAAATTCTTTCACCCCCTTTTATAAACTTCCGAGGGCTAAAAGCCCTCGGTATTGCTCTTTAAGTTTACATGAGCGAGCAGAATATTCCCAGTTCTCGGAAGTATGTATTCTCTCGCATTCATCCGCGGACTAATAGCCCGCGGTGTTCTGCGAGCAAATATAAATGTCTAATGACTAAAGTCTAAGGACTAACGCAAAAATTACACCTTAGTCGTTTGTCTTTCGTCATTAGTCGATCTAAGCTTTACCTGCGCTGCCAAATACTTCGATTTTCCCCTCAACGACAGCCGCCACCGCGCCGGTAATATCCGACGCCAGTTTGTAAGAAACCCGCTCGCCCGGATTTTCGCTAAGTCCCTCGTCAAGGGCATCCCTATATTCAGCACGGATTTCCGTATTAACGTTAACTTTGACAATTTTGCCGGCCGCGATCGCCTCGCGAACCTGTACCGCAGGGATACCGGACCCTCCATGCATCGAAAGAAAAGTGTTTGGAAGTGCCTCCCTTATTTTGGAGACCAAACCCATATCCAAATCCGGCTGGTTCGGAAACGTTCCGTGAACATTCCCAAAACAAGCCGCAAAAATATCCACACCGGTTGCCCCGACAAACTCCGCCGCGCGAGCCGGATCCGTGTACGATTTTTTTATCAGTTCAAAATCCAGCTCTTCGCTGTGTACTTCGCTGGAACCGGGCAGTTTGTCCATCTCCCCCTCCACCAAAACCCCATTTGCATGCGCCGTGATAACCACCTTTTTTGCATTTGCTACATTTTCGCCAAAGGAAAGTTCACTCCCGTCAAAATGGACATCGTCAAAACCAACTGCAATTGCTGCCAGACAATCCTCAACTTTTTTTGAATGATCTAGGTTTAAAAGTATTGGAATACCAAACTCTTCTCTGGCGTTCTCGATAAGGTCCTTGATGTTATCAAGGCCAAAATAACCGACTTCCCCCGCCGAAAATTCTACTATCACCGGCGATTTCATTTTCCTGCCGGCCTCGCAAATCGCCCGCATAATATCGAGGTTATCAACATTAAACGCCCCAATGGCAAAATTTTCATTCTGTGCCTTAGTGAACCAATCCCTGGCTGTCATAACAATCTCCTTTGCTCAAGAAAATTTCGTCCTGAGTGAAATCGAAGGGCAAAACCCTCACTTTGTGCTTTGGCAAACCACTCCCGTATCGTCATGTTTTCACCTTCTTTGCCTTTCTTCCCTTAAAATCAGCGTAAATCTTAAGCCCCACAATCATATTGATAATTGCCATTGCCAAATACGGCACCCAATAAATTGATTTAACAGCAGCCAGCACCCCCCCAAACTCAAAACCTTCAATCACAAAAACAGCAAGGACCGTCACTTCAAAAATCGAAACGAAAGTTGCCAACATCGAAGCCCGCAAAGTCTTCATAAACCATAAAAAAGCAACCGGGCCAAACATTAAAAGCCCAAAAATCATTCCATTAAAAAGCTCACGAGATAAAATAAATTCCCAAATGTTTAAGAAGATAAAAATAAAGATTAAATTCGTTTTGAAAATTTTTTTCTTTGACAAAAGTTTCTTCATTGCTCCTCAAATTTTTTGATCTTTTCAATCCTCCGCACATGACGAGCTTCTGCAGTAAACTTTGCCCCGATCCAGGCATCAACAGCTTCTTTCGCTTGATCGACAGTCAAAAAACGTACCCCTAAAGACAAAACATTCGCGTCATTATGCTCGCGTGTTAAACGCAACATTTCCAGCGGATCCTCACTTGTCCTACCTGTTATATCGACAGCACCTTGAGGCATTACCACCCCATAAAACACAGCCGCTCTTGCCCCTTTAGCTTTGTTGGCAACCATTGCCTCACCCTGGCCCGAACCTCCAATCACAATTCCTAACGATCCCGTATCGTTAGCAACCTTTTGAGCACAGGGATAAATAAAGTCCGGGTAATCATCCGCTTCATCGTATTGAAATGCTCCGCAATCCTCGACTTCTTTGCCTTCCGATTTTAAATGCTCAATTAGCACCTTTTTTAAATCAAAGCCAGCGTGGTCGCTGGCAATATATATCCTCATGCATCTAGCTTAACGGGTTTGGCGGGCGAAGTGCAAATCGGGGAAATTGCTTCTACTATTGGCTGGATTGGTCGATTATCTTTTGGAAATCAGATTCGGTAATTACTCCCTCATATTCCTGCCCGTTTATAAAAAATGTTGGCGTCGCTTTGACTCCGGCCTTTTCTCCTAAAGATTTGTCGGAATTTATAACGGTAATTCCCCCCGCCAAGTCGTTGTTAAACTTTTTAAGATCTAATTCTAATTTTTGGGCATATTCTTTAAACTTATCGCTTGGGTTTGCCAAATCGGACCAATCTTTTTGGTTCTGGTAAAGCAAATCGTACATACCCCAATATTTACCCTGCTCACCTGCAGCTTCAGCCGCCCGGGCTGCGTCTACCGCATTGGCGTGGGAAGGAAGCGGAAAATTACGGAAAACAAAATAGATTTTGTCTTTATTCTTTTCAATAATCAGCTTAACGATTGGGTGCGCCACAGCGCAAGCCGGACATTGAAAGTCTCCAAACTCCACGATTTTAACTTTGGCCGAAGGCGTACCTTCCGCGTGCTTCGCTCCTTGGATAAGATCAATTTGCGCTGCACCCAATGCACTCGGCCCCGGCTTTTGATTGCCGAAGATAAATGCACCGAAAGTTATAATCGCCAGCGTTACCAGCCCAACTCCAATCAAAAATTTAGTTTCTTTTGACATTCTTAGCCTCTGATTTTAGCATAATCACCATCATTATCAAAACAACCAAAAAAGCAGCAAGTGAGAGAAACGGTATGGTCACAAAACCAAGGGTAATAAAATCGATTTTACTGCAGGATTCATAAGCATTGCAGACTGCCGGGACAAGGGTAGCAAGAGGCGTCATCTGCAGTAAATACTGATAAAAAGCAATTGCCGCGCCTATAATTGTCAGTGGTAAAACATAGTAATAAACCTTTCTGTCATTTCTCAAAATTGCCACCGCTAAAATAACGGCGGAAGAATACATTGGGATTCTTTGGTACCAGCACAAAAGGCACGGTCTAAGGCCTGCTATTTCGGAAAAATAGAGACTGCCCAGTACCGCCATCCACGCCTGCACAAAAGCAATTTTTAAAGCGTATTCCTGAAAAAAGTTTCGAATAGTTTTCATTTAATTTACAAGCTGATTCAAATCAAAATTCGTATCCGCAAGCTTATCGACCAAAAAAGAAACATCAACTTTGCCCTTAACCGCGGCCGTTAGTGGCGCAACCTCCCCGGCACTATTAATAACCGTTGCCCCGACAATTCTTTTGGTGTTGCCCTCCGGGCCAGAGGCCCCTCTGGGCCAGCGGCCAATCGTTTTAATATAAATTTGCGTCATCTTGCCGGACTCTACCGATCCGCGGCTAATTACTTCGTCAGCAAACGCCATGTCTGTTACCCCGATGAAAGAATATGTCCCTTCAAAAAAACTGTCGGAGTAAGACGACGCCGTCTCGTAAATAGTCCTCTCGCCAACCATCCCTTTTGCCGCCGCCTGCCCCTGCGACGTTGCATTTGCCCAATTCCCCATCATATGTTGTCTTCCAAAAATCACGTCGGCAAATTCGGCACAATCCCCAGCGGCATAGACATCTTTCACATTCGTCTCTAAGTATTCGTTGGTTAAAATTCCGCGGTTTGTCTTGACCCCCGCCTTGGCAATCCATTCCAAATCCACCTTGATACCTATACCGACACCCACAACACCACATTCAAAGCGTTTGCCGGATTTGGTAACTACAGTAGCCACTTTATTGTTTAGGGTCGGACCCTTGAACAGGGTCCGACCCTGTTCAAATTCGAATCTCTCCACTTCTTCCCCGGTTAAAACTTTAACTCCGTTTTTTGCTAGAACACTTACCATCACCTTACTTGAATCAGGACCTAGTCTATTCGCCCAAAAGTACGGCTCTTTTACCAAAATCGTTACTTCCCCAACATTATTCGCCTTAAAACAGGTGGCAAAATCAAGGCTAATAAGCCCGCCGCCGACAATTACCCCGGCTTTGGCAGAACTTGCCGCCTTGATAACCTTGTCTGTATCTTCCAAAGTTCTGAAATATAAAATGTTCTCAAGCTGGCTGCCCGCCGCATCAAGCCGGATTACCCTTCCGCCAATGGAGATAAGCAACTTGCCGTATTGAATCTCTTCCCCGTCAGAAAGAGTAATCAAATGATCAGCACAATTCAGCCCGGTGGCTTTGGTTTTTTTAAGAAGCTCGATGTTCTTTTGCTTGTACCAGTCGGGAGTTTTTAGAAAAACCTGTTCCCTTTTTATTTTGTTTCGGCTGTAAAATGGCAGTAAAACCCGCGAATACTCCTCTTCTTCGTCTGTAACAATTGTGATTGAACCCTCACCATTGCGTGACCGGATCACTTCTGCTGCCGTTGTCCCGGCCGCGCTTCCGCCAACAATTAAATAGTCAACATTCCTCATCTTAAATTGAAACCCCTTGGACTCCCAAAACTGTTAACACCTGACCAGCCGCAAATCCAACAAATGCCGCCAAAATTCCGATTATTATCGTTTCCATAACTTTTCCTTTTAAGCTGCCTTTATTCAAAAACCAACGGAAAAAACCAATAAAACCCATCACCAAAACCGCCACTATAACCGAAAAAATTAAAGCCCGGTTAATGGGTT
Organism: Candidatus Curtissbacteria bacterium; assembly: GCA_030647775.1. Classification (GTDB taxonomy): domain Bacteria; phylum Patescibacteriota; class Microgenomatia; order Curtissbacterales; family GWA2-41-24; genus JACPKK01. Next base: position 29,338 of record JAUSJC010000004.1, read on the forward strand.
TTAGAAAAATAAAAGGCAAAAGCGGCGGAATCCCCCCTAAAAGATAAAATGCACCCATTATCAGCCCTGAAACAACAGGGTTGCCGTTTTCCTCCTGACTCAAACCCAATTCGTCTCTCATCATCACCGAAAGCCATAACTCTTTATCCGAAGTTACTTTATCAACCAAAATCTCAAGCTCACGGCCGGAAAAACCTATTTTTGAATAAATCTCTTCAATTTCCTGTTTCTCAACATCCGGCTTGTGTTCCATTTCCCACCGCTCAATTCTTTCCATCTGGTCGTAAAATTCCCTCTGGCTCTTTACCCCAAGATAATTTCCAAGCGCCATCGAAGCCGAACCGGCAACAATCGTCAAGATACCGGCCAAAACTATTATTCCCTGATTATTTACAGTTCCGGCAATCCCCACCAAAAACCCGATGGCCGTCACCACGCCGTCATTAGCACCAAAAACAATGTCTCTTAAAAAATTGCCAGAATTAGGATGCCCCGGTTCTCTGTCTGCAATACTACTCGCCGCCATATATTTCTAATTCTAACATTTGAAATTTGATATTACCGACGAAGTCGGTCAGGGATATTCTTGCTTACCGGTTCCTTCATCCACCAAAATTATCGCCTTTGTAGGGCAGCTCTCTGCCGCCAGTTTCACAAGTTCCGGCGGGTCACCCTCGCCTTCCATAACTACTGCTTTGTTCTCACTGTCCAAGGCGAAGGTCTTCATCGCCAGTGCTACGCAGGAAGCCGCGCCAATACAAAGATCCCTGTCAACTGTAATTTTCCATTTCTTAGCCATTCGTTAAATTATAAACTTCCGAGGGCTAAAAGCCCTCGGTATTGTCCTTAAGTTTACAAGAGTGAGCAGAAAACTTCCACCGTTTCCACTTCTAATTACCCACGGAAGTATGTAATCGCTTTTCGCATTCATCCGTGAGCTAAGAAGTCCACGGTTTTCTGCGAGCGATTATAAAATTATTTCCACGATCTATCAATCCGCTTGCATCTGACCAATTTTCCTAACTGCCTCCAAAGATAAAAAAGCGCATTTTAGCCTCGCCGGCGGGAAAGAGTTTTTGTCCGCACCCATTAAACTTAAAACATTTTTACCGGTAATTTTGGAAAGGGCGGCAATCGGCTTATTTTTAATTACCCCGGAAAGCATTGAGGCACTTGCTATCGAAATGGCGCAACCACTACCCTCAAAAGAAACGTCTTTGATTTTCCCGCTCTCGATTTTAAAGAAAAATGTCACCTGGTCGCCGCAAAGCGGATTAACCTGTTCAATAACCAAATCGGCCCCGCGCATTTTCCCGAAATTCTGCGGATTCTGCCAATGTTCCAAAATTTCTTCACGATATAAAGTATCCAAATTCATCCGAATTTTTTATCCGAATTAAATTCGAATTCTCCTTCCATTATTGTGACTATATTCGGATACATTCGGACTAACAATTCGGGTCAATTTGGGTTTAAATATGGAAATTACTTTTTCTATACCCGCAATGAATTTATCGACTTCTTCTTTTGTGTTGTAAATATAAAAACTGACGCGGGCCGCCGACTCTATCCCCAAAAAATTCATAAGGGGTTGGGCGCAGTGGTGGCCGGACCTTATCGCAATTCCCTCCGCATCCAGAATCGATGCCACGTCGTGGGCATGGATTGGACCAACGTTAAAAGATATAACACCCGCTCTATTTGTCATCCCGAACTCGTTTCGGGATCTAGATTCTGAATCAAGTTCAGAATGACGAGGTAGGGGTCCATAAATCTCCACTTCCGGGATTGCTGACAATTTCTTGATTGCGTATCGAGTCAACTCAACTTCATGTTCTCTCACCTTATCCATTCCGATTTTCTCCAAATATTCTACTGCCGCCATAAGCCCCACTGCCGCCGCCGCATCGGGAGTCCCCGCTTCAAATTTCCAAGGCAACTCATTCCAACTGGTTCCACTAAGAGAAACTTTAGAAATCATGTCTCCCCCAAATAAAAACGGCGGCATTTTCTCCAAAAGCTCCCTTCTTCCCCACAAAACTCCAATCCCTGTTGGCCCCAGCATTTTATGCCCCGTAAAAACGTAGAAATCGCAGCCTATTTTGGCAATATCAACTTTCATATGCGGCACAGCTTGCGCTCCATCAACAATAACTACCGCTTTTGGTGATAGTCGATGAGCGATAGTCGATAGTCGTCTAACATCATTGACCGTCCCCAAAACATTCGAAACATGGAAAAAGGAGACCAGTTTCGTCCGAGATGTAATTGCCTTCTTAAATGCTACTGGATCAACCTCCCCGTTTTCATCAACCGGCACCACTTTCAAAACCGCGCCGTTTTCGCGAGCCAGCTGCTGCCAAACCACAAAGTTGGAGTGATGTTCGGCAACCGTAACTACAATCTCATCATTTTTGGAAATATTGTTTCTTCCCCAGCTATAAGCAATAAGATTTAAGGCTTCTGTCGCGTTTTTTACAAAGATTATCTCACCCGTATCTTTCACCCCCACAAAATTTCCGACAACTTTTCTTGCCAGTTCATACTCTTCAGTTGCTTCCTGAGAAAGTGTATGGACTCCGCGGTGAACATTGGCGTTATGTTTGGTGTAATAGTGCACCAGCATATCCAAAACCGCCTTGGGTTTCTGGCTCGTCGCCGCATTATCAAGATAAACCAATGGTTTCCCATTTATTTTCCTACTTAAGATTGGAAAATCTTGCCTAATTTTGTCCATCATATATTTTTAGTTGTCATTGCGAGCGAGTGAAACGAGCGCGGCAATCTCTTTTTAGATTGCTTCGTCATTCTGCAATGCAGAACTCCTCGCAATGACGTAACGCATTGGGTCGATAAAACCCTCAATTATCATTCTTCTTGCCCCTCGTAGCTCTCCTTTGGAGAGCGAAGTGGGGTCTGCTCCATTATTTTCTCCCTCATCGGCCCGATAAACCCCTGAATGATTAACTTTTCTGCGCTATCCCTCGAAAGCCCCCTGCTCATCAAATAAAAAATCATTTCTTCATCCACCTTTCCAATTGTCGCCGCGTGTCCGGCTTTAACATCCGGCTCCAAAATCTCCAACGCCGGGGTATCGTCTCCCATTTTGGCATCGTCAAAAAGCAAAGCGTCAGATCTTAAATACGCATCTGCTCCTTTAGCCCCTTTTTCAATTTTGACGTTCCCCTTGAACGCAAAAGTCGACTTGCCCCGTAAAACCGCGCGGACATTCACATTCGATTTCGTGTTCGGCGCCGCGTGGGTTATATAAATCTCGAGTGATCGATCATCGACCTTTCCTTTATCCGCCAAAGATCGCTCTTTGGCACGTGTTCGAATAGAACCTGAAGTGCCAAAGTAAGATCGGGCGGGCAAAACCAACCCCACAACCTCCACACTAGAATTTTCCCCCGCCAAAACCACTTCCACTCTGTCATTCTGCAATCCGCTAACCCTGTCATTCTGGAGCGAAGCGATAGAATCTTTACGTCCAGATCCTATCGGTCGTTTCACTCCCTCCAGGACGACACTTGAGTTATCCATCAGCACCGTTATCACCCTTTTCTCGTCTTTTTTTAAAGTAATCATAGAAAGAGTTCTTTAACCCAAGCAAAAATCACGAATGGCCAGTCAAAAAGAATTAGAGGGAGGATGATAACACTAATAGGATTCCCTGTTCTGATAATGGCGATAATAAGGGAGATAGATATGTATAAAACTACAGATGTTAACAAAAGAAATAATTTCGAAATCTTCTGCTTTAGTAAAATATTCATCACAAAGTGCTGAATACCAAATACTACAAGAAATGCAACAATATTCGATATAATTATTATTGGCAAAATCACTAAAAATAAAAAATATCCACCCGTCCCTCCAATCATCCTACTGATCCCTCCATGTTTAGCTGAATCAATCGATTCAGTTCCACCGCATATTCCAGGGGTAATTCTTTAACAATCGGCTCGATAAAACCGTTGACGATTAAAGACGTTGCTTCCATTTCGGTTAGACCTCTGCTCATCAGATAAAAAAGTTTTTCCGCATCAATTCGCGAAACGCTTGCCTCGTGCCCAATCGTCACATCATCTTCGCTAACCTGCATTGTCGGGTAAGTGTCGCTTCGGGATTTTTCATCCAAAATCAAAGCGTCACAGCGCACATTACACTTCACACCTTTTGCATTCTTAATAACTTTAACAAGTCCTCTATAACTTGTCCTTCCGCCAAAGGCACTTACCGATTTGGAAATAATCTCGCCGCTTGTCTCCGGGGCCAAAAACACCAGCTTTCCGCCGGCGTCCTGATGTTGTCCTGCTCCGGCAAATGCCAAAGACAACACTTCTCCCCGCGCTTTCCTGCCAACCAAATAACAACTCGGATATTTCATGGTGATTTTGCTCCCCAAATTACCATCTACCCACTCCATAGTCCCTTCTTCTTCCACAAACGCCCGCTTAGTGACCAAATTGTAAACGTTGTTGGACCAATTCTGGATTGTGGTATAGCGGCAACGCGCGCCCTTTTTAACAAAAATCTCAACAACCGCGCTGTGCAGTGAATCTGTCGAATAAACCGGCGCCGTGCAGCCTTCGACATAATGGATATATGCCCCTTCGTCCACAATTATCAGCGTTCTTTCAAACTGCCCCATGTTGGCCGCATTTATCCTAAAATAAGCTTGCAAAGGAATATCGACAGAAACTCCCGGCGGCACATAGATAAAAGACCCACCGGACCAAACCGCGGAGTTTAGTGCCGCAAATTTATTGTCCGCAGCCGGAATGCTTTTGCCGAAATAACTTTTGACAAGTTCCGGGTATTTTTTCAAACCCGTATCCATATCCGTAAAAATTACGCCCATGTCTTCCCATTTCTTTTGGAAAGAATGATAAACAGATTCACTTTCATACTGCGCCGTCACCCCCGCCAAATACTTCTTTTCCGCTTCCGGAATGCCAATCGCGTCATAAGTATCTTTGATGTCTTTTGGTAAATCGGCCCACGAAGTTTTCTGTTTATCCGTTGGCTTTATGTAGTAAAAAATATTGTCAAAGTCAATGTCCGTTAGGTCTGCTCCCCAAACCGGCATCTTCTTTGCCAAAAAAATATCGTGCGCTTTTAGCCTCAAATCCCGCATCCACTGCGGCTCGCTCTTCATCGCCGAAATTTGCTCCACAACCGACCGGTTCAATCCGCGTCGGGATTTAAAAACATAATTCTCCGGTTTGGAAAATCCATATTGGTAATCGGTTGTTTGTAAATTGTTCATAATTAAACTTCTCGATTCGTTTCACTCACTCGAAGAATATTGTTCGAGCGCAGTCGAGAACTACTTCTTGTCATTCCGAACCCTAGACCTTTAGGTCGCATGGCACTGTATATTTCGGAATCTAGATCCTGAATCAAGCCTTCGAGGCCGTGAGCCCTCAGGCCGAATCGGTTCAGGATGACATAGTAGTAAATGCCCCGTATCCTTTCTCTTCAACCTTTTGCGCTAAACCCGCTTTGCCGGATTTAATAATCTGCCCGTCTACCATCACATGCACAAAATCCGGCTTTAGATATTTAAGGATACGGGCGTAGTGAGTTATAAGTATGATTGATGATTGTCGATTGTTGATTGTAAATTGTTTAATCGCAGAAGCAACTAATTTTAAACCATCAACGTCCAAACCAGAATCAATCTCATCCAAAATCACTAGTTTCGGTTTCAAAGCCATCATCTGCAAAATCTCATTTCGCTTTTTTTCTCCACCGGAAAATCCCTCATTGAGTGAACGTCTTAAAAAGTCCTCCGGAAGTTTAAGTTCCGACATATACTTTTTGAGTTCGTCACGGAATTGCTTAGCACTGTCATTGCGAGGAGTCACAAACGACGAAGCAATCCCGCCATCGTCATCCTGAACCGATTCGGCCTGAGGGCTCACGGCCTCGAAGGCTTGATTCAGGATCTGTTTCCCCGTTTTGAGATTGCTTCTCCGTCGATTGACGGCTCGCAATGACAATAGGGAGTTTGACGTTTTCGCTTTTCTAAGAAAATTAAAAACCGAAACTCCCGGAACTTCCACCGGGTGCTGGAATCCCAAAAAAATTCCCAATTTCGCCCGCTTATCCGGCGCTAACTTTGTAATGTCCTGACTATTCACTATGCATTTTCCACTAACCACTTTATAATTCGGGTGCCCCGCGATAACCTGCGCCAAAGTCGACTTTCCGCTTCCATTCGGCCCCATGAGCACGTGAATCTGGCCACTACCAACTTCCAGATCCACGCCCTTCAAGATTTCTTTATCACTGACACTTGCTTTAAGATTCTTAATCTTTAGCATCTTCCTCCACTTCGCATTGGCAGTCTTTGCAGCATCCACATTTGCATTCGCATTTTTTCATAAGATCACCTCCCTAGCTTTTAACTTTGAAACTTTAAGCATTATTCGCCTCTTTCCCCAGATATAATCAATGCTTCAAAATTCGCCTTTGTTCCGGGAATCTTCTTAAGTGGCTCCTCTTTCAAAATAGATTCTCCTTCTGACGCTTCAATTTCCATTCGTTGACCTTCTGCCGATAAAAATGGCAATAATTGTGCCCGCCTTCTGGCCGCTTGAATAATTCTTTGATTCCTATTCATCTATCTCACCGCCAAATCCGCAACCGTTTTTTTGCCGATTGTTGCCTCAAGTTGTTTTTTGACATCTTTCCACATATCGCCCGCACCGCAATTACACTCATGGTCATCTTCAAAACATTTCCCTTCTACCAATTCCCCATCTAAAAGTTTCAAAACGTCCAAAAGTTTAATTTCGTTAGGTTTTTTGGCCAAAGAATACCCCCCGTTTACACCTTCGCGCGACTTCAAAATCCCGGCGCGCTTAAGCTCACTTGCTATTTGCGATAAAAATTTAGAGGAAATTTCGTTTTTCTTGGCTACCTGCGCCACCGAAACCGGAGTCTTACTCTTTGATAAGCGGGAGAGCAGAATCAAACCATAATCAGCCTTTTGCGAAAGTCTAAACATATAATAAATTGCTAAACGCTGAATGACTAACGACTAACGCATGAATTTTTAAGCTTTAGTCGTTTAGCGTTTGACGTTAAGCGTAGTAGTGAAACTACTACAAACTTAGTGGTAGTTTACCGAAAAGAAGACTTGAAGTCAAGGCTAAAACCGCTCCTTCATTCCAGACCCCATATAGATGCTATTTCTTGAAATTAACATTTCCTCCGTCATTCTTCTTACCTCCTCTTCACTTTCCTGTGGATATCTAAAATGTAATAGTTCATGAATTATATCGTCTTCTTTAAGTCTCCTAGTCGTATATATCCTGACTATTTCACCATCCACCATGCCACCAACAAGTGCTGCTCCCGCATTGCCATTCTCATTGGTAACTTGCATAGGGTCAACCGCAACCACTTGAACAACATACCGTTCAAGTCGAAGTGCCTCTCTCCAAAATAATACCTTTCGGTAAACTCGATTTCCCATAATTTTGGACAGATTAAATTATTCCTGTGCCTCGAGCCAGCGTTCGGCCTCCATTGCCGCCTGGCATCCAAATCCTGCTGCGGTTACTGCCTGCTTATAGTGGTAATCATGCACATCCCCCGCCACAAAAACACCATCAACCGATGTCATCATCCCGTAGGCATCCGAAGGTCCTGAGCTTGCTATAGCAGTGAGCTTGTCGAACTGTCGAACTGTCGAAGGATTACCTTTAATCATTTTTTTAACGTATCCCTTTTCATCCAGCTCCAACTGGCCCTTAAAAATCTTCGTCATCGGCGAGTGACCAATCGCCAAAAACATTCCATCGATGGGCATCTCCTGCTCTTTTCCGTCTTTGACATTCTTGATCTTCACTCCAATCACCTTATCCTGTCCTAAAACATCGACAACCACGGTATTGGTGATAAAAGAAATCTTGGCATTTTTCTTGGCGCGCGCAAGCATTATTTTGGATGCCCGAAACTCATCGCGCCGGTGAATTATCGTCACATCGGTTGCAAACTTGGTTAAGGTCAAAGCCTCCTCCATCGCGCTATCTCCGCCGCCGACGACAATCACCTTTTTATCCTTGAAGAAAAACGCGTCGCAAGGCGCACACGAAGAAACGCCATGACCAATTAACCTTTGCTCGTTTGGTAAACCCAGCCAGTTAGTCTCGGCTCCGGTTGCGATAATCACAGCTTTTGATTGATATGTCTTATCCCCTGCCGTAACTGAAAATGGCCTTTGAGAAAAATTAACAGCGCTAACTTCCAAATCTAAAATCTCTGCCCCAAACCGCTCGGCCTGGTCGCGGAACTTCTTCATCAGATCCGGTCCCAAAATTCCTTCGGGGAATCCCGGATAGTTTTCCACATCGGTTGTCAGCATCAACTGCCCACCCCATTTACCTCCGCCTGTTAAAACCAAAGGCGCCAAGTTTGCCCGCGCATTGTAAAGCGCCGCGGTTAACCCGGCAGGACCACTTCCTATAATAATGACATTGTAAGATTTCATAAAAACCCGCTTGCCGAGAGAATAAGCTCTCTTTTTCTCGACCTGATCGAGAATCCATACATAGATCCTGAATCAAGTTCAGGATGACATTACTTCTCGCTTCACTCGAAGAATACTATTATATCCTTTATTTGAAATATTGTTTTCATTTTATGAAACGTCTTAAATTCATTTAAAATTAAAAACTAAAAATTTCAAATTTTTGGAAAATTTTGTCGGTGTATAAAATATTTACCCGGATTTCAGCCTTTTTCGAGCAAAAATAGATCACTATTGACGGGTTTCAGTACGCCCGTCATAAAATGTTCGTCGTCTAGACCCGCAATCGAGTTTACTCGATGAGGATCGCATGGCACTGTATCAACAAATGCAAACCTTAATCCGCAATATTCTTGTTTCTACTGCCGCGCTGGCAGTTTTTGCTGCTCCGGCCTTCGCCCAAAGCTCAACCGAGACTGCTACTCCATCATCTGTCGTAACTTCCGGCTTTGATAAAAACACCGCTCTGGTCATTTTAGTTGTAGTTGCCTTAGTGATTATCGCCGCCTGGTGGTACACCAAAGAAGAAGACGAAGCCGAAGGTACTGAGCAAAGTCGAAGTAAAGAAACACAAAGAAAAAAGCGGTGAGGGAAAGATCCCGCCGCCATTAGTATTCTTCGAGCGAAGCGAGAAGTTCTCACTATCGTTCGAACATTAACAAGAAAATAGAATTTTCACCCGTCTGAATTTTTGACAAACAAAAATTTGGTCGGGTAAACAGAAGCCGATCGCGTTTGACGTCGGCTTTTGTTTTGGAAAAAAACTACAATATAACTATGAATCAAGAACATTCTCTGCATTGTATTCAACACAGGTGTTCGGATCCCATCTAGAACTTACGATATCGGAAATTATATCTTAAATCGGTTAAAATAAGATTGTGGAATCACACGAAATCCCAAAAATAGCGGGGCAGGAATTTACTTCTCGCCCTAACCCTGATTTCAAAACACAGACTTGCTTTATGACTCTTCGGGAGATAAATAAGCAAAAACCTGAAATTGCCCCCGATATGCAAACAATTTTAGAGGAGATCGAAAGGCAAAGCATCGATAATTTCGCTATTTACGAATCGAAAGAATTCCCTGGTGTTGCGTTTAGCTATACAAAACTTACTGTTACACCTGAAATAGTCAAAAAAATAGCAGGTGAAAATTACAGGCTTCCGGATAGTAACCCTCAAGACCAGAACCCCGAAAATAGGGTAATTTTCGAGTTCGGCGTTTTCACCCCACCTCCAAATGGTCATGCACTTAGCCTCCTCGACATGCCCATCGACCGCTTTATTCGAAACATTCCAAAAGTATTTCACACAAAGGAAGGCCATATACCACCAACAATTGACATTTACGCACTAGGAAGCCCAATAGGCTATGGTGGTACGGTCACACCAGAATATCTAGAAGCGCTAATTAAAAACGGACTTGAGGCAAACGGACGCATATATGGCGAGTTCATGAATGAAAAATTAAGAGATCTAGACCCAAAAAACACGCATGTTCTAGCCCAAGGAGCATCTATGGGAGCTATTAATGCAGATCAGGCGGTACTACATTTACTGCCAGATTTTAAAGAACAAACCCAGGTTCTTCTCGACGTACCTGCAGGTCACCACAACCCAAAACTCGTAAATCGATTAAAGGGTTTGCAAACCGCCGTCATGTTTGGAGCTGAAACGGGTACCAGAATGTTATTTGACCCAAAAATGAAAGGTCTGGGGAACCGGACAAAAAAATTATATCAATACTTGTCACAAGCAAAAAACATACCCGCCGACGGATCAGACCAAACGAGACTAAAATGGAGATGTCTTTACGAAACTGGTTTAAAACTTGTTAAAGGAAGTCCCCTGGAAGAATCCCAACGACACTTCATAAGAGCCGGCATTTATGACCCTCTTACAACCGGACCAAAGAGATTTTTTGACACTTATAGGCGATGGAATAAGAACATAGTTTTTAAAGGAATTGGTCATTCTCTAGAGTTTCCAATAGCAACAACTCATTTCTGGTTCTACACACAAAGGTTCAATAGGTGGGAACGGATAATTAAAAATTGTAAGGGAATAAAGGAAACTAAAAAACTATTTCCTGAACTGTAGACTTAACCTTCACAATCCCACTTTCAATTGTCTTTACACCCTTCTTCCCTACCTCCAAAGACTCTACCTTAGAAATCACCTTTCCCGGGACTGCTCTAATTTCTGTTGGCATGTTAAATCCAACCACAATGGCAAGTACTGCCAAAATCACAAATGACATAAGAGCAGGAACAACAATGTACCTTGAATTAGGAATAACCAGTTTGTTCAATACCCCCTTTTCGTTATCTACACGAGCCTCCTCAAACGTCCCTTCGGCAATCTCTCTTTGTACGCGCTCTAGTGCACCCAGAAGAATTGCCTGTGTCCTTACCTCAATGACTCTTCCAAAAAAGAAGTCCATAAACGTATTCTGACAAATCAATACTTTTATTTTTACCTTAGTTTTATCCCCAACAGAAGTAATGTTAATGTTTTGAATTATCTCTCCTCCAAATGGCAAATTAATCTCTTGCTTAACCTCTTTGTTTGGTACAATTTTAACAATTTTGTGCTTAACCTTTATAGGAAAATATAAGATGGTTGAAATATCCCACCAGGAGCTTCCAACTTCAAAGCTGCCGGGGGCTTTTACAAAGTGCACATATTTAAAATATCTCGGATAATTTGAAACATTTGAGGCAATTTGCCAAAGTCTTATCCTACTAGCCTCAAGGTCTATGACCAGTTGCACTCTTCTTAATTTTATTAGCATGCATTTTTGAAGAATCGCCACCCAATAAACCATTTTCTCTGCGTTTTGCGATTACTCCTCTATATATATCTAAAATCTCGGGGGAAGAATATCAATCCGGACTAAAAGCTGGCTATATTCTCCTTAACAGTTGTTTCTACCCTACTAACTCCGTTTTTAATCGTGCTTACACTTCTTGTTGCCAAGACTTTTGGATTAATCTTCGCAATTATCTTTGCCGACTCGGCATGGATTGTTGTCGGTCCGCCAAAAGCGTAAGCAACAACCATAATCATAACCAGCCCTACCGTCACCAGAGCCGGCACCAAAAACTTATTTGCCTCTTGGTAACTACCGGCAACTTTTTCTTCTCTTGTACGGTTTGCTACTAATTTTTTATAAAACGATTCATATAACAAACTTACTTTTCCCAAATCATGACTCTTTGCCATCATCAAACTCTCCCGCGTCATTCTTGCCCTTAATTTATTATCAGAAAATACTTTAATTATCTTATGGCTCAAATCAGAAATATCCCCACTTTTAAATAAATATCCATTCTTTCCGTTTTTAACCAGCATCGGCAAAGCAACCGCATTGGCAACAATTACGGGCAACCCCGACGCCATTGCCTCCAACGTAGCAATACTTTGAAGTTCAGCATCTCCAGGCATCACAAACGCATCAGCTGCCTTATACACTTCAGGCAAATCCTTGTCACTAACGTAACCGCTAAATGTCACTTTATCCCCTAAATTAAGCTCCCTGACCATTGCGCCAAGCTTTTTCCTAAGTATTCCCTTCCCAACCACAAGAAGCTGAATATCCACTTTTTTGGCAACTGCCGGCAAAGCCTTAAACAACAAATCAATTCTTTTTTCCTCGTCAAGCCTGCCGACAAAAATCAATACTTTTTTATTCGCAAGTCTATATTTCTTCCTCATTTTGCCTCCATCAATTTTCCCGCTAAACCTCTCCAGATTTATGCCGTTTGAAAGCGGTATTACTTCTTTTTTAAAACCAACTTTTTTAAGTACGTCTACTGCAATAGTGGTTGGGGTTGTCACCAAATCCAAGTTTTCGTAAACAGCAAACATCTTACTCCACATAAATATACGCACACGGTCGACCAAAAACCCTGGAATAGGAAAATAATGGATTAAGTTATCAGGCATAAAGTGATTAGTACCCATAATTGGTAAATCGCGCTCCTTGGCAACTTCAAATACAGCCTTGCCGATTATGAAATGGTGATGAATATGCACAACATCCGGCTCAATATTATTGAAATGTTTTCTAACAACCCTCTTTAAAACAGGCAACACAGGCAATCTAAAATCCGGATATAGGGGGATCGGAATTGTGGGTACACCGTGTACGATTGCTCCATTGTCTTGCACGTAACTTTCCCCGCCAATGCTTACTCCCGGTGCAAGTATATGAACTTCATGTCCCTGCCCAACTAGCTTTCCTGAAAGATGATAAAGAAGAGTCGTTGTACCGTTACTTGCCGGAAAATATGTGTCTGTTGCAAATAAAATCTTCATCGCCGCATTATAACATCAAGTAAAGGATCCTTAACCCTCCTTCAAAAACTTTTTGAAAACGCGCTTGTTAATAAACCGGTACCCAAAGAAAACTACCACGACCACCGGTACAACTACCGCAACAGCCAGTGTCGTGTTATTTAAATACTTATTAATAACCAGATAAGCACCTCCGAAATAAAAACCGACTAAAAGCCACAGAAGTGATTTTGGCGCCGTTGGTACAAAAACGTAAAATATGTATTTTTTAAACGGTACTTTCGCCGCTCCTGCCGCCACAAGGCTTACCATCTCCAAACCAATCGCCAATTTACCGAAAAACAAGGTTTTCCCCGGATGTTTTTCAAAATGCTTTTCTAATCTTTCAAAACGACTCATTGTAAAACCAAACCTGTGCACTATATCCTCTAAACGTTTGTGCCTACTTACCCTCCCCAGCAGGTAAAAAAAACTGTCTCCAATAAAATCCCCCAGCAGTGCCAATAAGTAAACAAAAAATGGATTTAAAACTCCCAAAGAAACCAAAAAACCTCCAATAATCGTGACAATTGGTCCCTCAACTGTCGCCAGCGGCAAAAAAACCCAATATTTATACTGCTCAATCAAAACGGGTAAATTCCCAATGGCAATCGGCATGTACCCAATTATACATAAATGAAATTAGCAGTTGGCAAAACGTATTAAACGTGCCGGTCAGCCACATGCGAAGCACCCCAGGAAGCGGGCTTGGTAGCCACTTTAAAACCGTTAGCCCGAATCATTCCCACAATCTCCGAAATCATTTCTCTTGTCGGCCCGTTTGGCCCCACATCCACATGAATTTCCAAATTTAAATCGAAAAGTCCCAAGTTGCCAAAATCGGCAACCAGCTTTTCGGCAAGCGTTAGGGAAATTAAAGCCTCCTGCCAAATTCTTGCCCTAAGCGAATGGAGATTCTCAATCGTTTGCCTTGCCCAGAAATAAACGCCTCCCCGACCCTTCTTGTGGACGATAAGGGCGCAGACGAAGTCTGCCGTTCCATTCTGCGCCTCCGAATCGGTACCAATTATTACCTCGTAAGAACCTCCGGTATCGGCACCCATAAAAGCAATCATTTTGGCAAGACTCTCGTCCCACGAAAGCCTCCCGTATGTAGGGCTATTAAAATACTCCGGACTAACCATATTTAAAGCAAATTTTACCCCTCCACCGTCTCTAAATCAAACTGGGTGCAACAAAGTTGGCAATCAAAAACATGACGAAGCCGGCTTTTGTAAAAACAACGAGCTACCAAAATGATTACAGCCGGCGGAGGCATGAGCGAGGCGAACATTACTAACTAACAAAAGTGAATGTCGGCCGAGCGTTTTTTGATGACAATTTGTTACCCCTAGCTCCCCAAAAAAAAGATCCCATGCGCATGGGACCTTTTTAATACTGGCCAGTACCTTAACTGAAAGGGCTATGACCCTGAATAAATCGGGGTCTACATCCATCGTTGCAAAGAGTATAAGAGCATGTCAAGGATGTAAAAAAGTGTCCAATCGGGCCGAAGGTCCTGAGTATAGCCGAAGGGCCGAAGGTCCTGAGTTTAGCCGAAGGGCCGAAGGTCTCCTCAAGTCTGAGCGACCTCGGAGTCAAAGACCTGAGTGTAATCGAAGGTCGCAGACCCTGAACGAGTTCTGCTTGCAGAACGAGTCGAAGGGTTTCCTCAGTTTTGTATTTGATACAATGTTAATATGCTCAAACCTGTTGCCCTGGCCAGTGCTTTCGCCACCGCTACCGTAATTATTTACACTGCTTTTTATGTCCTTCAAATATTCGCCCCTCCATTTTTCAAACTAATGTTAAATAGCCAATTTTTAGGCGCCGACCTGGCAGCATCGGTCCCCCCGCCCAGCTTAACCGGTTTCTTGGGGGTGCAAATTGCCGTCGGGCTGCTCGCCTGGGTCTTTGGCTACCTGCTTGGAAGAATCTATAACCGGCTATCCAGTAAATAATCTTCTTCTTTTCTAATCGTAAAATTTTGGACGTTTTATCTTCCACCATTCGGTCATCGTTTTATAAACATTTTCTGTCGATTCATTAAGCCACGCGGAGCTGTCTCCTGTCACATCCGCTTCCCCGATCTCACTCCAGGTGATCGACCTATCAACAAGCTGACAAACTCCAATCTTTACCCCATCCATGCCGTTTCTACCATCAAAATACATTGAATATGAAAGCGGATGCGAAACCAATGCCCCATTGTAAATACAGCCGTAGATATCAAATTTGCCAGTTGGATACTTAGCGTAAATTTCTTTTTTCAAAGAATTTATCTGCAAAAGAGTAATACCGCGAGCTTTGAAGTTGTCAATCGTTTGCCTGGCTGTAAAAAACAAAACCGCCGCCAAAAGCACCAAACCAAGTACTTTTTTGAATCTGTAAACTTCTGCCAAAACCCAAGCCGAAAGGACAATCACCGCCGGATGCGAAAAATGGCTGTAGTAAAAAAATCTTTCACCGCGATAGTAGCGAAACATCAAAACCGATAGCGCAAAGGCACCGGCCACCAAGAAGAAGTTCTGGTATTTCTTCCATGATTTCAGCTTCAAAAGCGCCAAAACCGATAAAGAAATAATCAACAAGCCCCCGATAAATTTACTGCCGCCGACTACAGAAGCCCAAGTCTGCGGCCAATAAACCCCGGCATACGTCAGCCATCGGTTAGGCACATAAATACGGTATTGGGCAATCGTCACATAATCGTAAATCCTTCTTGTTTCAAACCACTCAAATCTCAAATCAAAATATAAAAACGGCAGAAGCGGAATAAAAAACCCAAGAGCCATCGCTGCCAAATTACCAATTTTTGGCCTCGAAGTTACAACCGCCACAAAACATACCGGTAGCAGCAAAACCATTTGGAAATGAATCGTGATAGCCATCGAAACAACAAAACCCAAGAAAAAAGCAAAAATGGCGCGTTTCGTTTCAAAAAACCTCACAAGAAGTAAATACGCCAAAAGCGCCAAGAAAGGATCGGCCGCAGCATTCCAAACCGAAAACGAATTATCTACCTGGGCAGTGGAAACAGCCGCCAAAAGCGCTGCAAAAAAACCCACTCTCCTCCCCCCAATCTTATTTCCCAGTTGGTAGATAAGATAAACAAAAAGTAGTGAAACCAAAGACATCAAATACCACGGTGTCAAAAGTCCAAACGGGAAAATGTAAAAAATTTCCAAAATCCAAAGCCACCATGGCCCCGTAAAAAAAGGCGCTTGCGCGAATGGCCCAATCTGCGGAATTAAATGGTTATCAAAAGCATACTTGGCGGCTTGTACAAAAAGGGCATGATCCGAATAAATATAGACTCTATTAAAGTAGTTGTAGAACCTAAAAAAAATAGCCAGAACAAAAATAAAGGCAAAAGTTAGATAAAAGACAGGATCTTTAACAAACTGCCTTGAAAGTTTTTTAAACATGGCTAATTTCCTAGATTGTAGCATACAACTTTCTTCTGCTAGAATCCCATTACGCCCATAAGTTGGCTCTTTATATGCCGACTTATATCAGAGGAGCGCCACGTTCAGTTCACATGAATGAGGCGACCTGCTGATATTTTAATGGGTTTGTTTTTTACATAAACGTTAAGTTTTCATGAGCAAAACGAATCTAAATGCAAAAAAAGATCTCAAAAGTTAAAATTTCGGGCCAGAAACTAAAAGACATCTGGGCGCAAGTTCCGCCTGATTATTACGACCGCGGTAATCTGCTTCAAAAACTTTGGCATAACCACAAGCTAAACCAAGTCATAAAACTCCTGCCAAAACAAAAAGGCAATCACCGACTTAAAGTTCTCGATATCGGTTGCAACAGTGCACTTTTAACCAATGAAGTCTCCAAAGTGTTAAAAAAAGGCAAAATCACCGGCCTGGATAGCTACAAAGGCGCGATTGATTTCGCCCGCTCAAAATATCCCCATATTAACTTCGTCGTCGCCGATGCCCACAAATTACCTTTCAATAAAAATAGCCTTGATCTTGTTATCTGTACCGAGACACTGGAACACGTCGTCGACCCCAAAAAAGCTTTGGAGGAAATGGTCCGAATTCTTAAAAAAGATGCCCGCGCCATTATTTCTATGGATTCCGGAAGCCCCCTCTTCCATATTATCTGGCACGTTTGGACCAAAGGCCACGGCAAAGTTTGGCAAAATGCCCATCTCCACGAGTTTAACGCCAAACTCTTGGAACAGTTAATTCGTGATTCCGGTTTCAAAATCCAAAAGAAAATTAAATCCCACCTGGGAATGGCCATTACCTTCCTGGTTGTTCCCAAAAAATAGATTAGGCAGCGATATCAAGCATCGATTGCCGCCTAAGCCCCCTCGAATTCAAAATTGTTACCAGTCGCCCGCGGTATCCAATAAGACCGCTCTTCTCCAGCTTCTTCATCTCAATGCTGGCCGTTTCCCTCGTCAAACCAACCAAAGAAGCAATGTCGCTATGCGTTAAAGGCACCTCGATAGTTACTTTCCCGCCTTCCCGCCTGCCAAAACGTTCGGCACAAATTAAAAGTATTGAGGCTACTTTATTGTTAGCGTTGCCAAAAACTAAATACTCCATTCGCCGCATCAGTCCCAAAAGTCGCACAAGCATCCTCCGGGTTAAATCCATCAAGATTTCTGGTTTGTCTCTTACAAATTCTAGAAATTGATCTCTGGGCACCCGCCAAAGCTCCGCAACGGTCATAGCCTCAACAAAATAACTAACTGGTTCGTCACCAATGGCCCATGACACCGGAAAAATATCTCCAGGCTTAAAAATAATCAAGGTTAATTCCTCCCCGTTTTTAGAGAAAGAGTAAACTCTCACATAACCGCTTTTGAGATAAAAAATACCGAGCGGCGGATCTCCGGCTCTCAAAATTATTTCCCCGCGTTTGAAGTTACGGGCTTTGTATCTGCCGAAAAAAGAATCGATTTTGTGAAGTAATGGATCCTTCACGGCGCCATTGTACCATAGCCGCAGTAATCTATCTCACAAAAAATTAGTAATCTTTCTAACTGAACCGGTTGTTATACCCGGAATACTTCACTTTTAGATTTATCGAAAATAAGCTCTCTTATTTGCATCTATCAAAAAGTATTTTGGGTACATAATCGGTTAACGAGAGTTGCCCGCTCGCATCGATACGCGAAGCGTTTCGGGCGGACAAACTCGAGTTAAACGAGTATATTTAGCGTATTATAGTTAGCCCGGATATTTCCAACCGGCCAAAACTTGTAACAAATCTTGCAAATTGAAAGTAATGTTTTTAACTGAAAAATTCTTAAAGACGGAATAGAATTACATCAAAGATTGCCTCCATCTTGCAAAAGTAAGCTATAAAGGAGGTGAAAAATGAAATATCTGGCACAAAGTGATATCTGGAAACTCGAGCAGGCTATCGGTAATAACCAGACAATAAAAACCCGCGTCAAATCGCGGGAACTGGCACGTTTCAGGCAATTGTTCCCCCTGACAGTCTTTCCCGACAAAATTGTCATCGAGGAACACCGGGTCATCTGGATCCAAAACAATGGCCCTTGGATGGATCAGGTCATAACGATTATGGCCACCGATATCGCTTGCGTTAACGCAGCAACCGGCCCGCTTTTCGGACAGGTTCATGTTAAAAGCCTGACAGGAGGACCGGAAATATTTGTGGATAGGCTCTTAAAACACGATGTCTATAAAATCCGTGGCCTTATAGAAGGCATAGTTCTGGGATCCCGCGGTGGTTTAGAAATAGACGATGAATGCCTGGAAATTGAAAGAGAGGCTCTCCTGACGGCCGGTGAAGTCAACTGACCTGTCAAAAATTGACTTTCAAACGCACTACCCTTTGGTGCGGACGCCAGTTAAGGATTTAATACTTGGCGAACCTTTTTAGCAATTCCGCTTTTGGAAATGCCCTCATAGTCTAAAAGCTCGTTCCCCTTCCCGGACATCGGCATTTTCAAAACAGCCAATTTGAAGATTTTAACTTTATCGTCAGTTGCAAAAATCTCCAAGACCGCATCGCCAAGCCCGCCTTGAGGGTAATGGTCTTCAACCGTAATCAACAAATTACCAGTCTCCTTTACCGCCTTCCCAATACCATCCGCGTCAATTGGCTTAATACTGTAAGCGTCAATCACGCGAATATTAATTCCTTCACCATGGAGCTCTTCCGCTGCTTTGATGGCCTCCAAAAGCGTCACTCCGCAGGAAACTACAGTCAGCTTATCTGATTTTGTCGACCTGACAACTTTACTGCCGCCGATTTTAAATTCCTCGCTGTTTTTGTAAATTACTGGCGTTGCCGGCCGGTTTGTCCTGATATAAATAATCCCTTCAGTATTTGCCGCCTCTTGCACTAATCTCACGCAGGCATTTGCATCGCCCGGACAAAGAACAATACTTCCAAACACACTTCTAAACATGGCAATATCCTCAAGCCCCATCTGGGAGGGGCCGTCTTCACCGATCGAAACCCCGGCATGAGAACCGACAAACTTGATGTTGCCGCGCGAATAGGCACTCATCCTGATTTGGTCAAACGCCCGTGTCCAAAAAGTCGCAAAAGTCGAAGCAAATGGAATTTTCCCTCTCTTTGACAAACCCAAAGCCGCTCCGGCCATATTTTGTTCGGCAATAAACATTTCGAAAAACCTTTCGGGATGTCTTTCTTTAAAAATCTCCGCAAATGTCGAGTTCTTTACTTCTCCATCTAAAACAACAATGTCTTGATTTATGTCACCCAAAGCAGCAATCGCCTCTCCATACGCCTTCCTCGTCGCCACCTCTTCACCAATCTTGTAAATTGGAGCGCGAGTGCGGGTGGCAGCGAGGGGGGCACCCATTGACGAAAGAATTTCCGTCTCGGGAACTGACTGAGGAGATGGGCTACCCGAGCTGACAGGACCCGTTTTGCCGGCAGGACCCACAACACTGCTGACAGGACCCGCAATTTTCCCTCGAATTTTAAAATCAATCTCCCCCAATTCTTCTACCGCTTTCTCAAAATCTTCCTTCGAAAGCGCCTTCCCATGCCATCCTTCTTTGTTTTCCAAAAACGAAACACCTTTCCCCTTAATTGTCTTGGCAATGATTACTTGAGGTTTTTCCGATTTGCCATCAACCTTTGCAAAAACCGCAGCTATCTGGTCTAAATCATGTCCGTCAATAACATGCGCTTCCCACGAGAATGCTTCAAATCTTTTGGCGTATTTGTCTGTATCCCACCCAAGCATTGTCTCTCCACTTTGCCCAAGCCGGTTCACGTCGACAATTGCCACCAAATTCGAAAGTTTGTAATAAGAAGCAATCTCCGCCGCTTCCCAAACTGAACCCTCGGCTGTCTCCGAATCTCCCATCAAAACGTAAGTTAGGTAGTCCAACTTATCCAAATACTTCCCATTTATAGCCATCCCAACTCCAATCGAAAGTCCTTGCCCAAGCGATCCCGTTGCCGCCTCGGCGTATTTAAATCTGGAGGTCGGATGTCCCTCCAGCCCACTTCCAAACTTTCGATAAGTCTTAAGCTCATCCGCCGATATTGCTCCCGCTACCGCCCACAGCGCGTAAAAAAGCGGTGAAGCATGGCCTTTGGAAAAAATTACTCTATCATTATTAGAATTTTGGGGATTTTCCAAATCGAATCTCATTTTCCCAAAAAAAAGGGCAACCATAATATCCGTTGCCGAAAGTGAAGAGGTCGGATGCCCACTCCCAGCATCCGTTGTCATTTTTAAAATATTAAACCGGACGAGCTTGGCAAGTTTCTCAATATCATTCACATCAAATAGATTAACGCAGATTCCTTTTTAAAATACAATTAGGCGGCTTTTGCGGGGATTTTATTTTCCAGTTGCTCTCGTCTTGCGCGCACTGCGGCAAATTTTTCGTCAACTATCTTTTGACATTCGCTGTCCGGACAAACGGTCTCGGTATGAGTTATGATTGATCCGTATTCGAACCTCTCTTTCCACACACGCTTAACTATTCTCGTCTTTCCGCAGCGGATGCAAACAGTTTCGGCTAAAATTGGCATATAAGAGAGCTTCTTTTCTCTTTAAGTTAAAATTAAAAAAATAAAAGCCGAACCCCGCAGGTTCAGCTGGAACTAATTATACCCAAAAATGGCTTTTCCGTCAATTCCCGATTTACCTCTTGCTGTAGGCCAAAACGTCTAATCCGCAAGAAGTCAATGGGGTTCTAAAAGAATTATCGTAACCCAGACTACAACTACGCCAGTTATTAAAAGTAGGCTTTCATAAAAAGCGAAGCCGCGCCTGTTTTCGCTGTGGATCTCCGGAATAATATCGGAAGCGGCGATGTAAATAAAAAATCCGGCAGTAACCGCCAAGAAAATGGGCAAAAGACCCTCCACAATATCCCCCACAAAATAAATAAGCAGTGCGCCGGCCATCGCAGCCAGAGCGGAAAATATATTAAACAAAATTATTTTTTTCCTTGTCACTCCCCTGTGAAGCATTAACCCAAAGTCGCCAACCTCTTGAGGGATTTCATGAGTAGCAACAGCTAAAGCCGTAACAATCCCTAGCGGCACACTAACCAAAAAAGCCGCACCCATCGCAATACCATCTATAAAGTTATGTACCGTATCCCCGACCATAATTAGTGGGATTGTCGGTTTAGATCCCGCATCCTCGTGCTCATGATGGTGATGAAACCAATGAACAAACCTCTCTAGAAGAAAGAACGAAAGTATCCCAATAAGAGTCCAGAGAAAAATATCTACACTGTCCCCGGCTACTTCGCTTGCCTCCGGCAAAAGATCAAAAAAAGCCGTAGCCAAAAGCGCGCCGGCGGCAAATGATGCGATCAAGTGGGAAAATTTAAGAGCAGTTTTTTCGCGAAGCAAAAGAAATATCCCTCCTGTTAAGGAAACGACACTCCCGATAAAACTGAAGATTAATATGTAGATAAGTGTAGGCACGCTAAAAGCTTTCATCGATTATATACCACGACACAACTCCAAGGTACTAAAATTCCAATTTGTTGCTAAAATACCCACGTGGACAGGAAAAGGGAAATTGATATCTTAAAAGCCCTGGCGATTGCAGGGGTTATTTTAATTCACGTCAAAAGCGTCTCCATCGACCTTTATCTCAAAAACTCCAGCCCCTATCTGGCGCTAACTTTTTTAGACCAGGCGATGCGTTTTTCTGTCCCCCTTTTTGTGGCCCTTTCCGGCTATACCCTTGCTCTAAGTTACAAAAACAAACCCCAAAGTATAAAGGATTTTTACCGACGCCGGATCGTGCGTATCCTTCCTTATTATTTTCTGGCAACGGCAATAATTTATTTTTATCTGCGGTTTGTTCCACCCTTTTCCCAAATCAAAAACCCTTATCCTCTCTGGGAAATATTATTCCTGGGCCGAGCCGATTACCACCTCTACTTTATCCCGATGATTCTTTCTCTATATTTTGCCTTTCCCTTCCTTTTTCCTCTTGTTAAAAAATGGCCAAAGGCAACCCTGGCAATGGCCCTCGCCATCCAATCGGCAATTTTTATTTCAACAGCCTTAGTTTTTAATGGATTAGTCAAATTCCCATTTGCCTGGGGAGACCAGCAACAATATCTTGTTGCTCTTACATGGATTTTCTACTTTGTTTTGGGGATAGGTCTTTCCAACATTGACAGGTTTTCGGCCAAAAACCTAAATTTAGCAAAAACTTTTGGGGTCTTACTGGCAGTTTCTGGTCTGGCGTTAACCATTTTTGAAAGTTTCAGAATTCTGGCGGCACATCAGAATTTAATCGAAGCCACGCGCTTCACCCGCTTCCCCGTCATGCTTTTTGCAACGGGCGTAATTTTAGTCTCGGTCCTCTTTGCCAAATATCTTTTAAGGATTCCAAAATTTGCAGTCAGATTTCTTGCAAAAGCCGGCCTGATGTCCTTTTCGATTTATCTCCTGCACACAATCGCCATCCGTATGATTATTTTAAATGTCGACGTTTACCCCATCTCGCACTTTTTAATCTTCGCCGCCGCGTCGCTTGCCGCGTCTTTTATTTTAGCCTGGATTTTTGAGGAAATTCTAAAAATTGCTAAGAGTTTTGTACAAGACCTGCTACCCGATAAAGCTCATTAATCTCTCCCGATTCCAAGGCTCTAAACCGACCTGCCACCAAACCATCCAGCTTCAAAGGCCCAAACTCAACCCGTTTCAGGTTTAAAAGGTGCAAATGGAGCGCTTCACACATCCTCCTAATCTGTCTATTCTTTCCTTCACCAAGTGTAACCATAAGAATAGTTTTATGCTCATCGCGCGACACAACATCTACCTTTGCTTTTGCTGTAAAATCGCCGCCCCGAAGCTTCATTCCGCTTCGCATCCTGCCGATTTTGTCATCAGGAACACTCCCCAAAACCACCACTTCATAAACTTTAAGCACATGGTATTTAGGATGGGTCATTCTCTGCATCAACTCCCCGTCGTTGGTAAGAAGCATCAAACCCTCCGATTCCATATCTAATCTGCCGACCGGGAATAACCTTTCTTTTGATTTGACCAAACTCACCACCGTCCTACGGCCATCGGTATCGGCAACCGTCGAGACAATCCCTTTCGGTTTATTCACTGCAAAATAAACCCGGTTCGGAGTACTTCCTACTTCTCTTCCGCCAACCGTAACCTTATCTCGTATTGGATCAATTTTTTCTCCAAGTTTTGCCGCCCGCCCGCCAACCCTCACCTTACCCTCCTCAATCATCTCGTCGACTTTACGCCTCGACGCCACACCTAAGCTTGCTAAGTATTTATTAATTCGCATCGTAATTAATAAGCTCTCTTTTTAATGCGCATAATCTACCAATTTCGAGTTTACACGAGAAATAAGCTCTCTTATTGTATTACAATTATTAAATGCCGTCAGCTAAGAAGTCTCCTTTATTTTTTTTATCGGTAATTTTATTTACGTCTTTCATCCTTTTCTCCTATCTCGTCGCCAAAGAAGTCTTTACAAAAATTGACTTTGATACTACTGTCCGCCTTCAAAACCATATATCAGGACGCTTTGATCTCCCTTTTTCCATTCTCACCCTTTTTGGTTCGATGGAAATAACAGGCCTTATTTGGCTCGCGATCCTAGGCTATAGCGCTCTCAAAAAGCACTTCTTAACATTTTTCGCGCTTTCATTATTTTGGGCCGGTCTCGCACTTGAGGTTTTTGGTAAAATTTTTCTCTTTCACCCGGCGCCGCCTTTTTATTTCTACCGCGGGGAAGGGCTCGTTTTCCCTTCAGGCTATATCCATACTAATTACTCTTATCCCTCCGGGCATATCTACAGAACCGCATTCATCCTCTCCTTTTTAATAACAAGCCTTTATCTTGAAAAAACAACCGTCCGCCGGGCCGTTATGATTCTATCCTTCTCTGCCTTCTTGGCGGCAATGTTTGTTTCCAGAATTTACTTGGGGGAACATTGGCTTTCGGATACTTTCGGCGGCCTGCTTTTGGGCTCTGCCCTTGGCATCATTCCGGCCTTATTTAAACCTTCAAAAAACCGCTAGGGTCTACTTTTTCTTTACCCCTCGAAGTCTTGACGCAGTGGGGTTTTCCAATTTTTCGACTCTTCTCAATATCTCCTGCATTAGCTTCTGCTGGTTTTTAAGAAGCAACAAGACCGCCTCGACATCTCTTTCTGCCTTCTTAGCCGTTTCAAAATCATGTTCCGCCCGAAGCTGGGCATGTTTCCCTTGGATATTTTGGCCAACCATAATAAGAGGCATTAAATGGATTTGGATTAAATTGGAAATAAAAAGCCATAAGACAAAAGCCGGAAACGGGTCAAACCTCAAATCTGCCGGTGCAAACATGTTCCAAGAGAGCCACAGGAGGGTCCACCCAAAAATAATAAAGAAAAAACCCATCGTGCCGATTTTTTCCGCCACAAAGATAGCGGTCCTCTCAAGACTGGAGAGCCGTGATCTATGGATTACATTGACGTTTTCCAGTCGGCCGATTTTAGCGTGTAAGCTCTCAAGAGTTTCCGCTGTCTTTCCCACATTCAAAATATACCACACTTCAAACGGTCACGGAGAGAACCCCTAGCCCCATAGTGTTGACATCCAGCCTCACTTGTGCTACACTATCGGCCTTAAATGATCTCGAACATCGTGGCTATTATAGCCACATTTTCCCTATTTGGGCATACCATCACCTCACCGATCCCCCCGTTACAAAAATCGGAGGTTCTTGCCGAACACCAATTCTCGCTTGAAAACAGGTACAATAATCCGTACGTTAACGGCGTTTTTAAAGATAATATCCTCTTAAACGTTGCCTATTTGGCCGGCGAAATTACCTCTCCTGGCCAAATTAATTGGAGTGACATTGGGAAACCCTTCGAGTATAAATTTACGCTGGAGCCCGGCAAAACCTTTGCCTATCACGATGACGTTCTGACAAAATATGAGGGTAAAGTTACCAAAACAACGGGTGCCCATTTCAACGCGCAGGAAGGCTTTAAATCCGACGGTTACCTAGTAGGTGACGGCGTTTGCCATCTTGCTTCCCTAATTTACTGGGCCGCCAAAGACGCCGGATTGGACGCTGAAGCACTGGTAAACCACAATTTTGCCAAAATTAATGAAGTTCCAAAAGAATTCGGTGTTTCTATCTACAGTCTGCCCGGCGCCAAGGAGGCAAACGCCCAGCAAAATCTATACATCACCAATAATCGCCAAAAACCGGTTAAATTTGTATTTGATTACAAAAACAATAACCTCAAAGTTTCCGTCGTTGAAGAAAGCTAAACTCGACCGCAAATTTATACTTTTTGATAGAATAAAAAGATATCCATGGGAAAAGCAACACTTGCCGGCGGGCCTGCCCGCCTCGCTACTGCAACACTTGCCGGCGGGTGCTTCTGGTGCACAGAAGCTATTTTCAAACACCTCAAGGGTGTTATCACTGTCGACCCCGGCTATAGCGGCGGCAATCCGCCAGCTGGCGGAAAAAACCCCACGTACGGACAAATCTGCTCCGGCACAACCGGCCACGCCGAAGCGATCCTGATTAAATTTGACCCCAAAATTATCTCTTATGAGAAACTTCTTGAAGTCTTTTTCAAACTCCACGACTCCACCACTCTAAACCGACAAGGCAATAACGTCGGCACGGAGTATCGGTCCGCCATCTTCTATCACACCGAAGAACAAAAGAAGATCGCCGAGGAGCAGAAGGCAAAAACCCAAGGATCAGTTACCCAAATAGTCCCCTTCACCAATTTCTACCCTGCCGAGAATTATCACAAAAATTACTATGACCAAAACCGCCAGCTACCATACTGCCAACTGGTCATCGACCCCAAAATCCAAAAACTCTCTAAACTTTTTCCGAAAAGTTTACGTGAATCCGAAGGATAAACTCAGGGAATTTCCAAACTTTCCCCAAAAGTTTTCGTGAGCCGAAAGGTGAACTAAGAAGAAGTAAAAGGTAGATAAATTTACCAAATCATGTGCTACAATCTAGCTAGGCACAGCCCACTAAATGTTCTGCATCCATTGCGGCAACAAAGTCCTAAAAGATACCCGGTTTTGCTCCAAGTGTGGAGAAGCTGTTAACACCAACTCGTCGCAAGAACCCCCCAAAAAACCTAAACCCGAAGAAACAACCAGTGTTGCCAAACGGCCGCCAGCGGCCAGAAGAATTTCCGGCTTAATTTTGGTTAATATCTTTCTGTCTATCATCGCCGCTTTTATCTTTAGCAGTAATGACCCGCAGCTTAAAAATTCCGCCGGTTCCATTCTCATAATTTTCCTGGCATTTATAAACATCTGGCTATTGGTGGAACTTTTGCGGGTATTTTTCAAATCTTTCGTAAAATTTATCAGACTTTCTATTAAGAGACCTGTTGTGGGAATAGGACTAATTGCCGTAGTAGCCGCCTTGACCTTAACGCTTAATTGGGCAATTGGCGATTATAACTACAAGCAGATAAAACCAAACCTCGGGCTTGTCCAGGATAATTTGGCCGAGGCGTTTGTCGCCAAATCAGTCGGCGACGCGATCAAAAACGGCAAATCCGCACCTTATTCAATCCAAAAGGTAGGGCAAAACACCCAAACCGTTTCGGGCAATTTAGCCCTTATTAAGAGTCCCTCGAGACTCAACGATTATAAACTTGCCGCGGGCGATTGGGTCGATGAAATAGTTACATTCTCCAAAGAACAAAAAAACTGGGACGCTTTGGCGCAGGACCCGGGCCCTTTCACTTTAAAATTAACAAACGGGCAAGCCCAGAGCCTGCTTAAAGAAAGCGCGGAGAAAATCGCCAGCCTCAAAGACTATGGTGATGATGCCATTGCCCGCGGTGATAGGGAGGCAATGCGTTATGTCGCCGCCAAGCTGCAAGTGCAAAACCATTGGCTGGAAGGTATCGACCAGTCGCAAGATCCTTCTTTCTTCTCACTTGGAATAAATCCCGTCTATGCTCTCGGGCGCAAAATCCCGGTGGGTACTCTAAAAAGACGTAACCCCTGCATTTCAAAAACAGTCTGCGCCGATAACATCAAAAGAATCACCCAGGGAGTCTATAGATCCGCACTTGGATATATGGTCGGAGAAAAAGACGCAAACGGCAGCTGGGACAACACCTGGAAGGACGCGGCGCCACTAATTGAAGCATCCGGTTTCTCAACAGGCGGAACCGGTATTACTCAAGGGGATGAAGAGAAGCCAAAATACCCTCCCGCAGTGCAGGCGTTTATTAGTAACTGCGGCGCCAAGGGCGGCACCATTGGCGGGACCGGTACTGTCAAAGAACGGATGCCCACAACCGAAGACGGCAGAACCTGTAAGTACCAGGGCGGCGCCTGTTGGGATATGCTAACCTATTCCGGCAGCAGATACATGGGAGGTAATCCCGGATGTCCGGAACAGGGGCTTTTACCCAAAATAACTGTCCCAACCGAGAAACCGACCACAAACCCACCAAATAACAACGGCAACAACCCACCGGTAGTTCCGCGGGTCACCAGCTGGGACGGCGTTTACAACATCAATGCCAATGTAGGCTGTAACGTTCCGGGCATATGGTCATCGGGGCTTTTGCCGTCGGCAACCAGAATCACCGTCAAGGGTAATCGAGTATATGATGCCCAAGGAGGCAGCTATCCCATTAATTCCTCCGGGCAAGCCAGGATGGTCATAAACATTAATTTTAGCGGTGCTTCAATACAAGCTGTTCAGACTTATGCTTTTTACCAATCGGGTGGCCAAGCACAAGTCAAAGGCAATATCACTGTCAGCGGCGGGGGTTCGGTTGAAGGGCAAAGTTTCAGCCTTAACTGTTCCGGCTCGTATTCCGGCCAGCGTGTTTCCTCTTAAATATTATGAACGATTCTCTCTATACCATCATTGGTTTTGCAACAATTGCCCTAATCGTTTTTGGTTCAGCCAAAGGCTTTCTGTTCACCAAAAGAAAATTTGGCCTTAAAATGGCCATTTTAGTATCGATTTTACTTCTTGCCCTGGCAATTGCCATCAGTTCTCTAACCACCATCTTTAGACTCTGCTCTCCCTGCTGACAAAACTTTTCAACCGTAATCGGGGTTTTTTGATACTGTAGAGATTAAACCTATGGCTTTCTTCTTTTAATCAGCCGAACGATAATTATTGCCGGCAGCCAAATTGGGGTAAAGACCGCTACCCAAATCACCACACCACCCAAAGCGCGAGCAGTACCAATTAGTGATCTGGTGGCCTGTTTGAATACCACACTCGGCCTCCATGCCTGGTCCGGTGTATACGGAAGCGATAACTCATCTGTTGAAAGGTAAACCGTCACCAGAGCCAATTTTGCTGACTGCTCCAGGTATTTTTGCTGGCCGCGGACGCTGTCAATATCACTTTGAATATTAACCAGCTCCCTTTGGACATCCAGTAAATCCTGGACATTGCCGGCTCCGGCCAAAATGGCTTCAAACTTGGCTTTTGTTTTTTCCAAAACCGCCAGCCGGGCATTCAAATCGACATACTCATCCGTTACGTCATAGCCGGTAACACTTTCGGAAACCACCTTAACCGCCATCTTTTTAAATTCGCCAATCGCCTCTTGCCGCCTTGCTTCAGGAACCCTGACGACAATTGTGCCGCTGGTTGCTCCCTCACCAACATCCAGCTTGGATTCGGCTAAGAACCCGCCTAAATCCCCTGCCTTTTTGTTAATGTCATCAAGCACCTTTGAAACATCTCCAACAACCAAGGAAAGTGATGTTTCCTTAATGGTTAACCTGTCTTGCCTGTCACTTGGCGCCGGAGCGTTTTTGGGCAAACTCTCCTGCTGAAGAACACCAGCCATCGGCGCAGACCTATCCATTGTTGGTCTGGATATACTTGGTGTACTTTTAGAAACTGTAGGGGCTGTAGAGAGCAGATTGCCGTTAACCAGTAGATAGCCGACGACAAGAAGCAGAATGATAACTAATTTGTTTTTACCGATAAAACCCCGAAGTTTGGACATCTATAACCACCATATCACAAACTTTCCGCCCGCTCAATTTTGGGAAAACTTTTTTTTCTCGATTTCACTTCCGTAACCATTATACGAAACCGAACTGCGGGATTTGCAACACTGAAAAATTTTGCTCCGTTGGCTAGAAAACGTTAGAACCTATTTCTAGCTAAGTCTGGCTTCAAATATCATGGGGAAATAGACAGAACCATCTGAGTCTTTACTCATTTCTCTCATATTAACAGAAGTTTCGGTCTCATCCCTCTCAATTGGAATAGGTCTAGTTACTTGGAAACCATGCTCTTCGAATCTTTCTGCTAAAAATCTGATCGTACCATTTGGCTCTCTTATATAAACCACACCATTAGGCTTTAAGGTCTTTTTCAAGGATTCGATTATTGAATCGTAGGCTTTCCCGTCTCCAGCCCAGTCCATAAAATCACTTATAAAGTTCATGTTCGCTTCACTAACTGAAGAATCAACGAATGGAAGTTTCCAATCGCCCTTCTCACTCGCCGCCCATCTCACCAAATGAAGGTTTGGATAAATGAGTGGGTAAGCACAATGAAATTTTCTGGGATCCAAAACTACATATATACCTTGTTCATCGACACTTGCTCTTAATACAAAATAGTCTGCTCTGATCCCGCCACCAATATCGATATGGACTTCTTTTGACATCAGAGAATTATACTATTTTGAAGCTAAATAGTCAAACTATCGGTCACCAGCTCCCCGATGCAATTGCCCTGAGTTTGTCGAAGGGGGATGATTTTCGTTCTAGTGTATTATATTCTTGATGGCAAAAACCCAACAAGAGATTGAAGACTATTACATTTCCCAAGGTTTAAACGGAGAAGAGCTAAGAAAAGCTCTTGAAAAAGACCCCGAATTCCAAGCTTTGCTGAAGCAAAGAAAAATTAAAATAAGAAATAAATTTGGAATTAGCGAAAACGATGAAAAGAAATACTTACTGCCAACCGAAGAAGATTACAAAATTCTCTCAATGATTAACGAACTGGAAAAGAAAAATCTCTCTGAAAACGATCGGGACATAATTGAAGTAATCAGGGCACAACTTCTACTTAATTGGCGAGATCCCCTAATTAAAAAGTTGCAAGAGCTTAAAGAAAAATACTCCTAAGAGCAACAAAAACTTTGCTCCGCCTGATGGATGAAGTTAAAACCTATTATTTAGCTAATGCTTCCTCTTGTTTTGGTGGGCACTTGCTATCAGCATAAGAGCAAAAGACACAACAGTCTCCCTCCTTGGGCTTGAGCATCTCTCCACAATGAATGCACTTATAAAAATGCTGACAAGCATTG
Source organism: Candidatus Curtissbacteria bacterium (assembly GCA_030647775.1). Classification (GTDB taxonomy): domain Bacteria; phylum Patescibacteriota; class Microgenomatia; order Curtissbacterales; family GWA2-41-24; genus JACPKK01. The sequence continues at coordinate 60,009 of JAUSJC010000004.1, forward strand.
GTAGGCATCGTAACCGTTTGCTCTTTCCCACATTTAGGACAAGTTAAAGTGGTTTCTGTCTTAATGTCGTCCATAAAACCAGTATAGCAAAGATTTAGTGAAAGGCTTTGAAGTCAGAAGAAATCCGTCGAATGTGCTCCACCTCGTGGACAATATTAGAACCTATTTCGTTACAGACTAAGGCTTTGGAGGCATAAACTTCATTCTATATTCTCCTGATTCAACACCCTGTATGTGCCTGTCTACTTCCTCTCTATCTGATGGAAATAATTGTAAAACCAAAGCACCAGCTCTAGTAACGAAGGCTTGACTAAAACTAATCGCGTTATCGTAATCAAGTCGAGGACTGTCAGATTGAGGAGATTGTCCTACAGATGGAGCATTATCCATAAGCTCTAAACAAACATGGGACCTAATCGAACTCCTTAATACCATATCTGCGTTATAACTATCTGGGGTGATATTAGTTTCAATATACACTCCTTGAGGTAATCCCGCCGGATTGTCTCCTGTAACAGAAAGGTAGCGAACCGTTATACCGTCATCGCCTACAGGCTGTGGTTCAGATCGGTAGAAACCTTCTGAAACTGCTTCGCCAGCCCTGCTTCTTATTCCGCTGTGCCAATTTGCTTTTGCTTCGACCATTTGCCGAATTATAATTTCTAAAATAAGAGAAGTCAAACTACATCAAAATACATCAGCTCCCCTTGATTGACGCGTTCAGGAACCGAGAAATAGAGTTTGGGATCAGCTTTCAAAACATTCAAGCATTATTTGAGAACATGCAAATTGCTACTTAACAGCAATCATGCTCATTTCTACCTTTGCTCCGAGGAGTGGAGGACGTGGAATTGTATCTAGTGGCGCTAATTTGCTCCGGGAATTTGTCCGCCACTTTCAGGGTCACCTTGATTTTGATCTTGTCCACCCGGTCCTCCGGGATCTTGTTGATTTTGTTGTCCGTTAGGACCTTGACCTTGCTGTTGACCTCCCAGGCCCGGGCCACCATTACCTTGACCACCTTGTCCACCCTGGCCTTGTTGTCTTCTTTGCCCCCCATTTCCCTGACCTTGACCACCTTGTCCTTTAGGGCCTCCATTACTTTTTCCACCACCATTCCCTCCTTGGCCTTCCGGACCTTGTTTACCACCTCCAGGACCTTGTTTATCCCCACCTTTTCCTCCGGGTCCACCACTTTTTATCTTATCTGCTTCTTCTTTACTAATTATTCCCGCTGATTCTGCAAAACTGACACATTCTTCCATATGCTCTGATGAAGAACAATAAGAATCACAGGCTTCTTTTCCACCACAAGCAGGAGGTTTAATACCTTTAGCTACGGCCATCTGTACTTTTTTAGCTTCCTCCAGTTGACTACCGGACATCATTCCATTCTTTTCGGCGAATGTTATACATTCGTCCATGTGGTCCGGACCATTGCAATATGAACTACATTCGTTTTTCCCCTTACATCCGCCAGGGCCGGTCATCCCGGTACTTTTGAAATTTTTAGCTACTTTTATTTCATCCCGTGACATTAAATTATTCTTTTCGGCAAAATTTAAACAGGCATCTATATTCGCTGACTCGTCGCAATAAACCTTACACGCTGCTTTATCTGCACAGTTGCCTAGTTCTGCAACAGGATAGGAAATTTCCGGAGTTACTTGACTACCCGTCTGGGCGGCCACCGAACCTGCTGTTACACCCGCAACTAAGATCCCTGCGATTAAAATTGAAATGTATAATATATTTTTATTCATATTTTTTA
>JAUSJC010000007.1 GCA_030647775.1 Candidatus Curtissbacteria bacterium
GGGCGGCTTGTCCAAGCGGGCCGCAGTGCGACAACAGTTTGACTGCCGCCGAGCAGTTTAACTTCGACCCGAAATACCTGGCAGGTCTGAACAACATCCTTGGCAATCCAAAAATCTCCTGGGCGGAAGTAGCGCCGTAAAATGGCAGCACATATGTTGGTCTTTATTGACTCATTGAAGCATGTTGTCCTAAACTGGATGTAGGCAATGAAATTAAAGGCAAAAAGCGGTCAGGTTTTAATCTTGGTTTTACTGGTTGTTGTGGTGGCCTTGGCAGTCGGTCTTTCCGTTGCTTCCCGGAATCTGACCAACCTCAAGACTTCCGCCCAGACAGAGCAGTCACAAAGGGCATTTGCAGCAGCCGAGGGCGGGATAGAGGATGTTTTATCGCGCTTAACTCAAGTTGCCTCTGCAATCCCAGCCGGGGGCAGTACGACCCAAAATGTGACAGTCGGTAGCCTGACTGCGAGTGTGACGGTGACTGCCAGCAATATTTACCAGTTTACGATTGATCTCGGGACTGTCGGGCAGGTTGATCTTCGGGGGGCTAGCGGCCAAATACAGCTTGAGTGGGCAAATGCTAGCGATTCTATCGAAGCGAACCAGCCTGCTTCATTGGAAGTCACGCAGGTGTCGCAATCCGGTTCAAGTTACAGCCAGACAAGGACTGCCTGGTCCGGGGGAAATTTTGGAGGAAGAAGCGAAAGCGGGTTCAGTCCGCCCGCCTGTACCCCATCTTCAGCATTCAAACTTTGCACAAGGATCCCTTTAGATTCGGGTGCCGTTTCAATTCGGATCCGTCCATTTTGGGTAAAGACAACGGTTAAGGTAACGAGTGTAGGCGGAAGTTTGCCGGTACAGACTTATAACCTGGCATCTGTGGCAACAACTACTTCTGGAGTGACACGCAAAGTGCAAGTTGCCAGGACGGCTCTACCAACCCTTCCGGCCGCTTTTGATTACGTTCTGTTCTCAAATAGTGACATTTCCAAGTGAGGCCTCAAACCTAAGCCTTCTTAGGATGTTTTTACAAGATGATTGAAAACATGAGTAAGAAAACAAAAATTATTTTATCCTCTCTTGGGATAGCGGCTCTTGTAGTTCCTGTTATGCTTTTACTTTTGATGTCGGGGCAAACGAAGCGGGTGCCGGAGGTTCCTCAGTCAAAAAGGCCGCTAGACACCAAGAGTTTGGAAAATACAGCCAAAAAAACGCTGCCAAATACTATTATCTTGCCTCCATCCCCGTCGCCTTCTGCCTCACCTTCCAGTCCAAGTGCAAGGTAGAAGGAACATTATATCAGCAGGTCGCTTTGGCACAGTCCTTCGGACTTCATGCCAAGAGCGCTTCTCTGATATAAATTTAAAACTAGTTTATAGTAGTATTTAAGGAGGTTTTTAATTTATGGCTGCCCACATTTTCGGTCTTGATATTGGTAGGTCTTTTGTTAAGACAGTTGAATTAAATGGCGGCGGCAAACAAAAAACCCTCAAGGCGGTTGGGAGTGTCCAGACCCCCGGCGGCGGAATCCAGTCCGAATCACAAGTAGAGCTTGCCAAAGTTTCCGAAGCAATCCGCCAGTGTGTGAATAGTGCCAAGATTGAGGCTTCAGAGTGTGTGGTTTCGATTATTGAATCGCAGGTTGTTTCAAGGCTTATTGAGCTGCCAAACTTAACAGATAAGGAGTTGGCGGCGGCAATTAACTGGGAAGCCGAACAGTATATCCCCATGCCCATAAAAGATGTTAATTTGCAGTACAAAGTAGTTTCTAAGGGCGAGACAACAGGTAAAATAAGCGTTCTTCTAATCGCCGCTCCAAAGAGGGTAATTGAAAAATATATTAACATTGTCCATGCCGCCGGGCTTAAGCCGGTTGCCTTTGAAACCGAGTCGCTGGCACTGGCGCGGTCGCTTTACCGCGAGGGAGACCCGACAACAATAATTGTTTCACTGGGAGCCGCCTCCACGGAGCTGGTAGTTGTTTATGGAGCCAATGTTGTCTTTACCAGATCGATTGCTACGGGTGGTATGGCTCTGACGAGGGCAATTATGAACGAGTTTAATCTTCCCCAGAACCAGGCGGAAGAATATAAGCAAACATATGGAATTTTAACCGATAAACTTTCTGGGAAAGTTGCAAACGTCCTCAAGCCGGTATTGGAAATCTTAGCGGTGGAGCTGGTAAAGGCAATTGAATATACCCATACCCATGTTGCCGGATCCAGCGTTTCGCGCGTTGTCATTTGCGGCGGCGGGTCATTTTTACCCGGCTTTTCGGAATTTTTGGCAGAGCGGACAAGCCTTGAGATCTCTCTTGGCGACCCATGGGCAGATTTTTCCAAAGAAGGGTTGATTACTAAACTTACCGGCCAAGGCAGTGTCTATGCTGTTGCCACAGGCCTTGCTCTAAGACAGTGATTAGTGGTGAGTGGTTAGTGCATATACAGTGCCATGCGATTCTCGCTAGCGCTGCGAATCTAAGAATTTGATAAACTAAATATATGGCAGACATTAATCTATTGCCGGTTGAAGAAAAATCGGCTGAACGGTTTGAAAATTTATACAAGAAGCTTGTTATTGCCGCTATTTTTCTCTTAGTATTTACGGCGGTTTCGACGCTGGCGATTTTGGGCTTTTTTTCGATACTTTCGACCCAAAGGTCGAATCTGGTTGGCCGCGTTGAAGTTAGTTCGGCAACTATCGAAGATTTAAAATCGGTTGAGGAATTGCAGGTAGTAGTTAAGCAAAAGACGGCAGTTGCCGACAAAATTATAATAGTCCGCAGTTCTCTCGGTGATGTTTTCCAAACACTGGTGCAGTTGGTACCGCAGGGTGTCTTTTTTACGGACATGAGATTTTCCGGTTTGAAGGTTGTCATTTCCGGCCGCGCCAGGACATCGGGGGACGTTGCCGGGCTTGTTGCCCAATTGGTTTCGGCGCGCGGCAACCAAATATTTTCCGCTGTTGCGATTGATTCTTTATCGTCTGATGAAGCCGGAATTTATTCTTTCGTTCTGTCGGCACAACTTATCAAGTAATTAGAAAAGTTTTTATAGATAAAAATGAAATTACCTGCTCTTTCAAACCTGAGAACCGGATACAGCGAAAACTTTTCGCGTTTTGCAAAAGCTGTAGTTCCAGCCGGAGTGATTGCCGTCTCGATTTTGGTTTTGATTTTTGTCGTTTGGCCGAAGTTTGGCGACGTTTTATCCCTGCGAAATGTTAATAATGATCTTGCCGCGCGCGCCCAAAAATTAGAGGGGAAGACCCAGAGGCTGTCGGGATATGATAAAAGCCAGCTTGAGTCGCAGCTTGGCTATTCGGAGGCTCTTCTTCCTTCCGACAAAGAGGTTTTTCCACTGGTTGCGCAAATTGAGAGGGCGGTAGGTGCCTCCGGTGTGGTTCTTAACAAGGTTGATGCTTCGCCGGGAAGTGTGGGGAATGTGAGTATACCAGGCACGACAAACGCGTCCCCTGCCAATCTTCCCGGAACCGTACAGACGCCGGCAGACACAGCGGCCGGCAATACACCCAAAGTCCAGGTTAAGGTTTCACTTTCTTCCGATTACAAATCTTTCCTGCAGTTTTTGAACAACGTGCTTGCTTTTTCCAGGGTTCTGGTGATTCGGGATTTAACGCTTTCTTCGGTAGGCGGTACCGGCCAGACGACCGGGCAGATTAAGACACTAATTACAATTGACGCTTATTACCAGCTGCTGCCCAAGGAGCTTTCCTCTATCGAAGCGCCGATTGACGATCTAACGCAGTCCGAAATCAAAAGGCTTAACCAGGTTAAGGCCAGCGGAACTTCCGGTCCGCCGACTATAGCGCCGGTTCAAGGCGGCCGAAGTGACCTGTTTGCGCCGTTTTAAGATTTCTTTGAGTGTTTTTGGCGCCAATTCTCGATTCCCTTGTGGTTTCCGGATAGCAGGATTTTTGGGACTTTTTGGCCGCGGAAATCTTCGGGACGTGTGTATTGCGGATATTCGATAAAGCCTTCTTTTGAGAAAGATTCGGTTTCGAGAGAGGCTTTGTTGATTACTCCCGGGATGAGGCGAACAACCGAGTCGACAACTACCGCGGCCGGGATTTCGCCGCCTGTTAAGACATAATCACCTATCGATACAGTCTCATTCACATATTTCTCTACCCTGGCATCTGTGCCCTCGTAGTGACCGCAAATGATGGCGAGACCTTTCTTTTTGGAAAGCTTAAGGGCCATTTTCTGGTTATATCTTTTCCCCCCTGCCGAAAGCAGAATTGTGTGTGGTTTTGGTGAGATTGATTCCAAAGCGTCAAGAATGGTATCGACTTTCATAACCATGCCCGCTCCCCCGCCATATGGTTTATCGTCGACGGTTTTATATTTGTTGCGCGCAAAATTCCGCGGATTTATAAACTTAATCGTGATTTTTTTCGTTTCTTGGGCGCGTTTTAAGATACTCGACGCAAAAATTGAATCGAAAGCCTCCGGGAAAAGTGTGATAATATAGAAATTCATACTTCCAAGATGAGAATATTATATAATTTTTCCAGTGATATCCCAAAAATCCCCCTACTTTAAAATCTTCTTGCTCATTTTTGTCCTGGCCGCGATTTTGCGTTTTTGGCGCTTGGACTCGCTGACAACAGTTTCCGGAGATCAGGGTTTCGATTTTCTGGCGGTTTGGAATATGGTTCAGGGAAAGAACATTACGCTTCTTGGGCCCAAAATCGGACCATATAATGAGATTGGTAATCTTTATCTTGGACCTGCGTATTACTATCTGCTGATTCCGGCTTTAATGCTTACCGGTTTTGATCCTGTCGGTGCGGCGGCTCTCACGGTAGTATTGGCGCTTCTTACAATACTTTTGGTCTACGTGATTGGGAGAGAATATTTTTCTCCCGAAGCCGCACTAGTAGCCAGTGCGGTTTATGCTCTAAATCCTCTACTGATTAATCAGTCAAGGGCATCTTCTAACCCCCACCTGATTCCCTTTTTTGCCGCCGTATTTATTTATGCGGCTCTAAAAATAATTGTTACAAAGTCAAAGTCTTTTATCTGGCCTATTATCTGCGGACTGGTGCTTGGGGTCGCGGTTCAGCTTCATTATTTGGCACTGGCTTTGGCCTCCGTGCTGGTTCTAGCGCTTCTGGGGCGCCGCCAAGCAAAAAAACTTTTAGTAGTTGGAGGGGTGTTTATTTTGGCAATATCGCCGCAAATTCTTTTTGAGACAAGACACGACTTTTTTGTGACGAGGATTTTTGTAAAACAGTTAACAGCGGGCGAAAATATCTTTTCTTTCGGACTGCTTTTTGGTCATTTAGGACAGTCTTTTAAAATTCTCGGTGATATTTTTATACCGTCTTTGCCGGTTATTTTAGTCGGCGTTTTCGTGGCGGCCGCGGTTTTATCATTGGGGAAAGAGAGACGAAAGATTGCTCCACAAACACTTTTTTTGGCGGGAGTTGTGATAGTAGGCTTTTTTGCTGCCAGCCTTTATGCCGGCCGCATCGATATTCATTATTTTGCTACGCTTTACGTACCCTTGGCGATTTTAGTAGGAACAATGTTTGCGGCATTCTTTAGAAAAGATTTACTTTCTAAATCGGTTAGTGTAGTGGTACTAGTGCTTATTCTGGGAAGTTACTTATTCGATCTCAATCTTGATTCTCAAAATGGGTACACCATGCCCAAAGGCTGGAATTTGCCGGGGATCCGAAAGGTTTCAAGAATAATTGCGGCAGATGCCAAAAGCGGAGAAAAATTTAATATTGCCGCAACGCTTGACGGTGACACGCGGGCGATGCCGCTTAGGTATATGACAGAAGTTTATGGAAAAAGGGCGCTGGATGTAGAGCGCTACCCTGAATCTGATTCTATTTATTTGGTGTCCAGAGACGGCAGAGAGAAAATTAAAGATTACAGCGTTTGGGAAATATCAAGCTTTCGGCCTTTTAAAATTGATGCGATGTGGGAAATCCAAAACGGAATAAGTTTATATAAGCTTTCGCATAATATGTGAAAGCTTGCGGTCCTCGCTTCGCTGCGGGCCTAAAGTTGGTTCCTGATCACCAGTTTTAAGCTAGTGAAGTTTATAGCTTGTATTTTTTGACAGCCAATGCAAATCCGGCGGTGTAGGCGAAAAGAGTTATATAAAGAAGAGCCGATATGCCAAAAAGGTAAGATGAAATTGCCAAAAAGCCGCCAAGGGCAGAACCAATGAGGTTACTGCCGAAAAGTGTTCCCCTTTCCTTGTCTTTTGCAAAAAGCGATGCAAAAATTACTCCCGAGAAAAAGTGAGGCAAGGTTAAAAACAAGACGGAGCTGACGACTTTTGGCCAGAACGGAAGTGTGTTGAAAGCGTTTAAGGGAATTATGATTTGGGCAAGGAGGGTTATAAACAAAAATACGAAAGCCTGTTTTTCGCCCATGAGCCTTTTGATTGTTGCCAAGTTCGCGGCGAGAATAAAAATTAAGACTCCGCTTATTATAAAAAGATTAGTAACCCAAGTGTTGCCAAAAATTAAAGCCGATTTGGAAATATTTTGGATTTCAAAAAGCATAAAGCCGACGCCCAAGAGAAAGAAAGGAATGTTTATTTTTTTCATGACTTTTTGCCTGGATTTGAAAAGGAGCAGGCCGGCAAGGGAGATCACGGCAACCAGTAAGTGCAGGATTGGGATTCTGGGTTTATCAAGATAAATATAGGGCCAATTATCGGTTAGGATATTTGGGGCAAGGCCGCTGTAATCCCTGGCGTTTTTATCCAAGAATGAAACCAATTTTGGGTCTTTTACCGTGGGTTTAATACTGCCGCCAGCTTTAGGCTCAATAAACATGATGCCGCCCCAGCCAAAAATGCCGTCGCTTCTAACCTCGACAATATCCGGTTTGGCGCCAAAAGCCTGCCGAAGTGTTTCCTGGATCCTCCCGCCAATCCAGGGCCGGGTGACTTCAAACGTTAAAAACAGTACGCCACTGTCGGTTAAACGTTCTCTGGCTTTTGTTAAAGACTCTTTTGTGTACAGGTAATTATCCAGCTGGACATTGGAAAGCGATGAGCTGGTTGTGTGGGAATCGGCCAGACTCATGATTATGATGTCGTATTTTTTGTTTGTTCTCTCAATGTAAGCACGACCGTCGTTTACCGTTAGATTTACTTTTTCAGATGAATAAGGCTTTTCCGGGTGGTACTTTTTGCCGATGGCAGCAATGGTTGGGTCGATTTCTGCAATATCCACGCTTTGGACTCCGGATCTCAGCGCCGCGGCCGCGTCGTTGCCGCCGCCGCCGCCGATTATCAGGACGTTTTCGGCATTAGGGCGGATCTTGTAAGGGAGAGTATATTGATTGGCAAAATTTAAATCGGTAAGATTCTGTCCAAATGCTGTTTTTATATCGTTTTCTCTTTTGCCATAGTCCTTGTTTGAAAGATCTAAAAGGCCCATGTAGCCGACATTGTTAACTTCCAGATACCAACCGCCGGCTTGGTAAGACTTTAGGTTTTTGACCAAGGATAGAGTTAACTTTTGGTACGGCGACCAAAAAGTTACCGGCTTTTCGTAAGGCTGATAGGCTTCTTTTGGAAGCAGAAGCACAAGGGAGGCAAAAAGGGCGACAAGAGTTAAGATTTTGGAGTAATTGGTGTTTGCCAGAAGAACAAGAATGATTTGGCAGAGAAACAGCCCGAAGTAAGGAGAAAAGCCGAAAACGGAAAAGAATTGAAAAACCCACATGCCAAAAAGAGCCGCGATAATGTCGATTGAATAGAGGAGTATCGGCTTTTTGCCTTTGGTGAAAATGTCCCCTAAATATTGACCGAGCGGGATGAAAAGAAAGCTGACTAGCGCAATTATGAAAAGGGCCAGTGCCAACCCGATTATTATTCCAGATTTGGAATATGTTTCGGATTGTAACCATATATACGAATTGCTAAGCGGAGCCAGGAGTTCGGTGACGCCGGTAAAAATCTTAAACTCGACATTGGGCAAGCGGACGATGTAACGCATCGAAAGAATTGCCTCCAGGGCAAAAAGAGTGACGGCGGAAACGTAAATCGGAACGGTTCTTTTTATGAGCATGCCGATTCCGGTACCGACGAAGATCGCGATTAAGAGAATATTAGAAAGGTACGCAAAAATTCTAATTTCGGTTGAAAGGAGACGAATTAAGAGAAGCTCTAAAAAAAGTATGAGAAAGCTGACGCAAAAAAGATTTAGATATTTTCTATTTAGCATGAGAGTAGCCCGATAGCTTAGGCTTCAATAACTTCCAAGGAGCAGAAAACGTTTTCCTTAATAGCGCGGATTTTGAGTAGGTTTTTAATGGATTTGACCATCTTGCCTTCTTTGCCGATGACTTTGGCAATATCGGTTTTAGGAACGGCGACAATAAAATGAACAGCGCCTTCCTCATTTTTCTTTTCAATCTTGACTTTTTTGATATCGGTAACTAAAGGTTCAATCAAGAGTTTCAATAAATCGTCCATTATTCAGTTTCTTCCTGTTCGTTGTCATTGCGAGGACCCGCCACAACTTCGTTAGATGTTGGCGGGGACGAAGCAATCTCCTCATTTTCAGATTGCTTCGCGGAGTTTACCCCGACTTGATCAGATTGCTTCCCTGCCCGTCCGGCAGGCGGGGCTTCGCTCGCAATGACAGGAGAGGGGTCGGCAGTGACATTTTGTTCCGCCGGCTGACTTTCCGCCTCGGGTTTTTCGTCTTTCTGTGCAGCTTCAGGTTGTGGTTCTGCGGCGGGTTGAGTAGGAACTGCGGCTTGAGCTTCTTCTGTCTTTTTAACTTTTGGTTTTTTTGGTCTGACGAGAGTGCCTTTTTCAATAAGAAGAGCGACGGCGGATGTGACGATTGCACCTTTTTTGACCCAGGTGTCGATCTTGTCTTTTTCGATGTGTAGTTTTTCGGCGGCGTTTGATGTTGGATTATAAAACCCCAGAATTTCCAAAAACCTGCCGTCCCGTTTTGAATGGGTGTCTGATGCGACTATTCTATAAGCTATTTGATTTTTCTTGCCGGTTACGGCCAACCTAATTTTTACACTCATTTAAAAATATGACCTATATGGCCTATAAGTCTAATAGGTCATGATACCAGCTTAGAGCTTTTTAGTCTAGAGTGCGCCTCGCCTTGCGGTTTGGGCGCGAGGCGGGCTATGGCATTTTCGGCGGCATTTTGCGCTGCCATTTGTTTATTTTTACCAAGTCCGGAACCTAAAAGTTCTTCTTTTTTATAGACACCCACTTCGAAATTGCGGTCGTGGTCGGGGCCCCAGCTTTTAATTAGTTTGTAAGTTGGCGAAAGGTGATATTTTCTTTGGAGGATTTCCTGAAGTTTGGATTTGTTATCGGCGGCGGCTGAGTGGGTTAGGTGTTTCCAGTTGGAGAGAATGTTTTTTTCGATAAACTTTTGAGTCTCACCAATGCCTCTATCCAAAAAAATAGCCCCGATTAGGGATTCAAAGGTATTGGCCAGAATTGTTTTGGACTGCCGCCCTCCGGATTCTTCTTCGCCTTTGGCGAGGGACAGGTATTGGCCAAGGTGCAGGTTTTGGGAAAGAAAAGCTAAGGTTTCGGTGCGCACCAGCGAGGCCCGGATTTGGGTTAGTTCGCCTTCGGTGCTTTTTGGAAGCTCGTTAAACAAAAATTTCGAGACGATAAGAGAGAGAACCGAATCGCCTAAAAATTCCATCCGTTCGTTGGAGTCGCCTTTAAAATCCTTATGTTCGTTAAGATAGGAGCGGTGGATGAAGGCAGTTTCCAGGAGTTTTTGGTCAGTAAACCGGATTTGAATCTGCTTTTCAAGATCGGCAAGAGAATTAGGCTTGATCTGCGTTTTCATATAAGAAAGCGGCAATGTCCCCGACTTTTAAAAATTTTGAATAAACGCTTTGGGGGATTTCTACCTCATATTTTTGCTCAAGAATAGAAATTACATCCTCAAGATCCAGCTCGGAAATATTTAAATCTTCATCCAGAAGGGATTCTTCCTCGACGTCTTCTTCTTCGAGGCCGAACTGCGCGGCTATTATTTTTCTAACATCTTCGGAATAATCGATAAGCATAGTATTTAAGGAAACTTCTCGATTCGTTCTGCAATGCAGAACTCACTCGAAGAATACTTGTACTGAGTGAAATCGAAGTATTGTTCGAGTTTATCGAGAACTTTCCTTCTTATTTCCTTTCTTCATTATAAACTTCCGAGAACTTAGTTTACAGGAGCTCGAAAGTATGTAGTCGCCTTCACTTGGGCTTTCGAGCGACTATAGAACCCAAAACGCCATTGATAAAAGCGGGTGAAGAATCGTTGCCGTATTCTTTAGCGATCTCGACTGCTTCATCGATTATGACCTTGTAAGGCTCCTTTTTTGTTTGAAATTCCAGCTCGTATATTGCAAGCCGCAAAACCGCAAGGTCTATCTTGGCGATTTGGGCAAGCGGCCAAGCCGGGGCGTTTGCGGTAATTAATTTATCGATTGAACTTTGTTTTGCCAATACTTTTTTTGAGAGATCGCCCAATGCCGATTTATTCGGCGCCTGCCCGACATTGCCTACGCCTGCCCGACTTGACTTCGTCAACTCGAAGTCAGGCGGGGCTTCAGTCGTTGGCGGGCGGGAAAAACTATTTGCAAACAAGTCCCTTATCGCCTTAACGCGGGCCAGGTGCCTAGGGTCACTCCTTTTTTTCATTTACAGGTTTACCCGGCTTTGCACTTTTTTCGTAAAATCCGCAACTGGGGCACGCGTGGTGCGCGAATCTTAGGCCACTGCACTTTGAACAAGTAATCAAACTTGGCATTTTCAGCGAAATCGCGGCCTTCCTGGTGCGGGTCCTGGACTTGGCGTGTTTCTTTTTTGGAAGCGGAGTCATGGTTTAAGTATTAAGTATTTAAGTGTTAAGTATCAAGTCACTAAAAAACAGCAAGCCTCGCGTCTATGCGGGCCGTGGCTGTCCGTTGGGTGATGATAACTTTGATTGAGGCTTATGTCAAGCGCTGCGGCGGCCCTTTTTTCTCCATCGATGAATAGCTTCATCGCTCGTCCCTCCGCCGATTGCTCTTCCTCCGCCAACGTTTACTACCTGGCATGGGACAGGTGGTTGGGTAATTTCGATTTGCCGGCCTCGAATTCTTGTTTCATCTCTTCTGATCGTATCTAAGGTAAAAGTGGAAGTTGTTACTGGCGGACGATCCGGCGTACCGTTTGCTAACTTTGTAGAGCTTCTACCGCAATCCGGTATTGTTTTTCTTGATGCGAAATGTTGTTCTACCATATTTTCCCTAACAAAAAAACTGCTCGGGCAAGCGACACAGTTTTAAGTGAGTTAATAGTAACTCCGGGTTTTCACGGTTGTCAATATGTCAATTTGGCTGGACGTAGTCGGACTGGACGGAGCTGATTTTTTCCAGCAGAGCCGGATAGGTTTTGAGAGCCGGGTCTTTTTTGATAATGGCATCCGCTTCTCTTTGTGTCTTTGCCAAAGTAACGGTATCGGAAAGGTCGGCGATTTTAAGATTGATAAAGCCCGATTGTCTAAGGCCGAAGATTTCCCCTGCTCCGCGCATCTTAAGATCGATTTCGGCCAGTTCAAAGCCGGCATGGATTTTTTCCATACTCTTCAGGCGGCGGACGGAATTCTCGCCGCGCGAATCGGTAAACAAGAGGCAATAGGATTGATGCTCTCCTCTGCCGACCCGGCCCCTAAGCTGGTGCAGTTGAGCCAAACCAAAGCGGTCGGCCGATTCGATCATCATGACGGTAGCATTGGGAATGTCGATTCCGACTTCGACAACCGGAGTGGTGACGAGAATTTGAATTTTGTTTTTCTTAAAATCATTAATTATCTTCTCTTTTCCTTTGGATTTGAGGCGGCCGTGAAGGAGGCCTAACTTTATGGTTCGAGCTTGCCTGCCTGCCGGCAAGGCAGGTCGAGAACTGTTAGATCCTGAAACGAGTTCAGGATGACGGGCAGGCGAGAAGATTTTTTTCAGCTTTTTAAATTCTTCGGTTGCCGATTTTACCGAAGCCATGGTTTCCGAAGGTTCGACAAAAGGCGTCAGGATAAATGCTTGCCTGCCGTCTGCGATTTGTTTTTCAATAAATTTGTACGCGTCGTTTCTTTTGGCGTTTGGAACCACATGGGTGGAAATTTTTAGGCGGCCGAGGGGCATTTCGTCCAAAACCGAAAGGTCAAGGTCGCGGTAAAGAGTCAGGGCGAGGGTTCTGGGGATGGGAGTAGCCGTCATGGTTAAAAAGTGAGGAGTGAATTTTTTAGTTTGGTCTTGGAAAAGTTTGGCGCGCTGGGCGACGCCGAAACGGTGCTGTTCGTCGACGATGATGAAGCCGACCTGGCGCTTGGGTTTGAAAGTTTGAAAAAGTGCGTGGGTACCGCAAGTGATGTCACCGGCAACTTTTCTGCTGCCGGTCCAGATGCCGACCTTGATTTTTAAAGGAGACAAGATAGCGTCTAAAGTTTTTTGGTGCTGGAAAGCCAGAATTTCGGTGGGCGCGGCAAATAAAACGTCGAAACCTGCCAAAAGCGTGACGTAGGCGGCAATGGCGGCAACAACCGTTTTGCCGGAGCCGACGTCGCCTTCCAAAAGCCTGTTTTGGGGAGTTTTTCGGGAAAGGTCGGCCGTGATTTGATCCGTGGCGCGTTTTTGGGCCGCGGTTAAAGTAAAAGGAAGATTTGATATCAGTTGTTTGATTTTTTCGGGATCCGCTTTTATTTCGGGAGCGGTTTTTTCGCTTTGCCACTCCCTTTTCCTTAGCGTCGAAGCAAGCTGGATTAGAAAAAGCTCGTCAAAGGCAAGGCGCGAGCGGGCGGTTTCGATCTCTTCCCATTTTTTGGGAAAGTGGATTTTCTGCAAAGCAGAATCAATGCTGATTAATTTTTCTCGGGAAATAATATCTTGCGGCAAAAAATCCTTTTGGGTTTTTAGGTAGACGGGTAAAATTGCGGCAATTTTGGCGCGGAGCCATTTACTGGAAACGCCTTCGGTTTCGGGATAGATGGGAACAAGCGCTGCGGTGTGTAGGGTCCGACCCTGTTGAATGTTTGTAGGGTCGGACCCTACACTGCTTGGTTGTTGGCTACTTCGGAGAATTTCGTAAGCGGGAGACATAAGCTTGGGGCGGGGGCCGGAAGTATCAACTTTGCCGGATAAGGAAATTGGCGTGCCGGCCTTCAAGGTTTTTGTTAAATACGGCTGGTTAAACCAAATAACGTCGACGACGCCTGATTGGTCGGCAACCTGGGCGGTTGTGATGAATTTACCAAAACGGGTACGGATATTTTTGATCTGCCAAATGACGCCTTGGACACTTAATTTTTCGCCGGGGACGATGTTTCTAATTTCCTCTACTTTGGAAAAATCGTCATAGCGGAACGGAAAATGGTAGATTAAATCCTCGACAGTTTCAATCCCGAGCCGTTTTAACTTGAGTTTGTAAAAAGCGCCGACTCCGGGCAGATCTGCTACTTTTGTTTGAGGGTTCACGTTATCTTGAAGTGTAGTGTCAACGGATATAAAACATGACCTGGCCAATTAGCAAACTTAAGCCGGCGATAACAATTACCGCTTTCCAAACGTATTTAAGGTAGCGTTTTTTAAAAAGACTCATTTTTATTGTCATGCCGAACTAGTTTCGGCATCTAGATCCTGAAACGAGTTCAGGATGACTACTCGATAGTTATTCTAACAAATTTCTTTTTACCAACGCGCATAACCTGATTGTTGGTAAATTCGATTTCATCTTCGCTAATCGTTTGGCCGTCGACCTCGATGGCGCCGTTTGCAATTAGCCGTTTGGCTTCGGATTTTGAAGGCGCCAAATTATTTTCTACCAGAAAGTCGACCAGTTCAACGCTGGGTTGGCTAAGTTTAATTTCGGGGGTTGACTCGGAGACTCCCCCTTTTTGGAAAAGCTGTTCAAATTTCTCTTGCGCCTTTTTCGCTTCGCTTTCGCCATGATAAGTTTTGACGATTTCGAAAGCTAATTTCTTTTTGGCATCCATAGGTCTCAAATCTTCTTTGGGAAGACCGGTGAGGTTTACCCAATAAGATTCAATTTCGTTGTCGGCGATGGCCATGATTTTGCCAAACATATCGCCCGGCGAATCGTCGAGCCAAATGCAGTTGCCGGAGGATTTGCTCATCGGTTTGCCGTCGGTGCCTGAAATAAGCGGAGTTATCAGGACATATTTTTCGCGGTTATTCATTTTCTTTTGCAGTTCGCGGCCGATTAACATATTAAAAGTTTGGTCGGTGCCGCCGATTTCCAAATCGACATCCATGGCAACCGAATCGTAACCTTGGAACAGCGGATAAAGGGTTTCCTGAGTCCAAACGGTGTCCCCCGCCTCAATTCTTCTTTGGAACATTTCTCTTTTGAATAATTGGACTGATGAAATGTTGGAAGCAATGTTTAAGATATCGGCGTAAGTTAGTTTTAGGAGCCAATCACCGTTTTGTTTTATTTGGACTTTGGAAAGGTCGACAACTTTTCCGGCTTGGTCTTTCCAGGTTTTGATGTTTTCATCAATCTCTTTTTGGGTGATTTTGGCACGGGCGTGGGCGCGTTGGCTCGGGTCTCCGGCCAAAACTGTGCCGGTGCCAAACAGAAGAATTGCTTCATGCCCCGCTTGGGCAAACTCATTTAATTTTCTAAGCGGAATTGTGTGGCCTAAGTGTAGGTGCGGACCGGTTGCGTCCACGCCCAAGTAAACGCGGATTTTTTTACCCGCCATTATTTTTTCCAGACCTGATTTGTCCGGGAGGATTTCACTAACCCCGCGGGTTAAAAGTTCGTCTATATCCATGTTTAAGATATTACACTCTGAATAAATTTTATGCTAGTTAGGTCTATTTAGGTAATTCAATTACAGCAAAGCCTCTTCGGATTAAAAGTGTGATTGCTCTTTTAAGAGTTGTGGGATTTGAAGTTTTTTCGTCTATTCCTATTCGGAACTTAACAGTACCGTCCGAAACATGTGAACGTATTTCGGTTAAACTAATGCCTGCTTTTGCAAAAGCACCTGCCATTTTCTCAAGTACGCCAGCCTTATCGACTGGCGAGATAACCATTAGTGATTCAACATCCAAATTGGCTAAGCCTTCCAGCACAGTTGTAGAAATTTCGTTCATCCTTGTTCTAATACCGTTTTGATCAAGTTGATCTGCGTCTTGTCTTAAACTCTCTGAAAGCTGAGTTCTATCATCTGACGCAATAATAGACGTCACTGCTTCTTGCAAGTCTGTAACAAGTTGGTTGCCTTCTTCTTGATCAAGAAAATTCCTGATAATTTCACTTGAAATCTCCGGCATTTGTATTAATGTTCTCCACATTGCCAGATCGAACAGACGAAAATTGGCAGTACCTATTTGCTGTAAAGCTTCGGGATCAATGCCTCTTTTTGCGTAGACTTCACCGACTGCACGCCATAATAGGTGAGGTAAGCCTTGGACGATTAACATTGAATGGTCATGTGCTTCAAAAGGCATTTCGACTACCACCATGCCTGCTTGCGTGTACAATCTTTCGGCAAGATGCCTGGCTTGCTCTGGTCTTGGGCCTACGTCCATCAATAATACTTTTTGTCCGTGAAGCGGCTGATCATGCTTACATAGTGGATGGGTTGAGCAAACGCTTAGGCCCTTATTTGCTAGATTATTTAAGGTTTGTATGAGTGGCGTTTTTGAAGAAGCATTATCAAGAATTATATGGTCTGGAGTAATGATGTCTGCGGCTGCCGCCAGTATTTTTGGGATTTCTGCTATTGGTAAGACTGAAAAGAAAACAATTCTAGATGAGCGAATTGCTTCAATAGGCGTGAGGGTATTTGGATTTGCCACGTCAGATACAACGGTCTCGTGACCTATGTGCTGAAATAGGGTTGTTGTAAGACGACCCATATTCCCCTCTCCGCCAATTACTGCTACGCGTTCTGCCATTTTAAAAGTCGGCGTGCATTGTACTTCTATTTGCTAATAACTGCAATTTTTGGCACGGTAAATTTATGGCAAACTGATCGACATGTAATAGATCAAGATATATAATTACCAAAGTGAAGTTTGCGCAGTATCGGCCCGGCGCGCGCCGGTTTTCTTCAAGTATATCAAGGCTTGCTTTAAAGTCTCACCCGAACCACCCGTTTTTGCGGGAATCGGGTTTTAACAAGCGGCGTTTTTGGATAAAGTTTTTAGGGCTTTTTTCTACAATTACCTTTTTCTCTTTAATCGGTTTAATCGTTTTAACCGTTTTTGCCTTTATAATTTTTGCCCGTGACTTGCCTACTCCTTACAAGTTGACGGCACGTGATGCTTCGCTCTCAACAAAAATTTACGATAGGAATAACAAGCTTTTGTACGACATTTACGGCGATAAAAACCGGGCGCTTGTTAACTGGAACGGCCTGCCCCCATACGTTAAGGAAGCGACAATTTCCATTGAGGACAAAGATTTTTATAAGCACAGCGGTTTCTCGGCGTTTGGGATTTTGAGGTCTGCCTTTAACATTGTGGTATTTCGGAAACTCCAGGGCGGTTCGACAATTACCCAGCAGGTTGTCAAAAACACCCTGCTTTCTTCGGAAAGGACGCTGACTCGAAAAGTCAAGGAGTTTATCCTGTCGATTCAGGTCGAGCGCAAGTACTCAAAAGACGAAATTTTGCAGATTTATTTAAATGAAGTACCTTACGGTGGAACGGCTTGGGGAATAGAGGCGGCGGCGCAAACTTACTTTGGCCGCGAGGCCAAAGATTTAACGCTTGCCGAAGCTGTCATTTTGGCGGGGATGCCGCAGGCGCCTTCTTTCTATTCACCATACGGGACAAACCCGAAGGCATATGTTAAACGCGCCTTTGATGTTGGGCGCCGGATGCGGGAAGACGGTTATATAACCCGCGCCCAAGAGGATCAGCTCCAGCGCGATATTCCAAGTATAAAGTTTTCCACAAACGATAAAGGGATTGCCGCGCCGCATTTTGTTTTTTACGTCAAAGATATTTTGACCCAGCGCTACGGTGAGAAGTTTGTCGAACAGGGCGGCCTTAAGGTTACAACAACTTTAAATTTGGATTTGCAAAACAAGGCCCAAAGTATAGTAAGTGAGGAAATTGCCAAACTGGCCAATTTGAAAGTCGGCAACGGTGCGGCGGTTATTGTGGATCCAAAAACCGGAGAAATTCTGGCGATGGTCGGTTCCAAAGATTATTTTGCCAAGGATTACGACGGCCAGGTTAATGTGGCTATGTCGCTGCGCCAGCCCGGTTCGGCTCTCAAGCCGTTTACATACGCGACGGCTTTTAAAGCCGGTTATACGCCCGCAACGGTACTGTTGGATGTGCCGACGGAATTTCCGGGCGGTGTAAACCTACCGATCTATAAACCGGTTAATTACGACGGTAAATTCAGGGGCCCTGTGCAAGTGCGCTTTGCCCTTGCCAATTCGATAAACATTCCGGCGGTTAAAATGACAGCTCTCGTCGGTATTAAAAATATGCTGCGCACCGCTTATGACGCCGGTTTAAAAAGTCTGGAGCCGACGGACGATAATTTAAAACGCTTTGGGCTTTCCGTAACTTTGGGCGGCGGCGAGGTGAGGCTTCTGGAACTGGCCAACGGTTACGGCACGCTTGCGGCGGCCGGAACTTACCATGATCCGATTTCGATCCTTAAGGTTGAAGACAGGAGCGGCAAAGTCTTGGAAGAGGTTAAAGACGAAAAAGATGTTCGCGGCCGCGACGTTTTAGGGAAAGACATTACCTTTTTGATTTCCCATATACTTTCGGATAATAACGCGCGCGCGGACGCTTTCGGGTTGGGGTCGTTTCTTAATATTCCCGGCAAGACGGTGGCTGTAAAAACCGGAACGACAGACGATAAGCGCGATAATTGGACAGTTGGCTACACGCCATCGGCGGTTGTCGGTGTCTGGGTCGGCAATAACGATAATTCGCCGATGAATCCAGCGATTGCTTCGGGGATTACCGGCGCCACGCCAATTTGGAATAGGATTATGCGGGAAGCACTTTCCGGCCGCGGCAGCGAAAGTTTCCAAAAGCCCGATAACGTGACGGCTTTGGAAATCGATTCTTTGGGCGGCGGTTTGCCTTGCCGGGATTTGCCAAAGCGTAGCGAATATTTTATCAAAGGAACGGAGCCGACTCGCGATTGCCTGGTGGAAAAAACCCTAAACGGGCAGGATTTTTATGTCTTTACCGAATTTGATCCGGTTTCGACAGACGGCAAAAACAGGTGGCAGGACGGAATTAACGCCTGGGCGCAGACGCAGGACGCGCGCTATCGTCCGCCGACCGATCTTGTCAATTCCCTTTCTGCGCCGGGAGGCGATATTAACGTCAAGATTACCAGCCATAGTGATCAATATGAGGTCACTCAAAACTTGGATGGAAAATATAAGATCGATATTACAGCTAAGGTGACGAGTAACAGTAAAATTAACAAGGTAGAATTTTACGTCGGGGACGAAAATGGGGATTTTAAAGATATTAATGATGCTAAGAAAAACGATTCAAGCGGGACCTACGGCTTTAGTTATGAGTTTGATAGCGCCATTGCCGGCAGCAGCAAGCCGCATCGTAAGCTTAAGGTAAAGGCGTATAACGACGCGGGGAAAGACAGCAGCGCCGAAGTGGAAGTCTCGGTAGGCCAGCCGTACTAAAATTATTTTTTAGGTACAAAGTTGAGTGCAAGAGAGTTAATGCAGTAACCCTTCGATTTCCCTCAGGGTAAACTATTCTGGTTTAAAGTCTAGTGCCAAAGAGTTAATACAGTACCTTTTTCCCGTATCAGTCGGGCCGTCGTCAAAAACGTGGCCAAGGTGCGCGCCGCAGTTGGCACAGGTGACTTCTGTTCGTTCCATGCCCAGCGACATATCTTTTTCAAATTTTAAATTTTTGCCATTTATCGGGTCGTCGAAACTTGGCCAGCCGGTGTTGCTATCGAATTTGGCGCCGGAGGAAAAAAGTCCCCGGCCGCAGACTACGCATTTATACATTCCGGGTTCGTGGTTGTCGGCATATTTTCCGCTAAACGGCGGCTCGGTGCCTTTTAGAAAACAAATGTTATATTGCTCAGTAGTTAGCTTCTTTTTAAGCTGGTCGATAGGCGTTTTGCTGGTCATTTTTTGTCTAGGCCGATTATTGCGCGCATAATTGCCCTGGCGGCGCATGAGAGGGCCTGCCCGGGACTATTTTCTTCTGTATTGATAACCACGTCGTAGTCTTCTTTGGTGATATCGCCATGGGTTGTTATTGACTTCTCAAGCTCTCCTGTCGTACCGCGGTAGACTCCTGCTGTCTGCGGACGCTCCTCGATCCTTTTTGCCAGCACCTGACGGGGTGCATCTAAAAAGATGGTTACGAGTTTATATTTTTGGCCTTTAAGATCACTTATAATTTTGATTACCCTCCCGGGAACCATATTGGTATCGCAGACGGCCGAGATGCCCGCCAAGACCGCTCTTTTAATCAGACTGTCTCTCGTTTCGTCAACAAGGTTTGTAAATTCCTTCGAGTGATGAATATTTCTGTCAAATAACTTTTGCCTGATAATGTCCGGGGAGATTAACGTGAAACCTAAATAATCCACAATCCTTTGGGCGAGGGTTGTTTTGCCGGATCCCTGAAAACCGGCCAAAAGAACAAGAACCGGAGTTTGCCCTTTCCTCTCCGGAGTCCTCCAGCTTCTGGAAATTTCTTCGGTTAATTCTTCCGGCGTCGGGAGCATTGGTAGTCTTTCGTCTGTGACTGGTCTTGATTTTAGCAGAAAGTACATTTAGCTGGTATATAATTGAGAGGTTGTGAAGAAGGTTTGGGGAGTACTGGTTTTTGTGATTTTTGTTAGCGGAGTAATTTTTCTGTCTAGGAATCAAACGAAGACCGGTCAAATTACATCGTTGCAAGGTCAAGCGGTGTCGGCCGAGCGCAGGATCGGAGTTTTGGCCAAGAATTTGCAAGTACCTTGGGCGATTGCTTTTTTGCCAAGCGGAGACCTTGTTTTTACCCAGCGAGGCGGTGAAATCAAGCTTATTGCCAAAGGGACAAGCGCTGTTACCTCCGTTGTTACGATTGATGAGGTAAAGCAGTATGGTGAAGGTGGGCTTTTGGGAATAGCCGTTTCGCCAAAGTTTTCCGCTAACAATTACATTTTTGTTTACTACACTTACAGTTCAAACGGCGATGATACGAAAAATCGGGTCGTCAGGTATAAGTTTGCAGGTGGAAAATTATCTGACCGGATGGTAATTGTCGACGCGATTCCCGGTGCGGTTTTTCATAATGGCGGCAGAATAAAGTTTGGGCCGGATGGTTATCTTTATATCACCGCCGGAGATTCGCTCAACCCATCTCTTGCTCAAGACACAAATTCGCTGGCAGGAAAAATCTTGAGAATCGACGAAAGCGGCAAAGCGGCTTTTGGTAATCCATTTGGTAACCGAGTTTATTCGTATGGCCACCGTAATCCGCAGGGTTTGGCGTGGGACTCTCGTGGTCGTCTTTGGGAAACGGAGCACGGCAATACGGCGACAGACGAAGTTAATTTAATTGAGCCGGGGAAAAACTATGGTTGGCCGGATGTGCGTGGAGATGAAAAAAGGAATGGAATGATTTTGCCTGTTGTCCAGAGTGGGGTTACTACATGGGCACCTTCGGGGGCGGCGATTTTTGACGGTAATTTATTTTTTGCGGGGCTAAAAGGTCAAGGGCTTTTCAAGATCTCGATAGACAGTCCGACACTTTCTCAAAAAGTTGTAAGTGATTTGGGAAGAGTGCGTGAGGTAGTAATTGGGCCGGACAACCTTTTATATATTGCTACCAACAATACCGACGGCCGCGGAAACCCGGGGGCGGACGACGACAAGATAATTGTGCTTGATCCAAAGTCTCTCTAGATACCGCTTGTCATTGCGAGGACCCGCCACAACTTCGTTAGATGTTGGCGGGGACGAAGCAATCTCTTTTATGAAAAACTCTCTTTACGCTTCTCACTTTAAAAAAGTTGATCCGAAAATTTACGGGCTGTCCTTGCGAATTAAGCTTGTGGAAATTGTAAAACCGGATAGCTACTTTGAAAGGTTATGCCGGACGATTATTGGCCAACAGCTTTCGGGTAAAGTGGCACGGGTTATTTTTGCAAGGTTTACCGATTTGTTTCCAGATGGACGGATTGATCCGGAGATGCTTTTAAAGCTAACTGACGCGAAAATAAGATCTGTCGGCATGTCCAATTCAAAAGTGGCGTTTATAAAAGATCTGGCAGCGAAAGTTGTTAGCCGCGATGTGGATTTGGAAAGGATTGATGATTTGACCGATGCGAAAATTATTGAGCATTTGACCAAAGTTCACGGCATTGGGCCATGGAGCGCCGAAATGTTTCTGATTTTTTCTTTGGGTAGGCCGGACGTTTTTTCCAGCGGAGACCTTGGACTACTCCGGGCTGTCGAGAAATTATACGGAATAAAAAATCCCTCTAAGGAGAAGTTGGAGAAGATTTCGGAAAAGTGGTCGCCTTATCGTAGTTTTGCCTCGCGCCTGCTTTGGAAAAGTTTGGATAACGAAGGCTAAAACGGGAGTTGGGTTTGGGTACCGAAGGTCATGAATCAGGACTGGGTCCGGATTTATATCGGAGGAACGTTCTTGGCATTAACTTGTCCGCGGATACAAGTCTCTTAAGTTCAGGTACAGGGCCGGAATAAAACCCCCTTTAACGTAGACGTCTTGCGGAAAAGCGGAACGACGGCGAGTCTGCGCCGGTTTCAGGGCGTCATTTACAACTTGCATCGTAAAGTCGTGTTCTCTGTCGGAAGTTTTGGGGGCAAGCCTTTCGGAAATTTCTTTTTTAAGAGCTTCTACTTGTCGGGGGGATTCGATGTATCGGTAGTTTGGTATTGCATCCCAAACCCTGCTTAGATAGGACATGAGGCCAAGTGTTCTTATGGTAGAGGTTACCGGGCTGTAAACATAAGGGAATTTGTATTCCCTTGTGGGAATTCTGTTCCCATCTTCGTCCTCTTTTGGTAGTGCACCCTTTTCCTTAGTGCTAAATAAGGAGGATACGACAGCAATACCTGTATATATAGTGCCTCTAGTTACAGCCGTTTCAACTTGACCGTTAGATAGTGGAGTAACATTTGATATGAGTTCTCCTACGTTAGCAGCATAATGGGTTTGTGCGTCAAGCCATATCGGTACTATAAACGCACCCGCGCCGATAGCTACTTTTAAAGGGACTCGGATTTTACCTTCGTTAATTAAGTCGAGAGTTTTTTCTTTAGTGTCGATGAAAAAGTTGCGGGCGCCTGTAAAGGGAGCGTATTCCATGTAAAAAAGAACCGCAGCGGCGGCAGTTGCTTTTTCTTTGGCCCCCCTGGCTTCTTTTAGCGCTTGCCACCTGGTTAAGGCTTCTTCGATGCCTGCCTCGTGGATAGTGTACATTGCGTCATCCATTTTGGAGGTTTGATTTCCCTCTATGGATCTTTTTTTAATATCCCTTTTTTCCAGAAAGTGTGCCATTTGGTGATGATGTCTGGCGTGGATAGATTCGTGTCGCCAAATGCTTCTTCGGCCGAAGTAGTAAAAACCCCGAAGAAAAGGCATCGCGAACCCTTCCAGACCACTGGAAGCCATTAGAAAAGCCATGTAAGGGTCGGTCAGCGATAAATCGTTCATTCTCATTGTCCGACTGCCCATATTGTATGTTCCCAGAACAAAAGGCAATGCATGAACGTGGCTGGCATTTTTAACAATACTTTTAACTTCGTCTAAAACTTCGGGGTCTAAAGACCAAATCCTGGCATGGTCGGTTTCATCTTGCGGATCAACTTTTTCGGAGCCAAGAGTATACCGGGGATCTTTTATTTTGGAAAGCGCGTGCCTGGCGTCTTTGGGGGTATAGATATCCGGTGTACCGGCTACTTTTCCTACCGCAGAACCTAAACTGCCTACCATAGAACTCCAACTTTCTGGTCTAAGAGAATTTAGTCGTTCCATCATTCGGGTAATTATATTATAAGTTGCAAATAAATGCTTTGTAAGCTTAAAACGGCAGTTGTTGTGGTTGGGCAAAGACCATCTTGCGGTAAATGGCGCGGGTGACTTCTACATCTTTTTTGCAGTAATCACAAATTTCCTTGATTCTTCCATCGGTGTAGGCGCGGGCGACGTCTTTGCCCTCGATTTCCCCGCCTTTGGAACTTGGGATTCCCAGAGCTTTGGCCAGGCCGTCCAAAGAAATGTGCGAGCGCAAGTCCCACTTGTTCCACTCGTGCATAATGTCGTAAATCGGGTTATTTCGGTAGCGGGCAAAACTTAAATCAACGCTGGGTTTTTCGCCGCAAACAATGGATCTTTGGTAAATAAACCTAAGGTCAAAGTCCATGTTGTTAAACCCGATAAATAAGCGGGCGTTTTCGGCAATAGCCCAGAAATCTTTTAGGATTTGTTTTTCGTCCCCTTTTAAAACTTCGACCGGCTTATCGTCCTTTGCGTAGCCGATACAAATTATCTGGCCAAACGCGCCGTCAAAACTTGTAGCGGCCAGATACTGGTCAAAATTGCTTTCGACCTTTTTGCCATCGGCCTTTTTTTTGGCGTGGATCTCTTTTAAAATTCCATGCTGGTTTTCCTGCGCCGGAATAGTCTCAATATCGAAGTATAAATTCATCTTTAGAATTGTACTACAAAAAGCCCGAAGCGGTGAGGATTGGCTAGAGTAGGAACTTGGGGTGTGATAGCATATTTTTGTAGTGAGCGAAGCATATATTGTTCTTTCTTTGATCCGCCTGTTGGTGGCGCTGTCAATTTTAAAGTGGCCGCTTTTTGGGGTTTTGGCCTCAATTTACGTTGACATTAATGATTTCGACTTTCTGCATCTCCAAAATGAGGCCCAATGGGAGGCGTATCAGGTTTGGGACAAGGTCTTTGACACCGTCTACCTTTCGTTTGCCGCTTTCACCACCCTACGCTGGAAAGATAAGCTGGCCAAGAAAATCGGTATAGGCGCTTTTGTCTACAGGGCTTTGGGTGTTTTGGTTTTTCCGCTTGTGGGGGCAAGAAACCTTTTGATTTTCTTCCCGAATTTTTTTGAAAACTTTTTTCTCTTCTTTCTAATTTTTACAAAATTTGCCAAAGGCAAAAGGCTTTTGGATTCCCGGTTTGATACCATGGTAATTATTACCGCCATATTAATTCCCTCTTTGGCGCGGGAATATTTTATGCATGTAATAAAGACGCCGCCGTGGGAAGCTTATGACCTTTCCAAGATTTTGGGTGTGCCAAAAATGTTATTGGGCATTGATCTTTCTTACTGGGGGTGGATCGCGATTTTATTGTTTTTGCCCGCAGTAGCGTTGATTTGGAAAATTACGAAAGCCAGATAGCGGCGGGAACCGTTTGCCCTTCAGAAGCTTGCTCGGCCTCTTTGCTAAATTTGCAGCCAAAGTTTTTCCTTTTCCGCTCGTCTTAACCTTTTAATTTCCGCTTCCCTCGCTCTTCCGGCGGCCAGCGTTTTAAATTCTTCTTTGTAAATTAATTTTACGGGTCTGCGGATTTTTTTGGTACAGAATCGGGGAAAATTAAATCGCAACAGCTTTTTGTTGGCGTCTTCGATATTCCACGAGTTGTGTGTAGCCGGCCGCTTTGGCTAGTTCTACTGCTTTGTCCAAATTCCTGCCAATGCCTTCGGGTGTGTGGCCGTCTGAACCGGTTGTTAGCGGTATACCAAGCATTCTTGCATATTCCAAAACCCATTGTGCCGGATATGCTTCTTGGCATTTTTTGTCAAGACCGGCAGCGTTAAGCTCTAGTGACATTCCAGACATTGCTATTACCCTAAGAGTTTCTATGACCGTGTCTCTGTACCACGGCTTGTCTTGGGTAAATAAACTGCCGTTGTTGTATTTTTTAATCAAATCCAAGTGGCCGACGCCGTCGAATAAACCGGACCTTACCATCCTTCCGACTTCGAAGAAGTACGCGTGCACAAGAGATTTGATGCTTCCGAACTGGTCCAAACCTCTTAGAAATTCCTCTTCTTTATAATCCAGAAGAAAATTTCCTTCCGTACCGTCGCTATTTCTAATTTGGCCGAGAAAATGGACGGATCCGATAACGTAATCAAAAGGCCAAGCGTTAATTTGATCTTTTGTCCACTCATAGTGTTCGGGAAGCCAATCGACTTCAGCGCCTCTTAAAATTTTTATCCGTCCGCCAAATTCAGCCATCGCTGCGTCTACTTCCTTTTGATATTGGGGATAATCGGCAAGCGGCATGGCGCAGTCGTGTTCTTCTGTAGGATCTCCAAATCTTGGGGGAAGCGGATAATGGTCGGTTAAGCAAATTGTAGAGAGCCCGCCGTTTACTGCCGCCTGTACTGTTTCTCTTACTCTGCGTGGATTTGCAAAGCCGTGCTCGATGGATTGAGTGTGATAGTCGACAAGTAGTGGCCGTTCGTTCATTGCGCAGAATTATATTTTAAAAAGCAGAATAAGTCTAGGGTGGTTAGTTTTGACTTTGGCTGCGGGGTTTGGTAGATTTTAAAAAATGGCAGAACGGGAAGACGGCGAACACAAAGAAGAACCGGATCGTGGGGCTATCATCATGGTTGAACCTGTTGAACTTAGAATCGGCGGTGACGGCAGTACGGAGATTATTGCAAAGATGTCAATCCTTGCTACGGATGAGGGAGCAGCTGACGCAGCTGTTGAAAAATTTGTCCGAATGACGGGAGGAAAATTAGCAGGGAGGACTTCCGGAGATAGCAGGATCGCCTTTTCGAGCGGACAATGGAACGCTCCCTGGGAACCAATAGGTCCTAAACCTAATTGGCACGCAGGTCCTTCTCCCGGTGATCCTTCTTTGAATTAGATAAAAAAACAATCCATCAGGATATGCCAAAATGGGGCGCGTCGTTTTGTTCTGGTGTAAGAAAAGCCGAGGCGGGCTAGTTTGATTTTTTGGAGAGCCACCAGTTTTTGAGAATGTCGACGGATAGGGTCGAGAGTATGAAGCCGAGCGTGGGGACGATGGCGCTTAAGAACAGGCGGTCGATTTTGATGATAAGGAAAAAGATTAGGACTACTGCGTAAGTTGCCGCGGCGACGGCGATTTTTCGCGTCCAGCTTGTCTCCCAGGCTTTGTCTCTTTCAACCCGGGCGTTTCGGGCTTTTATGGCCTCGATTTCTTTTTTTAATTTTTCCAGTTCTGTCATTTTGAGTTTACGAGGAATAAGTTCTCTTATTCATAGAAAAGCTATTGCTTATTTTCGAATTTGTGCTTTTAGGTTTTTGATAAGTTCGATTTGGATGGCGTCGCGGATTTTTTCGACTGCTTCGGCGTTTGGCGTGCCATCGGATTTTTGATAATACAAACGCAAAGTTATGGATTTTTTATCCGCGCCGAGCTTTTCATCGGTGTAAATGTCAATAATTTCGATTTGTTTTATAAGCGGCGCGCCGGCTTTTTTGACTTCTTTGATAATGTCGGCGATTAGGGTCTCTTTATCGAAAATCGCGCTGATGTCCTCGATAACCGGCGGGTATTTGGGAATCGGGCGATAGTTTTTGGCCGTAGTCGGTAGGCTGTAAACTGTGGTCAAATTGATCTCACAAGCGGCGACAGGAACGTCAATACCAAAGTAAGTGGTAATAGAAGGGCTGAGTATGCCTAGCGCGCCGACCCTTCGACTACGCTCAGGGCCTATGGTTATTATATCCGCTGATTGGTCCTTTATAAAAAGTGGGTTTTGTTTCGGTTTTTCAAATTTCACTTCGCGGCCGAGTGCCTCAAAAATATTTTCGACAATGCCTTTAACTTTATAAAAAGCGAAGTTCTGCTTTGCAGAATCGGCGTTTTGCAGGGCTATTGATAAGTAGAGGTTCTGGGTTGGTAAGTTGTCGCCGTTTTTAATGTAGGTCTTGGCGATTTCGAAGAGCTTCATGTCGGAGTGTAAATTTTGGTTTTGGCCGATAATTGCCGCCAGCGATACCAAATTTGTCGGGCGCATGAACTGCCATTCTTGCGACAAGGGATTTGCCAGTTCCACAGCATTTAGGGGTTGAACCCCTGTTAGGGCCAATAATTCTTTGGAGATAATCGAATAGGAAATTATTTCGGTTAAGCCTAAGAATTTGAGGGCTTCTTTTAGGGATATGACTTTGGAAAGGTCGCTTTCTTTTTCGTTTATGACTTCGCCCTCCGGTAATTTTGAGGGCAAGCGGTGGTATCCGTAAATTCTGGCAATTTCTTCGATCAGATCTTCCTGAGAGTTCATGTCCTGGGTTCTCCAAGACGGAGCTGTAGCGGTTATAGTCTGGGCGGAAACACTGACGGTAAAACCAAGAAGCGTAAGGATTCTGGCGGCTCTCGCGGGCTCCAGGGTTATGCCAAGATATTGGTCTAGTTTTTGTAAAGATAAGTGGATTGTTTTGGGTCCGCCGGCCGGCGGATGGCGGTATATATCAATTAACTCCGAGGCAATTTTGGCGCCGGCTGTTTTTTTGGCCAAATAAACAGCGCGGGAAAGCGCGGGCAAAATACCTTCCAAATCGATCCCCTTTCCAAAACGCGTGGCGGCGTCAGTCCTGAAGGCCAAAGCCTGTGTGGTTTTGCGGATACGGATCGGGTCGTAGGCCTGGACAAAAATTAAAACGCGTTTGGTGCGCAAGCTGATTTGGGAATTTTCGCCGCCCATGATGCCGCAAAGGTCGATTAACCTTTGGCCGTCTTCTATTACAATTGTGCCTTTGGGGAGTGAACGGGTCTGGCCGTCCAAGGTTTTTAATTTTTCGCCCTCTTTGGCCTCGCGCAGAATCATCTTGGAGCCTTTAATTTTGTCAAAGTCGAAGGTGTGCATCGGCTGGCCAAGTTCGAGCATGACGTAGTTTGAAATATCGACGATATTGTTAATTGCACGGATGCCGGAAGCTTCCAGGCGGTTTTTGATTTCAGCCGGCGAAGGTTTAATTTTGACGTTATCCAGGATGATGGCGGTAAAGCGCGGGCAAAGAGACTTATCTTTTATTAAAACGTCGAGTGCCAGAATATCTTTAGTATCGGGGTCAAGTTTTGTGTTTAAACCTTTGGGGTGGACGAGAGACGATTTTTGGTTTTCGAAATTTAAAATGGTATTTGCCTCTCGAGCCAGACCAAAGACGGAAAAAGCGTCGGGGCGGTTGGTGGTAACTTCAACTTCCAGAAGAAGGTCGGTACCGTGTTTTTGGATGCGCTCGACCGAAGGGCCGGCAAGCGTCAAGTAGTTGGCCAGTGTTTTGGCGGCAACATCGGTTTTTAAATATTCGCGAAGCCAGGATACGGGAACGGTAATGTTCATTCCCTATCCTCCATTGTCATTGCGAGGAGCGAAGCGACGAAGCAATCTGAATTTTGAGATTGCTTCACTTCGTTCGCAATGACATTTAAAGTATTCATTTAGAATTGCTCCAAAAATCTAAGGTCGTTTTGGTAGAAAAGACGAATGTCCGGCAGTTCTGTCTTCATGGCAATCGTTCTTTCTATTCCCCAGCCGAAAGCAAAGCCGCTGTATTTTTGCGGGTCGATGCCGCCGGCTTTCAAAACATTAGGGTGGACCATGCCGGCGCCGCCAAGCTCCAGCCAGCCGGATTTACAAATGCGGCAGCCTTTTCCCAAACAGACGCCGCAGGTAACGTCGACTTCAAACGAGGGTTCGGTAAAACGGAAATGGTGCGGCCTTAGGCGCGTGACCCTTTTTGGGCCGAAGAAATTGGTGGTGAAAAAATCAAAAGTGCCTTTCAACTCGGGTATAGAAACGTTTTTGTCCACGTAGAGGCCTTCGAATTGGTGAAACATCGGGGTATGGGAAACGTCGATTTGCCTTCTGTAGCAGCGGGCGATATTAAGCATCCTGATCGGCCCCACTTCGCCCTTCGGGCTTCGAGGGGTAAACGTTTTAACGCGTTCCATTTCCCTAACCTGGCCGTTTGAGGTGTGGGGTGTTAGGACTTGATTCCCGTAGCGGGAGCTGGCGGGAGCTTTAACGAAGAACGTCTCCCAGTCATCGCGGGCCGGGTGGTTTTTGGGCATATTTAAGGATTCAAAGGCGTACCAGTCCCAGTCGACTTCGGGATAACTTTGGAGTGAGAAACCGATTTTTGTGAAAATGCCGACGATTTCTTCAATTGCCTGCGAAACCAGATGCAAATGGCCGATTTTTTGTTTTTTACCGGGAGCGGTAATGTCGATAAATCCTGACGAACGACTAACGACTAATGACGAACGCTTGATATGGAGCGCCTGTTCGATTTGGCTTTTGGCGGAGTTTAGATCCCGGCCGAAAGCGGCACGGTTTTGGGGTTCGATATTTTTAATTTCCCCGGCAAGCACGGTAAAGATTCCGCCTTTGCCGAAGATCTCCAGATAAGTTTTATTCGGATCGACGGATGATTCGATTAGCGCTAGTGATTTGTCCAGCGCCTCTTTGACTTTTGGATTCATGAAGCAATTGTACTAAGAAGTTTGAATAAGAACAAATGAATTCCACAAAAAACCTCTCGAAGCCAAGCCCTAGGCGACTTTTTTAACAATTTGGTCAAAGGCTTTGGGGTCTTCGAGGGCAATTTGCGAAAGGACTTTTCTGTCCAGTTCCACGTTTTTCTTTTTAAGAAGGCCAATAAATCTGCTATAAGAAATTTCGTGGGGGGTAAGGGCGGCCGAAAGCCTAATAATCCAGAGAGCGCGCATTTGTTGCTTTTTTTGCTTGCGGCCAACATAAGCGTCGTGTCCGGCATGAACTACTGCCTGTTTGGCTTCTTTGACAAGTTTAGATCTGCCGCCGCGGTAACCTTTAGCGCGTTTTAGTAAGTTTTTATGACGGCGATGAGATGTGACTCCCCTTTTGACTCTACTCATAGGGCATCAGCCTTTCGATTGTCTTTTTTTCCGGCCCAGAAACGTACGCCTGCTTTTTGTAGCGCGACAGGGCGCTATGGGATTTATTGGATTTCAAGTGGCCGGCCATTTGCCTTCCGCGCAGGATTTTCCCGGTGGACGTAATCTTAAACCGTTTGCTCGCTGCTTTTTTCGTTTTTTGTTTGTTCATTTTTTTGTGCCTTTTTAATAGTTCCTTTGGCTCCCCGGATTGTGGAAACAAATCTTCGGCCTTCCATTCTGGCCGGTCTTTCCATTTGAGCAAGACCCTCAAGCTCTTTTAATATCCTTTCTAACAATTTTGGCCCAAACTCCTGGTGAGCCATCTGCCTTCCTTTGAAGACAATGGATATTTTAACTAAATTTCCTTCAGAAAGAAACTCTTTTACCTTTTTAAGACCGGTTTGCAAATCATGTTCTCCTATAAAAGGTGTGAAACGGACTTCTTTTAGTTCTGTCTGTTTGGTTTTTTTCCTGGCTTCTTTTTCCTTTTTTTCTTCTAAATACTTAAACTTTTTATAATCGATAATTCTGGCAACCGGCGGACTCGCCTCCGGCGCTATTTCTACTAAATCCAGGCCCAGCTCTTGGGCTCTCATTAGGGCAACGGATAGCGGCATAACATCGAGCTGCTTTCCTTCCTCATCCAGGACACGGACCTCTTTGGCTTGGATTTGGTGATTTAATTTATAAAACTTCTTTATTCCAGTGTCCTTCCACTTACTTTAGCTTGAGAAATGGTATCAGACGAGAGCCTTTTTGGCAACCTGCCGGCCGGCCGGCAGGTATCTTTTATGATTTATTTTCGATGTCATTTCTGATTTTTTCAATAAGTTTTCCTACATTCATAGCGCCTTCGTCCTTACCCTCACGCGTCCTGACGGCAACTTTTTTGGCTTTTTCCTCTTTGGCGCCAACGATTAAAATGTATGGAACTTTTTGCATACTGGCATCACGGATTTTGGCCTGCAGGGTCTCATTCCTTTCATCGACCTCGACGCGGATGTCAGCCGATTTCAGATCGTCGGCGACATTTTTGGCATAGGGAATGAACTTGTCGGAGATTGGTAATACTTGCGCTTGGACGGGCGAAAGCCAAACTGGAAAAGCCCCTTGAAAATGTTCTGTCAAAATTGCGATGAATCGTTCAAAAGATCCAAAGATTGCGCGGTGGATCATTACGGGTCTTTGCGGTTCGCCTTTTTCGTCAATATATTCGAGTTTGAAAGCTTCTGGTTGGTGAAAATCCAGCTGGACTGTTGCCAGTTGCCACTCGCGTCCCAGTGCGTCTTTGATATGCAAGTCAATTTTCGGACCGTAGAAGGCGCCATCACCTTTCTTGTTCCCAGCTTTTATATTTTTTTTCTTCAGGACTTCAGCTAAATCTTTTTCTGCTTTATCCCAGTTCTCATCTTTTCCCGCTCGCTCTTCCGGTCTTGTAGCAAGCCGGAATTCGTACTCAAATCCAAAGCTTTTATAAAACTCCATTATCATATCTAAAATGTTTGATGTTTCTTCAAATATCTGGTCTTCTCTGGCGTAAATGTGGGCATCATCCATTGTTAGCTGCCTGACCCTTAAAAGACCATTTACTTCGCCGGATTTTTCCCGCCTGTGGAGCCGGCCAATTTCAGAAAGTCTAAGCGGCAATTCCTTATAAGATCGTTGTTTAAATCTGTAAAGAATTGTAGACTCGGGACAATTCATGGGCTTTAATGTATAGTTTGCTTGAGGCCAAATGGTAGGAGTCCCACCTTTAGGTTTGAGAACTTTTACTTGACCATTTTTTTCTGCTAA
This sequence comes from Candidatus Curtissbacteria bacterium, assembly GCA_030647775.1. Classification (GTDB taxonomy): domain Bacteria; phylum Patescibacteriota; class Microgenomatia; order Curtissbacterales; family GWA2-41-24; genus JACPKK01. Next base: position 31,724 of record JAUSJC010000007.1, read on the forward strand.
TTCAAGATTTTCTAAAAAGGCCTGTTCTTCTTCGTCTTCGTAAAGAGCTAAGTTGTACATATTATGTTCTCCAAATTTTGTCCAATGCCCGGAATCTTTAAATAATTGGCTCTTGACCATTATCGGAGTAGATGTTTCTAAATAGCCGGCTTTTTCGGTTAACTCACGGATAAACTTTTCCAACTCTTTAAAGATAATCATTCCTTTGGGAAGCCAGAACGGAGCGCCAGGAGCGATATCATCCGTAAAAAATAATTCTAGTTCTCTGCCGATTTCTCTGTGGTCTTTCATCTACTGTTGGATTGGAGTGCGCAGGTTTTGGGCAGCATGATTTAATATTTGGCTAAGCCAGTTGCCAATAACCGGCACCAAATTGATTTTGGAAATTATTATGCCTGCTACCAAACCAACAAGAATCAAGCCTAAAAACGCGCCGAAGCTCCAGGTTAAACCGCCTATAAAATTGTTAATCATAATCTCTTTTTTTGTGCGATGTGTCAGTTCGTATTTATTTACACCGGTAACTTTGTCTTCCACAAAGTTAATTTTACATATTCTTCATTAACTTGTCATCCTGAACCTTTCATTGCGAGTTCTGTCATTGCGAGGATCACGTTCAGTTTACATGAACGTGAGACGAAGCAATCTCTGCCATGTCATTCTGAGTCGAAGACGAAGAATCTCTTCTAAGGTAAGATTGTATAGATCTGTCAAATCTTGTAAAATTATAAAACTTTAGGAGTTGTAGCTCAGCTGGTTAGAGCGTGTCGTTGACATCGACAAGGTCACAGGTTCGAATCCTGTCAACTCCACACATTGTGAAGGCCAGAGGTTCCTGCCCGACATCGCCTACGCTGCCCGACTTGACTTCGTCAACTCGAAGTCAGGCGGGGCTTCAGTCGTTGGCGGGCGGGCGAGTCCTCTCGGGTTCACCTAATTTATCCTTGGAGTTGCATTGTGCCCTGTTCGTGGATTTTCATTTGTTTACCGTTGACCCATGCCAGCATGCCGGTTGTGCGTTTGGCGTTTTTCCTTTGGGAAACAAGTTCGGAGCCGCTTTTTGCTTCTGTCGCCTTGACCCTTAAGAATCTGACGATTGCCGTTAGTCTTTTTATATCGATAACACCAATTTTTTTAGGTAAAGTTTCCAAGTGAATTTTGGTGTCAACGCCGGCAGATTTAGCCAGTTTAACAACTTCGCTTGTAAGAGTAACAACCTCTTCTTTAATTTCCCGTTGTTCTCTATTTACCGCGGTCTGTTGTTCTCTGTATTGCGTCTGAATTAATTCGTAAGTTTTTTGGGAATTTTGGTCGTCCTCTTTTTCTTTTTCCTGCAGTTCCTTTTTCTTTCTTTCTCTGGCGAGTTCTTCCTTACCGATTGTTTGGGGTCTGCCAAAGCCCAGCCTATCGCCGCCCATTTGTTTGAGGATGTCCTGCCCCATGGGAGCAAAATTTTCGGTTAAGGTTTCAAAAGGGTCAAGAACTGCTCTGGCAGCGGTCCTTGGTTTAATTGGTAACTGCATTTGAGGTGATTTTACTACTTCTTAAGGCTAAAAGCAAATATACTATAAGTTGCTTATATCAGAGGAGCGCCTTTGGCATGACTGAAAGGTGTCAAGGCGACCTGCTGATATGAGACTAGTTCATTATTTTCCTCTAAGATGATAGAATTTGCTTGAGCCGAGGTGGCGAAATAGACAGAGCCCTGCGGTCCTCGTCGATTTTCGACTTCGGACCTAGTGCAGACGCGCCCGTCTAAATTTGGGTCGGTGGCGAAATGGTATACGCGTACGCTTTAGGAGCGTATGGGATTAAACCCGTGGAGGTTCGACTCCTCTCCGACCCACAATTTTTGTCGGGTGCCGTAAGGCATGGAGGTTCGAGTCCTCTCCTCGGCACACTTATTTTGGTCGATTTGTTCGTTTTATTGCTTGTTTGTGGGCTTGCCATTCAATTTAGTTTTCTCCTAGGCACGATTGATTATGTCTTGCATCTAATCTCTTGAAGCCCCAACATTCTTAATTGCAATAGGTCGTGTTGTGGGTGGATGGGTCATTGTTAAGCGTTCATCTGGAAGCAATGGATTAGATTTTATTGCTTCAGCAACTCTTTCCCAAATTTGATCTGGAGCTTTCCCATGTGAATACCAAGGGCTTGGGTGACTAATTACTATTAAGTTTCCTAGACCATCCCATACTGAATAGCGAATATGAGAACTTTGGAATCCATCCTCACGTAAGGAGAACGAATGTGTGACACCTCTTATAATACTTCTTGAGAGATTAGCAATAAGACCTTCAACTACAACTAATGGTTCTTTCACCCATGAATCTCCAAGGGGTCTTTTTGCTTGCACTATTACCTTTCCATCACCAAGTCCTCCTGGTGCATTATATTTGTGAAACCCTGATGGGAATAAACCAATTTCCTTGTGATCTACAAGTAGAAAAAAAGGTGAATGAATTGTTGATGTTGCTGCAAAGAAGGGTGTACAGTCAGGTATAGGATAAGCTGTACCATCTTGCGGAGGCTTACCTAAAGCCTGTAAAATTTCCTGGTAATATTCCTGTCGAGCTTGTTGTTTTTGATCAACTAGTGCACTTCTTTCTGTCATGGTCGGAAGTATACTGCAAGCACGCCTTTTGGTCAAAAATTTTCTGTTTGACATTAAATTAAGACAGGTGTAGTGATCACAAAACACACCTGGTGTGGTTTTAGATTGCACGTCCGGATTTGTGATAGGCTTGAATGTATGCCGTATCGGAAGTTGCCTTTTGTTAATGGTCAGTACTATCATATTTTTAACCGTGGTGTTGGGCAAATGACCTTTTTTCTCAACCAGTTCGATTACAAGCATTTTTTAAAAACTACTCTTTATTACCAACTCGAAGGTCCCAAGCCAAGATTTTCTCTTTTTGCTCCGTTGACAACTAAGTTGGACAAGTCGAAAAAAATCGTAGAGATAACTTCCTACTGTTTAATGCCAAACCATTTCCACTTTCTTTTACGCCAGGAACGCGATGGTGGTGTAATGGAGTTTGTTAGAAAATTGTGTAACAGTTACGCAAAGTATTTTAATACTAAAAATGGAAGAGTTGGACCGCTTTTTCAAGGGGAGTTTAAAGCTGTACATATGGAATCTGATGAGCAGTTGGTACACCTTTCGAGATATATACACCTCAATCCTTTAGTGAGTTATATTACTTCAGACTTAGAATCTTATACATGGTCTTCGTATAGAGAATTTGTTGGTCTGGACATAACTAAGATTTGTGCCAAAGATGTAGTGTTTGGGCATTTCAAATCGACCCAAGATTATAAAAGTTTCGTAAGCGATCAGGAAGATTACGGAAAAAAGTTGGAAGCAATTAAGCACCAATTAATCGATTAACCGGGTGTGTGATCACAAAACACACCTGGTGTGAGTTTCGATTGCACATGTGGTTATTGTGACTGGGGACGGTTGATAGCTTGTTTGTGCGCTTGCCATTCGATTGAATCGTCGAGCGGTTCCAATTTTATTTCTCCGTAGCGCCGTTCCAAGGCTTTTGAGATCAGATAGTCGGCAAAGTGCGGGTTTTTGGGGAGAAGCGAGCCATGGAGATAACAGCCGAAAGCATTTTTATAAACTGCGCCTTCCGTGCCGTCTTCCCCATTGTTTCCTGATCCTTTGATGACTTTACCGAGCGGTTTTAGGTTCGATCCGAGAAATGTTTTGCCGCTGTGGTTTTCGAAGCCGATTAGTATAGTCTCTTCCCCTGTCATTCTGAGCGAAGCGAAAGAATCTTTTATTTCTGTTTTGAGATTGCTTCGTTGCTCCGCTCCTCGCAATGACGTATATGCTTCTGAGATTTCTGACTGGATCGTGGGATTGATTTTGATCAAGAGGTTTTGGATCATGCGGGTAGTTGATCCTATGGTATGCGCGTCAAATATGCCGATACCCTTTATCATTTTGCCATCCAGGGTTTTAAAGTAGTTTTGCAGAAGCTGGTAGCCTCCGCAAATGGATAAGATGACCGATTCTTGCTCTACGGCGCGTTTGAGGTCTTTAGCCTTCTTTTGCAGGTCTTTTCCGACGATTTCTTGCTGGATATCTTGTCCGCCGCCAAAGAAGAAGAAGTCAAAGTCAAAGTGAGAAGTGGAAAGTGAATCACCAACGCTAATATTTGAGACAGTGACGTCGATTCCCCGCCATTGGCATCTTTTGACAACAGCGATGATATTCCCCCTGTCACCGTATGTATCCATCAAATCGGGATATAAATGACAGATATTAAGCTGGAGTTTCGAGTTACTGTCCACTTGAGACGTTTTCATTCTGAAAAAGACTTTCGACTTTGACTTATTTAGTCTTGATGCCATTTTAAGTTACCTCCGAGTTTATTCAGCGTTTTTTGGACGGAAAGGAGTGCGGTATATGTTGGGAGAATGATTAGAGTATCATTACTGTTCAGTTTCTCCAGAGATTTTTCTATTGAGTAATTAATATCTTTATAAACACTATTTTTATTCAATTTAAAGCCGGCATATTTAAGACGATTTGCTAAATCCCAGCCTCGAATTCCACTTACGGAGATATTTTTCACGGATGGAACCACGATTTCCCAGTTGGTGTCCCATATCCAAGAAACGTCTTTCCCGTCGGCATAATTGTCGTTTAAGATTGTTAAGAGGTTGAGGTTTTTTTGGGTTGCGAGTGTTCTTAATACTTCATTTGTGCCGGTGGGGTTTTTCACTAAGAAAATTAGAATATTTTTATTTTTAACCTTGATTTTTTGGAATCTGCCGAAAGCGGGAGAGAAACTGGCGATTTTTGTCTTGATTTCAGCTGAGGTAATTTGCAGTGCAGAACTTACAGCACAAGCCGCCAAGACGTTGTAGACGTTATAGAGGCCGGGAAGATTATAGTGAATAGTGAATAGTGAATAGTGAATAGTGAATTGAACGGTGGTTGAGAAATCAGGGCTAAATTTGAGGTTGGATGCCGAAATTTGCGGCTTGGGCCTTTTAAAACCGCAATTTGAACATTGGTAATGGCCTATGTGGGAAGAAAATTGTATGCTATAAATTAGCTTTTGGCTACAGTTTGGACAGTATCTTGTATCCCCTACGTTTGATACTTCCGGGAGGTTAATCTTTTTATCTTGGATTCCGAAAAATGCGACTTTGCATTTGGCAAACTTGGCCAGATAGGAAATCCCGGGATCGTCCGCGTTTAATATCAATGTTGTACTTTTGGGGAGAGTCGAGACGATTTTTTGCCACTTTGTGCGCAGACTATTTACTTCGCCGTACCTGTCAAGCTGATCGCGGAAAAGGTTTAAAAACACAATAATGTCCGGAGAGGTTTGCGCTACTGCTTCAGCCAGCGCTGCTTCGTCTACTTCCCATATTCCTATTCCATTTTGTTTTTTAATTGATGAGTTTTTGAGGAGGGTGGAGGCGATTCCGCGGATTAAATTGGAGCCTTGCCGGTTATGAACGACTTGGTGTTTTTGTGACAGTATTTGGGAGATCAGACGCGAAGTCGTTGTTTTGCCGTTTGTGCCGGAGACAAGAATATTTTTATCAAGATTTTTGGCAAGTTTTTGGGTAAGGTTAGGGTCGATCTTCAAAGCATAATAACCGGGAGCCGCCGTTCCCCCGCCGCCGGTAAACCTGATGAGATGCGAGACGGTTTTCCCCAATAAGACTGCTGTTAGGAATCTAAAATCCATTTAGGAAATTGTACACTGAATTGCTAGAAGCTTTCCATTTTGGAGAAGAAGTAGTTGACGTCTTGAGCCCATTTGCCGCCGGCCGCTATGGCCGGAGGTGCGTAAACGGGCATAATTTGCTCCGGCGTTATTAGACCTTTGGCAATGTAGCGAACTTTAAGTGTTTTGCCGACAATATCGATTGCCTGCTCCCAGGAATCAAATTGGGTTTTACCATTTTCGAACCCCCAAGCATTAAAAGTATTTTTGGGTGCTTTATTACCCCCGCCGGATTCCTTCATGGCAATAGCCGGGATCAGCCTGTAATCAATGTCGTATTTATCGGCAATTTCTACCATGTAATTGGAATAAGGTTCTAGAATAGTATTTTTGAGGGTTTTGGAAATTAAAAGAGGGCGCAGGTCGGCAATTTGAACCCCGAGGACTTGCCCGTTGAGCGAATCGGCATCTGACCCCAGAGCAACGATTGATCCTGCTTCTGAAATAACCTTATTTATCTTTACCGAGTTAGTTAAAAGCAAGAATGCCGATGAGCCCAAAACGATTGGAGAAAGCAGCAGCCATACAAAAAAGAGGCCAAGTTTTTTTGGCATGTTATGGCTTTAATATGCCATGTGGAAAATCGGGTGTCAAATAATGTGCCGGCACGTCGCTAGACCCTGTGTGAAATCGAAGGGTAGATGATGTTACTTGTCGCTCGGAACTTCAGTGAAGTGCGAGAACTTTTTGGGTTCAAAATTAACTTTTAGCATCAGCTCTTACCATGTGAGCAATTCCTGGGCCATCTGGGACTATGTTTGAACTAGTTTTTAACCAACGTATATTTATTGAGTTTCGAAGGGCGATTCTTTCCCTAGTTTTACTATCCAGGACCTCAATTCGATAGATTCTCGACTCCAATATACCCAAGATTCCTGTATCAACGGTTTCGTCGAATTTGCGGGCAAACAAGTCTTGACTTGCTAGCAAGAATTCGGCGTCATTGGATGTGAAGTTTCTTGGACGTAATTTTATTGTTCCCATCGGCACCCATTCGATTGTCCTTTTATCGTCATTGACGATAATTCCCTTGTAGCTAGTATCCATTATTACCGTCTGAAAGAATCCTTCATCGGGGATGAAGGTGTGCCGATAGAAGCTCTTGAACCTTTCGACCTCAGGGCTGTAGCACACAAATTCACAGAACTTCCTGCTCAAGATCATCCACTGAGTTCCGATATAAGGAGTTACACCTCGAAGATACGGTCGCTTGATAGGAGTGCGTATTATCCTGTTGCCAAACTCGATAACATAGTTCTGAATCCGATTTAGTGTCTCAGGACGAACCTTGCTCTGGTTAGATACTTTGATGAAATCTTTACCTATATTTCGATTAAGAAAATCTTGGATGTACGCCTGCGATTTTATAGGAAAATCCTGTCCGCTAAGGTTTATGAAGAATTCCCATTTCAAACCCATCTTCAATAACTCCTTAATGCCTCGCAATTCAGCATCTATTAGGCTGTATCCCCCCCAAAGAGTGCTTTCACTCTTCAGCAAAGATGCGTTAGGAAAACCTGACAAGAAATCTTGTATCTCCGTCTGTAATCCAACGCCTGATCTCTTATCCACATGAACCAGATAATAGTTGGCGGAATGGTAAATTGCCCTAAAGAGTCTTTTGAACTGGTTAGGATACTGATGTACTAAGATGAGGTATGCGATCATGTCTTTAAAAATCTCCTATAATCTATTAAGTTAACAGCATAACGTTCGACACTGCCTATGCTTTCCAGTAAAAAATTGGGACTAATAAATAAAATGTTCATAAAATTTATTTATAGCTTTGAAAAAACCCGGGCGTTTTACGTCTGGGATAAATCCAGTCATAAACATAGATATAAAATTATTGGTTTACTAATGACTTAAGAGAAGCAGCGACTTCATGAAACAGTCTATGTCTAATTTATTAGTTGCAATTATATGGGATATACCTCAAATAGTAAACACACTGACACATTATAACTTTATTGGGCTCTTCGAGATATTGTAGTCAGTAGGGCGTCCAATCTTGCTGGCACTGGTTAACTATGTTGAACTTATTATTTAATTGAGTACAAACCCGCTTTTCGATAAGCTTCATTTATAAACGCGAGTTCTTTTGTGCTTGTTAGTGAATCGTTTAGGCGAAGATGTCTGGCAAAATTTTGGTATACGCCTTTATACTCTGACTCTTGATCTACGACATCTCGTCCTGCATCTACACTCATAAGTCGATAGCCGTTTTTGCTTAAAGTATTTTTTACAATATCAACGGTGTATTGATCTTGATCAGTTTCAAAAGTAACTTTACGAACTTCTGGACCTTTATACATCCAGTCCATCACAATTGTTCCTACTACTTTATCTCCACAAGAAAATGATACTTCTGCTTCTGTTTCGGTTTTGAAACCACCAGCTTTATTAAATTTTGCATTATCAATCGCAAAAGATGGTAGTTCGGGAAGAACAAATGTAACTATGGAAAGAGCATTAATGCCGCTATCCATTAACACACCACCTCCAGCAACTTTAGGGTCAAAGATCCAGCCGTTAACTGCATGATAGTTTGGTGCATATTCACGATAATCAATATTAATCTTTCTAATATCTTTACCTTTCAATTCTGATCTTGCTGCCTCAACTGCAGGGTTATAACGAGCATGAAACGCCATAAAGAGGACTTTTTCTTTTTGAAGTGCAAAGGCAATCATTTGATCACATTGTGCAACAGTTAAAGCAGGCGGTTTCTCGACTAAAACATGTTTCCTCTCCTTAAGAGTTTCTATAACAAGTTGGTGATGTGTATTAGGGGGAGTATTTATACTGACTGCTTGGATTTCGGGATTTCTAAGTAATTCTCTATAATCTCCATACGATCTTATATTACTTATAGTAGGTTGATTAATGTCTGCAATAGCCTGAACAACAAAGTCTAACTGTCCCGATTTAGTTAAAACATCGTAATGCACTCTTCCAATATTCCCAAATCCAATTAATCCTAATTTAAAAGGAGATTTTTTCAATTCTGATTTGGGGAGAGTCACGACAAAATTATACCAAACAGTACTAAACCGAGCTGTACTGGTTGCGACGGTAGTTAAACTATGGGTTATTGTGCCGAGGGTCGGACTCGAACCGACATTGCTCGTTTTTCAGACGAGTGCGTTGACCATCTCTGCCACCTCGGCCCGTTAGAAGTACGGTGATCGATTTTTATTTTACATAGTATATCAAAAATTTAAGAACGAATTGTGCTTTGTTATAATAACCAAACTTCTAACGGGCCTCGGCTCTTTCAGAATAGAATTTCAACCTATTTTTCAAAAACTTTTTACCGGGGCCGCTTTTTAAATATCTTTCTCTCTTCTTCGCATCGGTTTCATCTAAACAACCTTCAAAATATATTAGCTCTAAACCTTCTCTGTATTTGGTCGAAGTAACTTTTTGTGACTGATGTTTCTGGAGTCTTGCTCTTAAGTTATTTGTATAACCGGTATAAAGTTTTTTATCCTTTTTGCTTTTTAATATGTATGTGTAAAACATTTAGTCCAGTGCAATTCCAACAATAGCATTTTAGTGTGGGCACTGAGGGATCGCCCGCCCGCCAACGACTGAAGCCCCGCCTGACTTCGAGTTGACGAAGTCAAGTCGGGCAGGCGTAGGCGATGTCGGGCAGGAACCCCCGACCTTCGCAGTGTAAATATACAGTGCCCCTTCGAGTACTCAGGGCTATAGCATGCGATTCTCAAAGAGAATCTAGCGACGCCCCGTCCGACTGGACTTGTGGACTCGAGAGGAGTCGAACCTCTGACCTTCTCGGTGTAAACGAGACGCTCTAACCAACTGAGCTACGAGTCCACTTGCGTCGGGCAGGTCTAACTTCACCCCGCTAAGCGGGGCAAGCTGAGCTAAGTGCCCATGAGTGCGGACGAGAGGAGTCGAACCTCCACACCTTTCGGCACAGCCACCTCAAGGCTGCGTGTATACCATTTCACCACGTCCGCTCGTCAAAATGGATTTCGCTTAAATCAGTTTTGATAAGACAAAACTTTTTACCGCTCAATCATTTCTCCTCTTCAAAATGCAAAGCATTTTGATCATTCAGCCCAAAATTCTTCGAATTTTGGAAAGGAAGAACAGGCTAAAAGCCGAGCGAGATAATACTTATTATCTTTGCGAGACACAATAGTCTAGTTCTGACGCGGTGGGCAAGAGAGGAGTCGAACCTCCAAGAGCTTGCGCTCACAGCGTCCTGAACGCTGCGTGTCTACCATTCCACCACTTGCCCTAAAAAACCTCTTGTCAAAACTCAGGCAATTTTAACATGAATAGAAGATATCCACTATAACTCGATCTACTTACGCTCCGACCCTCGGCACAAAATTGACTTATAGTTTGTACGCTTAGCTACAAAGTAGTATAATTCCGCTTTATGACTCCAGAACATGTCATTGTAGAAATAGGTGGTGCAGGAGCTCCAATACGGGGAATTAAACGAGATGTAGATACAAGTGTAATGTATGTTAGCCTCGACCAAGACGCTTCAGGGTTGAAAAAATATGAGACGACAGGGCACGAAGCTATAGGGGAACTTGGTTTCTTGCCGTTAAAATCCGATGTTGCTGATGAAATCTGGCTGATGAATGTCTTCGGTGAAATTTATATTCGAGATAGAGGCTTTCTTAACCCATACCGATTGAGAGACGGAAGACTGGTTTTTTGTAATTCAGCAAAAAATTATTTTCATGATTTGGCCAAAGTATTAAAACCTCAGGGATCAATTTACATAGGTGAGCTATATAGTCCGCCGGATCCAGAGTGTTTAACAAGCCGTGATTTTGCGGAGTTCGGTTTAGAAAAAACTGTTTACATTGGTGCAGACCAAATAGAATTTGCAAAGGCGCAACATTTAGACGCTGTCTGGGGAGGTTTTCTTAATAGAACTGTTTTTGGACAAGAGACATTTTTTATGAGGTTGCAGAAAACCGGAAGTACTGATTCTGAATCCAAAAAGTTCTAACTCCCTCTACGTGCCGGTACTGCTTCTTCTTTTTCTGCAATTGTGCTAAGCTTTTGGGCACAAGTTGTGTTTTTGAAATTCAAACAAAAACTTAAGAAACTTACGCCTGGCCGCCCCAAGGTTATTTTGATAGTTTTGGCGGTAATTTTCGCCCTGGTGATTTTGGAATTTGGTTTAAGGATGGTGAGAACGGAAATGGATCCGGTTTTTGCGTGTCGCGAAAGTGACCAGGAATTGCACCATAGACTTAAGCCAAACAGCAAATGCCGTTCTAAAACCTCCGAATGGGATGTCTCTTATGAAATTAATAGTTTGGGCTTGCGAGACCGTGAAGTTTTACCAAAGGCCGATGGTGAATTCAGGATTTTGGTTTTAGGTGACAGTTATACGGAAGGCGCCGGGGTTAGCGCCGGCGAACGTTTTACTACGGTTATTGAAAGGGAATTGGTGCAAAAGACCGGTAAGAAGATAAACGTTATCAATGGAGGTGTTTCTACTTACTCCCCTGTTTTGGAATTTGAGTTTTTAAAGAAAAATTTTGAAAAGATTAACCCTGATTTGGTGGTGGCGGCTTTGGATATGACGGATTTTAAGGATGAAATCGGCTATTACAATTTTTTGAATGAGAGGAATATAAATGTTAATCCGCAAGTCCAGGCTGACCCCGACTATTTATCGGTTGCGGCACAAATAAACAGCAGCCAGGCCAGTATTCAGATATTCAAAAAAGAAACGAAATGGCAGGAAAATAAAAAACTACCGTTTGGGCTGGCGGCCAAAATGTTTTTAAGACAATCAAAGCTCTACGTGGCAATTACTAACTTAATCAAGGACAAACTTAACGAACCATATTTAATGCAAGGATCCCCGCCGTTTATAGAGGGAGACGTAGAAACGGACATCTTTGCTATGGTTAGGGAAAACCTGCCGGAGAGTGTTTACGGAACCTTATGGAGACTTCCTAAGAAATCTTTCGGGCAGTTTTTAGAGTTTTCCAAGGAAAAGAATTTTAAGCTTGCATTTTTCACTTACCCCCATGCGATGCAGGTTGATGGATACCAGTGGGGTAAAGGAAGATTGACCCGAGGATTTACTCGCGGTCAGGTTTATGCAACGAGACCGCTTGATGACTTGGTTAAATTGGGGAATGAATTGGGAGTGCCGTCAGTTAGCTTGCTTAGTGATTTCAGAAGCGAATCGAGTAAAAAGCTTTACTACGATTGGGATGGGCATTTTACACCCATTGGTCATGAGGCTGCCGGACGCGGCCTGGCAAAGTTTATTTTGGAAAATAATTTGGTTAACTGAGATGATTGTTTTGGTTTTGGCTATTGCGTTTATACTGCGCTTTTTTAATCTTGCCACTGTCCCCCCTGCCGTTGATTGGGATGAAGCATCGACGGCTTACAATGCGTATTCGATCTTAAAAACCGGCAGAGACGAATATGGCAAGAGTTTTCCGTTTTTGTTTAGGGCCTTTGACGGTTATGTCCCTCCGGCCCTTATTTACTTGAATGTTCCTTCAATAAAAATATTTGGGCTAAATGCACTGGGAGCCAGAGTTCCTAATGCGACTTTGGGGAGCTTGACGGTTGTTGGTTTCTACTTCCTGCTTTTTGAGCTGACCAGGCGCAAAAATTTGGCCTCTACCGGAGCTTTACTTCTTGCCATTTCTCCGTGGCACGTTACTTATAGCCGGGTAGATTTTTTTGCTACTCTTCCAATTTTTTTTGTTGTGTTTGCAACGTATTTTCTTTTAAGAGGGCTCAACAAAAATAAGTTTTTGGTTTTGTCATCCCTATTTTTTGTGCTTGCAATACTTTCGTATTTTTCGGCCTATGTTTTTGTGCCGCTTTTTGTTATTGCTTTGGTTTTTATCTACAAAGAGAAACTTGGATTAAAAAGAGCTTTTGTATTTACTGCGCCGATCTTTTTGATGACTGTTTTTATTTTAATTTTTTCAAATGGAGGACAAGCGAGATTTAAAGGGGTTTCGGCATTTTCGGACCAGGATATTATTAAAGAGTCTAGCGAATTTGCCCGTCAGGATGGCCTAATCGGGAGTGTTATTGATAATCGCCGGATTGTTTACGGCCAGAAATTCCTAGAAGGCTATTTTGCCAGTTTTCGTTTTGATTTCCTTTTTGGAAAGGTAGACCAGATCACTCGGATGGTTGTGCCCGGAGCGGGTTTTGGGCTAATGTTGTGGTGGGATCTCCCTTTCCTTTTGGCCGGGCTTTATTTTCTCTTAAATAAAAAACCAAATGGGTGGAAAGTGATTTTAATATGGTTGGTTCTTTCCCCTATCGCCGCGGCGCCGACATTGCCGCAGATGACATCGACCCGGACAACGCTTATGATTCCGGCTCTCGTAGCACTTACAAGTTACGGTTTTTATTTTTCAATTAAGAGTAAAGGGAAATTAGTTAAGGGGATTTTAACTCTGCTTTTGGCATTTAACTTCGTCATTTTTGCCAACGGTTATTTTAGGCATTTTGCGCATGAGAATTCCGGTAAATGGTTTTATGGTTACCGAGATCTTTTTACTTTTTTAAATAGAGTCGAGAATTCTTCTAAAAAAGTTTACTTTGTTTTTAAACAGCCGGATATTTTGGACCAAGTTTATATGTTTAACCTTTTTTATAACAGGGTTGACCCGGCCGCTTGGCAGAAAAATGGCGGGACAAAACTTGGCTGTATCGCCACGACGGGGCAAGTGACGCTTGAAAGATATAACTTTGTTCCCTATGCGTGTTTGGAGAAGCCGATGGGTTGGAGTTTGGTAAGTGATAATGATTTGGTTGTGGTTTCCAAAGACCTTGGAGTAAATCCGGTTGATGTAGTGAAGTTTCTAAATAGGGATAATGCTTTTTATGTTTACCGGTATGGCAATGCGAAGGAAAGTCTGGCGAGCGAGATAAAGAAAAAAGAATTGTGAGCGGGAGACGGGGTTCGGGTCGGACTCAGGGAAATGTTTAATGACAACTCAGAGGAAGCGAAATTGCTGGCGTTTCAGTTGGAGGTGTTGAATGCGAGACTTATGCAGAATTCAGCATTTTGACGAGTTCATCGTGTATTTTTCCATTTGACGCGATAATATCGGGAGAATTTTTGACAATCGGTCTGTTCTTAAAATCAGTTACTATTCCTCCTGCCTCTTGTACCAATAAAGTTCCGGCTGCAAAATCCCAATAATTAAATCTTTTTTTGAAATAGCAATCTATTTCCCCTTCGGCGAGCCTTGCTAAATGCAGCGCACCCGAGCCAAAAATCCTTGAATGTCTTACTTTAGTACATATTTTGGAGAGTATCTCAAAGTTTGATGCTCTGCTTGTTATGTTTGAGGAATTATCCGTTGCAAGCAGCATATTTATTGCAAATGACTCTTTAGAAATACCAATTTTTTTACCGTTTAGGAAAGCACCTTTGCCTTTTTCTGCAGTGTAAAGTTTATCGGTAACAGGTTGATAAACAACGGCGAGTACAAGTTTTCCATTTTTAGCTAAAGCAATAGAGATACAATACTCCTCTATACCCCGAGAATAGTTAATTGTGCCGTCTATCGGGTCGATAGCCCACAAATAATCGGATTTTCCATCTATCTCGCCAGTTTCTTCCGATAAGAAGCTGTGGTTAGGATACTTGGATTTAATCGTATTTATTATTATTTTTTCGGATTCAAGATCGGCTTCTGCCAAAATATCGTGCTTGTTTTTCATCGAGTATTTTATTTCCTTTGTGGAAAGTTCTAAAATACTATTTCCGGCTTTTCTTGCGGCGTCAATTGCAGTTGTTAGCATAATTATTTGATTACTATTGGAATTATACTACCAGATGCAGTAATTCTTTGGATTTTTTTCGGTACTCGGTACATGGGGATCGAACCAATTTTAAGGCTAGATTTTGAAGTTTGAAAAATCGTTGGCGAATTTTGAACCTAATTTCCATCTTGAGCGGGTGAAGGGAATCGAACCCTCGCTCTTCCACTTGGCAAGCGGACGTTTTACCATTAAACTACACCCGCGTAGGTATGATGAATTCTAACAAATACAGGAATTGTAAACAATTATCAGGAGCGGCCTGATATAATTGCCAAGATGAAAGTTGCGGTCGTTACAGGTTCTGCTAAGGGGCTTGGCCGTGATATTGCCATGGTTTTGGCAAAAGATGGTTATACCGTAGTCCTCCACTATCTCCATAGCGCTGATGACGCTAAGAAAGCACTAGATGAGATTAAAGAAGTTTCTCCCGATTCGATTATGGTTAAGGCGAATGTGACAAGTGATTCCGATACCGAGAAAATGGTGGGTGAGGTTGAGGAAAAACTTGGAAGGATTGATCTTCTTGTTAACAATGTTGGCAATTTCCTTTATAAAGAATTTGCAAAAACGACAAACAGTGAGTTTCGGAATATGATCGAATCGAATTTATATTCGACTCTTTATGTATCCCGCGCGGCGTTGTCTTTGATGCGAAAGCAAAAATCCGGGCAGATTATTAATATCGGCGCGGTTGGTTGTGAGCGCTTAATAATCCGTGAAATGTCGACGCCATATTTTTTGGGTAAGACCGGAGTATATGTCCTTACAAAGGTAATGGCGGCAGACGAGGCGAAGCATGGAATCCGGATAAATATGATTTCACCGGCTTCGATGGCCGCCGACATTTTCAAAGCCTCCGATTTTCCTTCAGGCCGGCCGGCAACGCACGCGGATGTTATCCGTGCTCTTATGTTCTTGATTTCGCCTGAGAATAGTTATATAAATGGAGCTAACCTTGAAGTCTCCGGCGCCTTTGTTCCGGGAATGAAAATTGATGAGTAACTTTAAAAACAAAATTATTTTTGTCGCCATTTTTGCGGTTTTAGGGTTTTTACTGCTCCAACTTCCTGTCAATAATTTAATAGGAACAAAGGCACGGCTTACATTTTTCGATATGTTCTACCCCATTTCCGGTGCGTTTTTAGGCGGGATTTGGGGTATGTTTGCCGTTTCTTTGATGCAGGTTGTAAATTTGGCCTTCCACGGGTTTAACGGTGTCAAAACGACCTCAATTCTGGCGCTTTTTGCGACGATTAGACTGTTGCCGATGATAGCCGGGGTTTTGGTTTTTTCCAAGTCGGGCAAAAAAACTTTAGCCATTCCGGCCATTGCAATTTTGGCCTTTTTGGCAAATCCGGTCGGGCGTGAGGTATGGTACTTTACATTGTTTTGGTTTATTCCCTTCGTGGTATGGCCGTTTAGAAGCAGGTTTTTAGTAGCAAGAAGTCTGGCTACCACTTTTGCATCTCATGCCGTTGGCGGTGCGGTTTGGGTTTGGGCTTTTCCGACAACACCTGCTTATTGGACTATGTTGATTCCAATTGTTGCTTTGGAAAGATCTATTTTTGCACTTGGGATGTCAGCCTCTTATCTTTTGGCAAACAATGTTGCCTACTTTTTGCAAAGTAAAAAGCTTTTACCTTCCGGCCTTGAACTTAACAGAAGGTATCTGGCTCTTAAAAAATAATGCTTGCCCTGTTACTGCGAAAAATAGATAAAGTTTTTGTTCCTAAAGTGGCTTTAGCCCACTGCGATGTTCCCTGCGGAATTTATGACCCGCGCCCCGCGCAAATTGCGGCCGAAACCGTCCGCAAGATGGTCGAAAAAATAGAGGCACTGCCCAAAGAAAATCAAACTGTTGGCGACAGGAATTTATTCGTAAGAGCTGTTTTGACAAAGGAAGAACATGCTAGAAAGTGTAAGGAAGAACTTTTTGTTCTGTGGGCTGATTTTTTCAAACCGGAGCATTTGGAATCGTTTCCAAACCTGCACGAAACTTTTTGGAAAGCAGTTAAGCTTTGTTCTAAAAATAAGCAGGACGTTAATATGGAAGCCGCGGAGGAATTAATAAAAGCGGTAGACGAAATTAGTGGAATGTTTGCCAAGGCAAAGGACGCGGCGAAAAAGTAATTTGAACTTCTTTCCCTTCTCCAGATTTATATTTGCTCGCAGAACACCGTGGACTAATAGTCCACGGATGAATGCGAAAGCGAATACATACTTGCGAGGACTAATGTATCTGCTCGCTCATGTAAACTTGAAGGAAATACCGAGGACTCTTAGTCCTCGGAAGTTTATAGTAAGAGAACGCAGTATGGTGCCGACTTTTATCCCCGGAGACCACGTTTTAACTTTTAACTGGGGTAAGTTTAAAGCAGGTGACGCGATTGTTTTTGCGCAGGGCGATAAAAATTACATTAAACGCATTAGCAAAGTTGCCGGTGATTTATATTATGTGGGTGGCGATAATCCGGTTGATAGTGCTCAACTTGGGCCGATAGAAAAAGTAAAGATTTTAGGAAAGGTTATTCTTAAGTATTAGATAAGCTTTCTAGCAAAGTCAACCGCAGGTGAAGTTTTGCCGATTGGTTTATGATGTGGTTAAATATCCTTTTAAATGGCAGCTTTTTCAACTTTTACTTCCGAATCGGTTTGCGCCGGGCACCCGGATAAAATTTGTGACCAAATTTCCGATGCTATCCTGGATGAAGTTTTACGGCAGGATCCCTGCGGCCGGGTTGCCGTCGAGACGGTTGTGGCAAAAAACAGAATAATTATTGTCGGCGAGTTGACTGCGGCGGCTGAAGTTGATATTACCAAGATTGCCAAAGAGCAAATCAGGCGCTTAGGCTATACTAAACCCCAGTATAAATTCAGCGATAAATCCCCAATCGAGGTTTACGTCTCTGGGCAATCGGTAGAGATCTCCAAAGGTGTTGACAGTGACGGTGCCGGTGATCAGGGAATGATGTTTGGATATGCGTCAAACGAGACGAAATCCTTGATGCCGCTGCCAATAACAATAGCCCATGCGCTTGCACGGCGGATTGACGAGGTTCGGGAAAGCAAGATACTTCCCTATCTTAGACCGGACGGTAAATCGCAGGTTACCTGTCAATATAAGAATGGGAAACCTTATGGAGTATCCACCGTTGTCCTTGCGGTTCCGCATGAGGAGAGAGTAGAGCTTATTCAAGTTAGAAATGATTTATGTAAGCATGTTATTTCGGAGGTTCTTGCGCAGTTCGGGTTTAAGATAGGTAGAAGCAAAGTTATTGTCAACGGCACCGGCGTTTGGCATTTAGGCGGTCCGGCTTCCGATAGCGGAGTTACGGGAAGGAAGATTGTGGTTGATACGTACGGAGGGTATGCGCGCGTCGGCGGCGGATGTTTTAGTGGGAAAGACCCGACAAAAGTTGATCGGTCCGGAGCTTATGCGGCCCGCTACATTGCCAAGAATATTGTAGCGCATGGTTTAGCCAAGAGAGCAGAAGTTAGGCTTGCCTATTTTATCGGTGCCACAAAACCTATAATGCAGGAAGTTGAAACGTTTGGAACTGCCAGGATGGCGCCAAAAGCTATAAACGATTTTGCCTCAAAGGTTATTAATACTTCCGTGAAGGGGATAATTGAGGAGTTAGACCTAAGAAGGCCGATCTATCTTAAGACTGCGGCCTATGGGCATTTTGGCAGGGATGAATTTCCATGGGAGAAGATAAAAGAGATTTAGAGTTTGTTGCTTTATCCGTTTTAAATTGGTACAATAACCCCTGCTTAAGTTAGAAGTGTTTAAAAGTTTTTGATTCTCCGGAAGCTATGTTTAAGTTCCTAAACTTCTCGACTCGAATCTTATTTAAGAAAAATCTGTTTGATATTTTTAATTAATTAAAAGGAGGTGAATTTAAAAACAATATGGCAAAAAGATTATTTGTAGGAAACCTTGCATATAGCGTAACTAGCGCTCAATTGGAAGAACTGTTTTCCCAAGTTGGAAAGATTTCGAGTTTAAACCTAATCACGGATAAGTTTTCCGGTCAAAGCAAAGGTTTTGCTTTTCTGGAAATGACAACCGACGATGAAGCAAACGAAGCTATCAAGAAATTTAACGGTCACGAAATAGACGGCCGCAAGATGGTAGTTAACGAAGCCCGTCCGCAGGAAAATAGAGATAACAGAGACAGAAATTACAACAAATCCAAAAGTTGGTAAGCGAGGTTTTTAGTTAATGCTTATACAAAACCAGGCAAACTCGACCTGTATCCGTTGCGGGAAGATCCGTATCTTTTCTAAGAAATGGAAGGATAAAGAAAACGGTAAGGGGTCTATGGTAACTCACGAGGAAACCATATGCCCGGATCATGAATGCCAAAAAATCGTTGATGAAAAATTCAAGGAGATCCGTGACCGCAGAGAGCTTGCCGAAGAGCGAAAAAGATATATAGTTCTAGCAAGGAGTGCCAAATCGAAAACGGGTATTAAGTTTGAAGGGAAAAATTTGGCTTCGTCATAAAATTCACCTTTTTAGATACAGGGAAGAGAGCTTGTAAATCCCTCATTTGAGGTATTTAGCGAAAAAGTCGAGTGATCTTTGGATGGCTGTTTCAAATGACGAGCCGGAGATGTTGTGGCCGGCGCCCGGATAAGTGTAAAGTTCGACAGTTTTACCGGCAGATTTTAGGGCCGTTTCGAGCCTTTGGGAAAAAGATAAAGGAACTTCTTCGTCAGCTTCGCCATGGTGGAGCTGAATCGGGGCCGAAATGTATTTGAGGTTATGAAAAGGGTCAATAGCGCTCCAAAATACTGGATTATCTTTTGGAGTCCCATATTTTTGGGTAAGGTTTGCCCTGTTGGCATTCCTTAGTGCTAACTGTCTCGGTGACGGTTGAAAGGGAACACGTCTTTGCCAGTTATTCATCAGATCGTTGTAAGATCCGGTAACGCCGGCCCAAATCACGGCCGCTTTTATATCTGTGGACACTTCTATGTTGCGAAGTGTTATGTTTCCCCCTAATGAATGGCCCCACATGCCAATTTTGTTTGGGTTTGCGTCTGCAAACTTTTTGATTGACGAGACGGCATTTAAAATATCGACAGTATAAGCCGGTGAATAATAAGCACCTTCGGGCTCCCCTTCTGATTTGTCATTTCCCCGGTAATCTGATTTGAAAACTATGTAGCCGCTTGTGGCAAATGTCTCGACATAGGCAATGTAGCGCTCGGTTGTTACATATTGTTCTGGTGGAATATATCCATGGTTAAAAATAATTACCGGCCAGCCGTCTTTCGGCTTGTCCCCCATCGGAACCGTGAGAAGGGCGTAGATTTTAAGGTCCTGGGATTTGTAAGAAACTATATATTGTTTGTAATTTACGCCGTCTGGTAGGCTTTGCTCAATTGTAATATTACTGCCGGGGTAAGTCTGGCTTCGCATGTAATCAATTGCCAAAGGGTTGGAGACTGTGGTTTTAGAAGCTGGCGTTTGGCCGCTATTTGCGGCCGGTGGAGTTTTTTTAGAGAAAATTGCCAAGATAACAAATATGAAAAGGAGAAATATTGGTATCAGATATTTTTTCATGGAACTTTGGATTTTCGTCCGATCAATCCATATCCGCTACATACTTAGCGGCGATAGACTGACTTTTATCAAGTCGGTTTAGAACCTGCTTATTTTGTGTGGGGTAATTTTATAATTACCACTTGTGCGTAGCACCTACATAAACTGCCGAAGCACCTACCAATATATAGGCGGTTTTTTCGAGTGTTGGCCACGAACCCAAAAGAAGGGTTACGAGATTAAGGTTTAAGAGTGCGACTAGGCCCCAATTAAGGGCGCCAACGACAACGAGCGCGAAAGCAACCGTGCTGAGAGCTTTCATAATTTGTTAATCACCTCCTTCCATTTACCTAATTCCAGATTACAAGTAAATGGGGATTTAGTCAAAAGCGAAGTTTTTTGAGATAAAAAATTGGGACTAGTTAATGGTTCCTTATTTTATTGCCGCTTGGCCAGGGACGGCGCAAATATTTGGTGGGGATTCCAGTTCTTGCTTTATTCACTTTTCTTCTGGCTATTTCCAGCCATTTTTTTCCTTTTTCCCAAGAAGCTTTTATCATTACTTAAATATAACACCAAATCGCTTTGAGGCCAAATTAGAGCTGGGAGACCAGGATTCGAACCTGAATAAACAGCTCCAAAGGCTGTTGTCCTACCATTAGACGATCTCCCAATGTCCTTCGTATTTTAGCAAATTGGTGATTGAAAACGAAATGGTTTATGTAATAAGTTCCCACCCTCACCAGGATTTTCGACTTCGTCTCCACATAGTCAACTCCGCTGGGCGGAGCAAGCCAGTGCCAGCGAAGTTCTTGTTTTTTAAAGACTTGATGTTTATTATTGAAAAGTGACTGACGAAAATTTAAAAAAGATAACTAAGATTGTTAGGGTTGAGATTGGTGATGCACTTAAGCCTGTCAATAAGAAACTTGACGGACACGATAGCCAGTTTAAGTCTATTACAAAGAAACTTGATGAACATTCCCAAAGGTTAGAATCTCTCTATTTGGATATGACAGATGTCCAGAAAAAAACGGATTTATTGCCAGATATATATGATATTGTTAAGGGCACTAAAGAAAAGGTCGATGACCACGAAGAAAGACTCCAAGTTTTGGAAAACGCCGCTTAAATATTAATAGCTTCCATAATCCGCAAGGATTATTTATAATCCTGGTCTCCCAGCCCTTCTTCGTTCCACTCATCAGGGTCTCCGACAGAATAAAATCGAAGAAGGCACTGAGGAGTCATGACATTAGGAAGGACGACGAAGTGATAAAATTCATCCATGTCTTTTTTTATTTATATTCTTGAATGTGCTGACAAGACTTACTATGTCGGTTGCACCAATGACCTAGAACGAAGGCTAAAACAACACAACGAATCCAAGTGGGGCGCCCACTATACAAAAATTCGAAGACCTGCAACCTTAAAATATTCAGAAGAATTTAAAACTCTTTTAGAAGCGCGTAGAAGAGAAGCGGAAATCAAAGGCTGGCGTAGACAGAAAAAAGAATTACTTTGGAAGTCTTAAAATTTTAAGATCGCAAATCCTAATGGCATCCTAGTCCCGTAGCTTCTTGAGGTAGTCTCAGTGTACGATGTTAGAACTTCTTGATATACTTCTGATGTGAAAGTGAAAGAATATACGTCATGTTTTATAGGAATCCCTCTCCCTGAAGAATATCAACAAGATTTTGAAAGCTTACTGGTAGATGTTTCACAAATAGAACCCTTATTAGAAACAACTTATCCAAAAACTCCGCATATTACTGGATATTATTTGGATAAACAGTCTCAGTTTAAAATTCTAAACATCGCCGAGAATGTTAAATCCAAAATCGGTTTACTAAAAGGTGTTAAGTTAACCGTAGGAGGTTTTGGTTACTTTGGAGGTGATGATCCGAAGGTTATATTTTTGAATGTCCGATATACTGAAGCCTTAAAAGAGTTTAATGATGCAATGACAGGAAGTTTGTCAGAATATTGTGCCCCTGATAATAACTTACCCTCTCATCCACATATGACAGTCGGAAGAATGAGGATACCCAAGGTCCAGCAGTCATTTAAAAAATCAGTGTCCATTCTTAAAAATAGACTAAATAAGTTGAGCTGGACGTTTCCAGTGACTGAAGTTGTATTATATGGAGTTGATTCTACTCAAAGTCCTCAGTATCAGGAAAAGTTAATCTCCATTTCAGTTAGATAATAAGTTTCGATATAGTCAACTCTTCGACAAATTATAATAGTGAGCGTAGTCGAACTACTCAGTGCTATAGCCCTTCGATAAGCTCAGGGTCATGACGCTTCGGTGAACTCAGTACTATAGCCAGTGCCAGTTTTATTTAGACCTAGTTTGATATAATCTGCCCAGTAAGGCTGGTATTGTAAACGCAAGAAATTGTTGGAAGAAGAGAATTTCTAACTAAGTGCCTAAGGTGGGGTATTGGCATACCGGCCTTGGCGGCATTGCGTCCACTTTCAACACTTGCTGAAGGCGTAACAAATCAGGAATATCAGTTTCCCTGGTCTAGAGATGAAATTCTTTTTGGGCCAAACGCCGGATTTATAGAAGCGAAAAAAGGAATTCCTCTTGGTGTTTATGCCGCCAGCGGCATACGACCGGACCTTGTTAATTTAAGTATGGCACCCTGGAATAATTTAGCAAACAGTATGGGGAGAACTGATCTTTTTTACTTCGAAGAAAATCCATCTAGGGCAAAAATAATTATTGGTCAAAGTACGAAAGACTATAGCTATACTGTAGCAAATCCTGATTTTAAAAGTCCCTATTTAAGATGCGATATTTACTTGGTGAATCAATGGATAGGAGTTATAACACATGAACTGGGCCATACACTTGGATTTGTTGATTTTATTTATAAGGATACTGATCCCCGGGATTATTTCAATCCTAAACGTTGTGATCTTCCGGACAAACCTATTCACAGTATAATGGCACAAAATTTTATTGTTACACCAACAGTGTTGATTGGACCAGACGATGGAATCATGCTTAGGCTCGCGGGGTACGTTTAAACATCACTGAACACATAGCAGGTTAAACTATTCCGAACATAATCTAGTGTGGCCAGCTAAAATTTAGCCTCAATTTCTTAGTTATTGACATTAATTAAAGATGTACCGATAATAAAATTCCGATGGCTGACTTGACAATAAAGGAAATAGAAGAAGTGTTGGATAAAAAGCTCGATCAAAAACTCGAGCCTATTAAGAAGACACTTGATGAACATTCTAAGAAGCTTAATGAACACGATGGTCAGTTTAGATCAATAAAAAAAACTCTTGACGAACATTCCCAAAGGTTAGAATCCATTTTCCCGGATATGGTAGATGTTCAGAAAAAGACAGATATACTACCAGACATATATGACATTGTTAAGGGCACTAAAGAAAAGGTCGATGACCATGAAGAAAGACTAGGAGTTCTAGAACACGCTGCTTAATCTATCCAATTTAAATAATACATTCACACACAATTGTCCTGAGCGGGATCGAAGGATAGTCAACCCTTCGAAGTACTCAGTACTATAGCCAGTGCCGGCTCTATTTGACAAAGACTTCAAGTTTGTTAAACTCACCTGATGGTAAGTAAACAAAAACGGATCAGCATTATTGCAACCAGCTTTCACAAAAAACACGTGGAGGTGATGCTTGAGGAGGCAAGAAAAACGTGCGGAGAAGTAAGGCTTGCCGTCGCCAATGAAGTATGGGTTCCGGGATCACTTGAAACCCCCTTGGCATTGCAAAGGGAACTTATGTCAGAAAAAGTAGATGGGGCCGTAGTTCTGGGTATCATCGAACGCGGAGAAACAAAGCATGGGCTGGTGATGGGCATGGCGGTAATATCTGCTATTATCGAAATTCAGCTTCAGGCGGGGAAACCGATTGGTGTCGGGATTCTCGGGCCGGAAATTACCCCTGACCAAATTAAGCCACGCCTGAAACCATACGCAAAAGATGCTGTTTTAGCCGCTTGGGCAATGTTAAAATAGTGAACTTAAAACATATAGGAATTTTTTGGGGGAAAGTTGTTAAAGGTAAAAAGAGAGGCAAGTCTCTCGGTTTCCCTACTGCCAATGTTAAGCTGCACAGGGATATTGCCGACGGGATTTATATATCACTGGCGACAATTGATAAACACCAGTACCCGGCATTAACGTTTATCGGCGCGGCTAAAACTTTTCGGGAAAAGGATGTAAAAGCGGAAACGCATCTACTTTCTTTTAGAGAAAACATTTATGGTAAACGGATTTCAGTCAGGCTTTTGGTAAAAATCCGGGGAAACCAAAATTTCAAGTCAGCAAAGATGCTTGTTTTGCAAATGAAAAGAGATAAACAGATTGCGGAAGAATACTTTAAAACCACCAAATATGTTTAGCGGGATTATCAAGGCCAAAGCAAGCGCCAATAAGACCGAAAAGACGGGAAACGCCATGAGAATAGAGTTTACGGCGCCAAAAGGGTTTAGGGTGAGCTTGGGAGAGAGTGTAAGTATTGACGGTATATGCTCAACCGTTGAGAAAAAAGCCGGGAACAAGTTCTCTTTTTACTACATGGCCGAAACGCTTAAAAAAACTACGCTTGCCCAAATTTCGGGTTCCCATGAGTTTAACATTGAGCGGTGCCTGACACTGCAAAGCTTGATTGGCGGACACTTGGTAAGCGGGCATATTGATACCGTTGCCCTGTTAAAATCTATCGCCACGCAAGATGATTCAAAACTTATGGAATTTGTAGTTGACCCGAAATTCACGAGATACATTATTTATAAAGGGTCCATTGCCGTTAACGGCGTTAGCCTGACTGTTGTTTCCGTTTCCAAAAATTCTTTTCGCGTCTCTCTTATCCCATACACACTCGCCCATACAAATCTGGGCAAGTTGAAAGCCGGAGATAAGGTGAATATTGAACTCGACCTGATTGCTAAATATCTTGAGAAACTACGGTGAAGAAAAAATTTGAAGCAGTTTTTGTGACGATTAAATTGATTGAAGTTTTTCAAAGCTAATTTCTTTAAAATCCCTAATGATGATATCTGCTTTTTCTAGGTCTTGTTTGTTGTAAGGAAGTCCTGCAAAACCAATACATTTCATGCCGGCTGCTTTGGCAGCATTTATTCCATGAGTTGAATCTTCTATCACTAAACAGTGGACTGGGGCTGTATTTAATTTTTGGGCAGCTCTTAGGAATATGTCGGGGGCTGGTTTGCCATTTTTGACATCGTCGGAGGACACAATTATAGGAAAGTGCTTGTGAAGCTTAATTATCTTAATTAAAGTAGATACTCTTTTTTGGGAGGCTGATGAGGCGACTGCTAGTTTTAATTTTAGTCGTGATAGTTCTTTAACTAATTCGACGGCACCGGGTACAGCTTTAAGATCTTTGCTTGTTTTCAAAAAATTAATGTAGCTTTCCCTTCCATCTGTAATTAATTCCTCCAATGTCTTTTCTAATTGGTATTCCTCCTTTAGCGTTTCCCAGATTACTTTACTGGATGAGCCTCTGAATCGCTCACCGATAGTCTCGGGAGCTTTAATTCCTAATCTTTCCAGGTATTTGACTAAATGAATATCGTTTAGGGGTTCTGTATCGACAAGAACTCCATCCATGTCGAAGATTATGGCTTTAATCATATAGAGATTATATCAACTTCTTAAAAATACTACCGTTCTCACTCCAAGCCAAATCCTGATTATGGAATTGATGATATCTCCGAAGTGCTTCCTTTGATACTTAAATAACGCTTTCTACACCAGGGGTTTTTGGCCGCTTTCCTTGAAATCGTCAAGGAATTTTTTGAGGCCGATATCGGTTAGCGGATGCTTTACCAATTTCTCCAGTACATCGTAAGGGCAGGTGGCAATGTCGGCACTGGCAAGGGCCGCTTGTTTTACATGAAGCGGAGAGCGCACGGACGCAAAAAGGATTTTGGTTTTGAAGCCGTAATTATCGTAGATTTGGCGGATTTCATCTATCAGGTCAATTCCGGTTTGGCCGATATCATCAAGCCTGCCGATAAAGGGGCTGACAATATAGGCGCCAAGTTTGGCAACAAGAAGTGCCTGGTTGGCGCTAAACACAAGGGTCATGTTAACTCGGATGCCAGTCTTGGTCAAAACCTTTAGCGCTTTTAGGCCTTCTTCTGTTGTCGGTAATTTGATGACTACGTTTTTACCCATTTTTGTCAAGGCTCTCCCCTCTCGGATCATGCCCGGGGCGTCGGTTGATAAAACTTCGAGGCTGATATTATCGGGAACAATTTTGAGGATTTTGGCGACAGCTTCTTTGTAGGTCATCCCGGCTTTTGCCGCTAAGGATGGGTTTGTAGTCACGCCGTCGATTATTCCAAGAGCCATCATCTTTTCAACTTCTTGGGGTACGGCGCTATCAATGTAAAGCTGCATGAGAGGATTTATTGTATCAAGTATCATGTATCACTTGCTAAGTGTCAAGGAATTAAAGTTTCCAACTCTATATGTGATAAAATTATTCGAAACTAAAGCAGGGTATATCAGCAGGTCGCTTTGGCACAGCCCTTCGGGCTTCATGCCAATAGCGCTCCTCTGATATTCCTCCTCACTACGTTCGGGGGTATAGCTCAATGGTAGAGCACTCGCCTCTTAAGCGAATGGTTCAGGGTTCAAATCCCTGTGCCCCCACTTATTCTCTGACAAGGAGCTGAAAATGGCCGATATTTACTTCGTAGCTTATTGGTTTTCTTAAATTGTCTTCCTCCGTGGTTTTTTGAATCCAATGGGGCCACTGGCGGTCGAGACTTGGCTCGATAATTGTGAATTCTGTTTTCGTAATTTCACCGGATCTTGGGAAAACCTCGATTCCCGGGAATGTTGATGCCGTATTGCCGTGGAAATGAGGCAGGAGAAGGTTATTTTGCTTGGCATACAGCTGGTATAGGTACGCCCAAGTCGTCGGGATATAAAGCGGGTTGGTAACAGCATTGATGCTGAACCTTTGGACTGGAGAAATCTCGTAGGTTTTTTTAACGAGCGCCATTTCGTCTTTAAAAATCATGCCGTCCTGAATTCTGAATAGGACACTGCCTTTTTGGTTCTTCTCAAAAACGGTAAGGGAGTTAGTAAGAATAATAGCGCCGATTATCAGGACAAAAGCGTATTTTGAAAATAGGCTGACCCTATGTAAAAAATAGGCGGTCAATACCAAAAGAGGGATGAGACTGCCGAGAGTTATGTAATACGAGCTGAAAGAAGACACGATAAAGATTGGTATATTGGCAAATAGAAGTATGAGCAGGAAGAGTAATGGCTTCCTTATTTTTTTATCGGTTTTGGCAAGGTAGATAGCAAAGGAAATTATGGCTAGGCCAAGAATGACAGAGATTGGCCCTGATTGAGGAAATAAATTATTACTGAGCTGCTCTTGCCATTTTTTTAAATATTCCATTAGTTGAGTGTCCAGTGCCGTTTTGGCGCCGATGTTGCCGGCGAAAAAATCTGCCGCGCCTTTTATCCCCTGGAACTTAAATTTAAGTTCGGCAACTGCGAAGCTTGAAATAAGAAAGAGGAACCCGGATGCCCCTAAAAGCATCTCTTTTCTTGGGAAGTACCTGACATTTGCGATTGCCAGTGTCACCAATGCTGATAATATGAGATAGACTAAGAAAATCTGCGTCTGGATGGCCAGACCGAGGGCAAGAAAAGTCATGACCCAGCCCCCTTTTTGTTTATGGACGATTTGCCAAAGGCCAAGGTAGAAAAAAGCAATTGCCGGTACTGCCAGAGATGGGTTGGAAATCCATCTGGCATAAGAAACGGCCTCGAAGGAAACGGCGTAAAGGATGAGGGCGACGATTGAAATAGAAGTGTTTTTGAAGAGTTTTTGCGTCAATTGCCAAAGAGGAATGAGGACTAAAAGATTGATTAATATCATTTCGATTAAAACTACTTGGGGATCGCCACTGCCCAAAAAGTAAAATGGGGAGATAACGTAATAGAAAAGCGGGCCGTGGAAAAACCCCGGGATATCGCTTGGCGGGCCGACAATTTTCAGGTGGCCTTTTGTAATGCTTTGGGCGAAAAAAGCGTCCCTTGCCTGGTCATAAGTGAAAAGTAAAGTGGAGAGACCCGGCGTAAGCCGCAGGATAAAAGCAAGGGTAACAATCAAAAGAATAATAATGAGTTTTATGCCCCTACCCTACTTCTTCTTGCAGTTCTTCGTCAACGTTTAGGGGACCCGGACCATGGGCTTCGTCGCCGTGCAAACCGACCTTTTTGAGTTCTTCGTCAATGTCCGGGGACTCGGAAGTTGTGGCGTCGCCGGAAAAAACATCTTCCTCGCCGGTTACAGAAGGAGGCGCAACCGGGTCTTGAAATTGGTTTTCCTCTGTCCCGGTGTCATTGATATTCGGAGCGTTTGGAATTGTGTGGTCGTCCGGAGCCATAATTATATTTTAGCAGAAATTGTGCGGTGTGCCGAGAGAGGGGATCGAACCCTCACGCCATTGCTGGCACAAGATTTTAAGTCTTGCGTGTCTGCCATTCCACCACCTCGGCCCGTTAGAAGTACGGTGATCGATTTTTATTTTAAATAGTATATCAAAAATTTAAGAACGAATTGTGCCTTATTATAATAACCAAACTTCTAACGGGCCTCGGCTGGGTTTGGGGAGGCCGAGGGGAATTGAACCCCCAACCCGCAGCTCCACAAGCTGCTGCTCTACCATTGAGCTACGACCTCCACGAATGGCCATATTATATCAGTTTTACGAGTTACGATCAGAGTAAATTAACTGGCGAAGCGATATTTTAATAAGATATATATTGCCCTAAAGCCATCCTTGATGCCGATTTTTTTCCCTTCCTGATAACTGCGGCTTTTATATGCGATTGGGATTTCCACGATTTTTAAGCCTTTTTTAAGAAGCTTACAGGTAATTTCCGGCTCAAAACCAAACCTGTCTTCACGCAGCTTGATTCCCTTTAAAACTTCACTCTTAAAGCATTTATAACAGGTTTCCATGTCTGTAATCTGGGCCCGGTAGAGGATCTTTGTCAGAAACGAAAGGAAAAGGTTACCGGCATAAAAAAGCAAATATTTTGGTTTGTGGTTGGGGTTCAGGAATCTTGAGCCGTAAATGACGTCGGTGCCGCTATTTTTTATTTCTGAAATTAATTTCAAATGATCGTTTGGGTCATACTCCAAATCGGCGTCCTGGATAAGGATTATCTCCCCTTTTGCTTTTGAAAACCCCGAGCGGAGGCAGTACCCTTTTCCCCTATTTTTGTTATTCCAGATTTTGGTAATGCCGGCGATTTTATCTATTTTCTCCTGCGTGCTGTCCTTTGAGCAATCGTTAATAACGATAATTTCAAACGTGCCCGGGTATTTGACTTTTTTAACGGCCGCGACGATTTGCCCGATTGTTTTTTCTTCGTTATAGGCGGGTATGATAATAGAGAAATCGATTTTTCTGCTTTTCATGTTTTAGGTTTGTATTATATTCGAAGAATACAAATTTTTCTCATTAATTCCTTGAGAGAATTATAATCGCAACAGCGTGGCGTCGACAATTGTCTAATTCTCGGGTACAATTAGAATCTGCAAAAGGGTTTGCGCCCGTAGCTTTAGATAGTTATTACACGCGTAGCGTGGAACTATAGCAAGCTACACAGCAAATTGAAAATTTGCGCCCGTAGCTTAATGGATAGAGCAGACGGCTTCGGACCGTAAGGTTGGGGGTTCGACTCCCTCCGGGCGCACTTCTGCAGAGCAGAATTGCTAGGATGTATCAGGTGTACATTTTAAGAAGTTTAAGCAATGGATCTCGGTCATATGTCGGCTTGACCTTGAAGGGGATAAAAAATAGATTAAAAGAGCACAATGCCGGGGAATCTAGATACACGAAAACCTATATTCCATGGGAGCTAGTGTACTTTGAAAACTTTTATTGTAGGTTATGTGCAGAGAAAAGAGAAAAATTTCTAAAATCGGGTTTTGGGTATCGGTTTAGAAAGTTGATTTTAGAGAAGTTTAAAGCAGGATAATTTTACGTTCTGCTTTGCAGAACGGGGAGTAGCTCAGTTGGCTAGAGCGCTGCTTTTGGGAAGCAGAGGCCGGAGGTTCAAGTCCTCTCTCCCCGACACTATTGGCATTTTTTAAATTTAGCTTGTTTGTACAATCCGAAAGGGGTTCGAAGATTAAATATCACAAAAAGGCATAGCTTCGAGACGGGTTCGAAGATAGGACTACAGTATAATTTGATCTAAGTTAACCTAATTCTAACCAAAAGATAACCTAATTCAAGTCAACCAGATACGCACAAACTTGACGCAGTTTGATCTAAATGGATACAATACTTGACGTAGTTTGTGCTATTGCCATTTTTTGCCGGGGGCATTTAAGATATCTATAGATATCTGCACTTTAATTAATTACGGGTAGGGTAAAAGAAACAGTCCTGCCGACGAGATTCGAACTCGCAAAAACCGTGTCACGGGTTAGTAGCTTGATAGGCCACCGCGTCTACCAGTTGCGCCACAGCAGGGCAACGTCTTTTACCCTATCCTCAATTAATTTTTAAGGTTCTCCTACAAAAAGGCACCTTGCCTTCCGGCTTAGGTGCTCGATTCTTCTCTATTTAGTCTGCACCCACAACTTTTATTTTCAGGGCTATCTCGCACCTCCTCGATAGCTCACCGTTTACCTATTAATTTATACTGCCCTTATTATGAAAATGTGGCATTTGGCATGCAGACTGAATTTCACGAATATGCCAAAAGCACAATATATTGTGGTCTAATCTTAGTATATACACAACTGAAAATAATAATCAAGCGCTTTTATCATTTCCGGCCGCCACAGACCCGGTAGCGGGTCTAGTTTCGCTTTACCTTGCCAAAAAGCCTATTTAATTCTGCTCAGTTTAATTTTTGGAGTAAATCGTTAATATATTGGATTTCAATAGCTGTAAGGGTTCGAATATCGCTCCATAGACCCGACCAAGTTAGTTCATATGTTTTTGGAGTGCAGGTCGAAGAACTAGGCCGATTACCGTTAGTATTAACCCTAAAATTATAAATATTGTTGTAACATCTAGCCTTTCGGTAAGCAGGGCTACCAGCAAGACCGGTATAGGGGTTATGGCAGATGCGGAAATTGTAACCAGCGAAAAAACTCTCCCCATCATTGTTTCGGGTGTATTTTGCTGCAAGACGGTTCTGGCATGAACCGCTACAAATACTGCGGCCACGCCAATTATGGTCGCCGACGCCATTGTCACCAGTCGAAGTATTGTAACGCCTGTTGGTTGACCTGCTAGAAGTTGTGCGCTCAACCCTAAGCTGAGCAATACCAAACCAAAAGTAATGACCCCTAAGAAGATGGAGTGACCCCTTTTCCACCACTTTTCGATATAACCCATTATTGCTACGCCAAGTCCCAGGCCGGCAATAAGCGGAATCACCAAGAAATAACTAGTGGAAGTTGCCGGCAGGTCTAGATATTGTTTGACGTAACCAATAAACAGAATCGCCAGCATGCCAATGTTGAATTCCATAATTGTTAGCAAAATGATTGGGATGGAAATGCCATGATTTTTCTTGGTGACGGAAAGGACGTCGCGGGTTAGGATTAAAGTGCGCATAAATATCTGTTTCCTAATCACCCCGGGACGTGCCGACTCGATAGTGTGGAGACTAAGTCTCAGGAAAAAGCCGATAGCGGTTAGTATTCCCGCGATTATGAAAGCTGCTTTAAACCCTTCGTTTCCGCCGCCGAACAATTGGATGACAGGCCCGGCCGCCGCGTAACCTAGCATGACAGAACCAAGTTGAGTAAAGAGAAATAAGGAATTGGCCTGTGCCAATTTTTCTCCTTTTACCAGTAGTGGAATCGTTGCGGCTTCGGCAGGTGTAAAAAATTGCGAAACCGAGGCGGTTACAAAGGCAATTGCCAGTAAGCCCCAAACGCTGTGAATGCTAAACGCGTAAAGAATGAATAGCAAACTTAAGGCAAGGTCTGTTACAAGCATAAGCTTCTTGCGATTTGTCATATCGACTATCGAGCCGGCAAAAAAGCCTACAAAGAATGCCGGGAGCGTCATTGCCGCATAAAACTGCGCCAGTGCAAAGCGGGAATTTGTCAGTTGGCTGATAAGCAGCAGCGCCGTGAAGTTACACATGTTAAAGGCAATTTGGAGAAGAACCTGGTTACCCCAAAGTTTTAAAAATTGGCTGTTTTTAAGTATTTCCATAAACTAAGAATAGAATAGCGTGAGTAAATTGTCTAGAATCGCGCCTGTTGGATTACGAACCTCAATTTTTGTTCGTAAAGATCAAGATAACTGCGGTACTCACAGATTTGTTTTAGCGCTTGGATATCGTCGGCAGTTGGAGTCTTTGCTGATTTGTATAAGCTAAAGATGGGGGACAAATTGTACATTGAGGATAACACAGGGACAACTACTACCTTCATAGTTCGTGAAAGTCGCATCTATGATCCTGGGCTTGCAGGTGATGTTTTCAGTCGCAGCGATGGGACTTATTTAAACCTTATTACTTGCGATGGAGTATGGGACGGAGTTAAAAAAAAGCTATAACAAACGTTTGGTGGTATTTGCTAGGACCCTTTAGGGGTATAATAAATATATGGCAACTCTAATTTTTACTGTTTTATTTGGACTCATTATTGCCTTTTTTGCTACTCAAAACACAGCTGTTATCTCACTTAAATTCTTAAACTACCAAATACCTGGTATTCCTACCTATATTGTAGTAGTTGGTGCGCTTCTTGTTGGACTGTTTCTTTCCTGGATTATTAGTTTTGTAAACGATATAGCAACTGGTTTTACTATGCGGGGGAAAGACAGCAAAATTAAAGACTACAAAAAAGAGAATGCCGAATTACTCAAGTTAAACCATCAATTAGAACTTGAAAATACCAGACTTAAGGCAGAAACAGATGCCCCTTCAGATGATAAATCCTTGTGAAAACTATTCTTGCTAAAGCCTGGCGTGTTCTGTCTCTTACTAAAGGTATTCAGCTTTCGCTTATGCGTGTTTTTCAAGACCAATTTCTAATTGGGGTAACAGGTATTATTTTTAACAAAAATCAGGAGGTTTTACTCTTTAAACATACCTACCGCCAAACTGCTTGGAGTTTACCTGGCGGATACATTAAGTCAAAAGAGCATCCTTTTGAGGCACTAGAGCGGGAGATAAAAGAGGAGTCAGGGCTTGTCGTGAGTGCGGAAGAACAACTCAAAATTAGAACTGATAGAGAAACTTCACGTTTGGATGTAACTGTAGTTGGTCAGTATATTGGAGGAGAATTTAAGAAGTCACATGAAGTTTTGGAATTTGGCTTTTTCTCTTTTGAAAACCTCCCTTTTATTTCAAAAAATCAACTATTATTGATTGAGTATACCTTGCACAATAAAACTCCGCAGGTTGCAACTTAAGCTGTTTAGATAATTTATTGGTATAATCTCACCTAGTTTCTTTTCTTGCTCAGGATTTGGTTCTGGCGGTGGAGTTTGATCTGCTGGTTAGTTTGGATCGTCTGGCATGATTCCAGTCTAGCACAGAATCGGCCAGAATGATGGAAATTAGCCGACTGCCATCATCCTCTCTAAATTTTCTGTTGCGTACGGAATTGAGTTCGAATTTTTCGATAAAGGTCGACTGGTTATGTTTATTCTTTACGTGATGCTCCCTGAAAAATATAGAAAGCAAGGCTCAAAATAATGGCAATAATAAAAATATTTGAAAGCCCGGCAATTTGAAGAATGCCAATTGTTGAAAGTATCCAAAATAGCAATAGTATCGACGCAATTTCTCGAAACGGTTTAGGTAATATACCAATTGCCCAACCAACGGCAAGAAGAATCAGCACATTCCAAAGTGTAATTTGATAATTGTTTATGGAGATCAATTCAATATTTGGAATATGGATTACACCGTTTGGGACGTAGCCTAAAAACCAAAGAATAATAATTATTGCTAAAATTGCGGATAACATATGTGTACTACTTTATGTGAGTTAGCGGTAATTATATAACTTAAATTTAATATACGTCAAAATAACCTCTGATTTCGTTTTTCTTGACAAAATTAAGCAGGTAGTGTACCCTATAACATCTACTGCCTCATTTCTGTTTTTCTGCCTCAAAGTTAGAAATTTTGCAAAACTAAAAAATTTTAAAAGGATGAAGCCTATTTTAGTATCGCTATTTATTATTTTAATGGGGTTTGTTTTTATGCCTTTGCCGAAAGCATATGCATACTCAAATCCGGCTGCTGTTCCACTGGGAACTGTTTCTAATTTTGCCGCTCTGGCTAAGACCTCGATTACCTCCCCGACAGGCCCGACTGTACTCAATAATGGAGATTTAGGCATAGACAGCCCCGGTACGTGTACCGATTTTGCAACTCCCTGTTCTGCGCCGAATGCTAACGGAACGATAAACAGCGGTGCGATTCAATTCCAAAATGCGGTTGCACTGCAGGGCCAGACGGATGCAACTGCGGCTATTACCAATATTGGTTTAAGAGTAGCCGATGACACACTTCTAGCTCAACTTGGCGGTTAAACCTTAAATCAAGGCGTTTACGATGTGCCGGCTGCTGCGACTAATTTGACCGGGGATCTCACTTTAAATGGTGATGCCAGTTCCGTCTTTATCTTCCATTTGACATCCACTCTTATTACAGATAACGGAAGTAGAGTACTTCTTACCGGAGGGGCGCAAGCTTGCAATGTATTCTGGAAAGTTGATTCATCGGCTACATTTAATGGAACCACAACGATGGTCGGAACCGTTTTGGCTTTGGCGGATATTACTTTTCCTGGAGGCGGAGCAACTTTAGATGGAAGAGTAGTTGCCCAAACGGGAGCGATCACTTTTAACAACACGACTATAAATAACTCCTCATGTGCTTCTACCAGCTCCAGTACTAGTTCCAGTTCCGGCGGATCATCTACTTCAGTTTTTACTCCACTCAATAGCGGAATAATTGCCCCAACTATAATAGAATCAAAAAGAATCAGCCCAACGAGTGTTTTTATCAGCTGGGGACCATATTCGGGAATAGATACTTTTATCATTCAGTATGGTCTTGAAAACGGGAATTGGTTATACAGCACCAACGTCACGGGGTTCTCAACCACCATCAATGCTCTACCTTCGAATCAACCCATCTGGTTTAGGATCGCAGCTAGAAACAGTCAATCAATAGGAAAGTACGGTGAGGCAAAACTTGTCGGAGGGCCGAGTCTGCCAAGTGCAGGATTTGCTCCCCGCGAGAATAATATTCCATGGTATATTCCGGTTGGTGTCGGCACCGCGTTTTTGGCCTCTTTACTTGTAATTCAAAGAAAACGCAAACTGTCATTGGGAAGTTGAAGGATTACGTCCAGCGGCCACTTCTAATAATTACGTTTACCGTATTTTCTCTATTTCTTCTTTTTCATATTGCCCCTGGCAGTAGCACAAAATCGGTACCTCAAAGCAAAGTAGCAAATAGTGTTTTTTTTAGCAAGGATTCTGCGGGATTGCCGATGCGTCTTTTGATACCTGCAATTAATGTTAATGCCGCTATTTTGCATCTGGGTGTTACTTCCGGTGGACAGATGGAAGTTCCGGATAATGCTGTCGATGTCGGTTGGTTTAAGTTGGGACCGCGACCTGGAGAGATAGGCAGTGCTGTTATTTCTGGGCACTTTGACGGGAAAAATGGTGAAGAGGGAGTGTTTACTAATTTGAATAAGTTGACAGAAGGTGACAAATTATATGTTGAAGACGGTAGAGGAACATATAAAGCTTTCGTAGTCAGTGGGAGCCGCGCTTATGACCCCGGATATGCTGACGATGTTTTTAGTCGAAATGATGGTGCTCACCTAAATTTTATTACCTGTGGCGGAGTTTGGGATAATAATAAAAAAAGCTATACGGAAAGATTAGTAATATTTACAGATGCAAGCATTTATGAAAGTTGGGGTTATAAGATGAAAAGTACCCTGCAAAATACACGGTTGACCGGTTCTACCTTATCCCAAGATTCTTTTGGAGCTGGCTTATTACAAAGTTTAGCCTTTGCATATAAAGGTCAAAATAGCTTCTATTTTGGCAAATAGTTTCGAGCGCTTGGATATCGTCGGCAGTTGGAATGATTTGCTGATTGGTATTGGCGTGCATGATGGACTTTTTGTTTTGCAGGTGGCCGAGACCAATAGCATGGCCAAGTTCATGGGCGATGGTGTGCACCAGCTCCTTTTTGTTGACGTTGAAGTAAATTTCGATTTTACTAGTGTTTGGGTCGTAGATTCCCTCTTCCGGTTTGACGGCAAGTTCTTGGTTAAAAGTATTAATAGTCCGGTTTAATTGGTTAACATTGGTGTTAAAGAGCTGGGCTGATTGGTTTAGAGACTCCGCCATTTTATTTAAGCGGTCGGCATCAGCTTTTAGGTCTTCCTGCTGTTTTAATAATTTTTCGTATTCGTCTTTCGGCGCCCCGCCTTTAGAATTCCAATAGTCTATTTGATAATTCAGGTCGGCAAGTTTTACCTTAAAGTCGGCCGATTCTTTTTCATACTGGGTAAGACTGGGTTTAAGAGTGCTTTCCTGGCTCTGGACTTGGCCTTGAAGGTTCGTTATTTGTTTATTTAAAGATTGCCTCTGGTCATAAACAAGGCTGATCGTCAGTTTACCCCGGGGGTCATAGGCAAAAAGGTCTTTACCCTGCACACTCTCCCAAATTTCTGCGGCTTCTTCAACATTCCGGGTGAATTCGTCACGGCTTAAATTAAACCTGTTATCTACGGCATCAATCCGGAATTGGATAGGTTTGTCGCAGGGCGAAAAATATAGGAATTTTGTCCTGTCGGAATACGGAAGGCTGACTACTCTTAAGAAAATGGCGGCAATGGCAACTAAAATTGTCAGCTGCAACAGGACTTTTTTCATCTGTAAGAATTTTAAAGGAATAGTTTGTACTTGGCAATTGGTTAGCCGCTCATTTAAACTTGAAGAATGAGACTCAAGTTTCTGCAGGTCAATATTTTCAGGGGAAAGTTTTTAGGCTCGCTTTTAGATTTTATAGAAAAGGTAGACCCGGATATTATTACGATGCAGGAGGTTTCTTGCGGGGAGATAAATTTATATGAGGACAAAAAAGCTGACCTTTTCGAACTTATAAAGGGAAAAACAGGATATGACGGAGTTTTCCATTCGGATACAAGCCTTTCAGGCAGTCCTTTTTCGCGATTTGGAAATGGGGTTTTTAGCAAATGGCCTATTAACAGTTCAGCAGTTGTACCTCTAGCAACTTATGGATCTTTGACTTTAGATGAGTTTAATAATAACAAGGGTGACGTTTGGGCAAGACTATCCCGCCATATGTTGGACGCGGAAATTGAAATAGAAGGGAAGGCTGTGCATGCAATTTCGATCCATGGTAGAAGAATTGCGCCGCCGCTAGATGACCCGGAGAATATTCGTCAGGCGCATGTGATGGCAAACCATTTAAAATCCTTTGGTGATAAGCCGTTTATTGTCGGAGGGGATTTTAATATGCCTCCGGGAACTGAAGTTATAAAAATTGTTTCGTCTGTTGCTAGTAACTTAATGGCCGACTGCGGGGTAAAACAGACCTTAAACCCGCAGGAACATGAGCTCGGGGAAAAAGGTTACTTGGTTGATTTTATCTTTACCTCGAAGCATTTTAAGAAGATTTCTTTGGAGGTACCGCAAGTGACGGTTTCGGACCATTTGCCGGTTGTGGCAGAGTTGGAAATGCTTTGATAAAATACTCTCCTGATTTATAATTGTTTTGCGGGGTGTGGTTCAATATACAGTGCCATGCGGTTCTCGTTCTGCAATGCAGAACTGTGGGCCTAGGTAGAATGCGGGATTAGTTGATCGGCTCAACATTCGCTTTCCCCGCCTGCCAGAGCCTATGCGGGTGTAGTTCAATGGTAGAACACCAGTTTTCCAAACTGGATACGGCAGTTCGATTCTGCTCACCCGCTCAGCATTGGCGGGCAGGCAAGCGAAAAAGAGGGGTTCGACTCCCCTATCCCGCTCCCGTCTTTCGCCGTCCGTCGCCTTTGGCTAAGGACGGCTACAGACGGTAGCTTATTGATGTACTACGTTTATATACTTCAGAGTTCAAAATCTGGAATTTTTTACTACGGTTATACGACCGATTTAAAGAAGAGATTTAAAGAACATAACGAAAGCAAGTCTAAATTCACGAGCGGTCATATACCCTGGAAGCTTGTTTTCTACTGTGCATTTATTGATAAGAAAAAGGCAAAAGATTTTGAACTTTATCTAAAATCAGGATCTGGCAAGGCGTTTGCCTATAAGAGATTAGTTTAAGTAGCTTTAGTGAAAGACGTAAGTGGTGATGAAAAAGGTGTTCCGAAACTGTCCGACGCTTAAGCTATGGACAGTGAAGGACACCCTTCACCCGCTCCAAACGCTTATTTATTTCTAAGAGGTAGTTCAACAGTAAAACTTGCGCCCTTAACTGGGACGCTAGAGACTTTAATTCTCCCGCCGTGTATTTTAACTATTTGTGAGGTAATGAAAAGACCCACACCCAAACCCTTTTTATATTCACCTGGCCCCGATGCTCTTTTAAAAAGATCAAAAATTACCTTCTGTTCAGAAGTTGGAATTCCTATACCCTGATCTTTAATAATAAATTTGGCCTGATTTCCACTTTTGAAAATACTAATCTCAATTGGTTTACCGTTTCCATATTTTGTGGCATTGGAGACAAGATTGGTAATTGCTTGTTCTATTCTTACTTTATCCCATTTCCCAACAACAGGAGTACTAGCATTAATTTTTATTTTGTATTTTTTCCTCTTTAGCATCTCGGAAAAACTCTGGGTTACTTGGTTGGTAATAGTTACCAGGTCGGTATCTTCAGGCTGTAAATTCATCCTCCCTGTTGTAATAAGTGAAACATCAAGCAAATCGTTAATCATTGATTTCAGCCATTCTATTTGCTGCTCCGAATTTTTTAGAACTTTCATTAATTTGGAAACTGAAAAATTCGCCAAAGAGGCGCTTCGTATGTTATTTAACTCGCCGTGAAGCTTTAAAAGCATTACAGTAAGGGGCGTTTTTAACTCGTGTGAAACTATAGAAAGAAATTCGTCTCTTGCTTGAATGTTCTGGAGGGCTATTGTGTGTTCATCGTGTAACTTTATAAAAGTACGTGCATACATTTTTTCTCGCTCCTTCAATTTTTTTACTTCACCGTCTTCTTTAATCAGATATACCAAAATACTGATAATAATTGCTCCAGCAATAAAAGAAGCAAGTTGGATATACAACGTTATATCCAAGCTGGTATTGTAAAAACCTCTAAAAAGAAGGTAGGCTTCAAGCGAAATAATTCCTGTAGTAAAGAGAGCGGATTTTAAACCACCCAAAATTGCACTGAAGGCTACGATTATTAGGAAAAGAAGGTAAAAAGGTGTTTTGTCTGGATACGCCTTTAATAAATCAACTGAAAAAAATATAAGTATTCCAAAAAGTATGTTAAGCCCCAAGGCAGTAATGTACTCTAAGAGTTTTTGTGGAGATAATGGAATCGCTACTTTACCCAGTAATTTGTATGAGCGGTGTTTTTTTGAGTAATTATAAACTCGTTTATATAGTTTCTTTTTAGAATACTGAGTATTTGCCATTTATGTATGACGAATATATCATGCCTTGTTTTAATAATACAAAGTATTAAGACGCTTACTTCAAATAGGTAGTATAATTTCGGTGGTGCAAAAAACTATCCTTATTGTTGAAGATGATGATGACATCCGCGACTTTCTAAAAAAAGTCCTGGTAGCTAATAACTACAAAGTAGCAGAGGCAGCTGATGGGGCTGAGGCCCTGGAGGCTGTAGAAAAATACTTTCCAGATTTAGTACTTCTTGATTTTGGGCTACCCAAAGTTTCAGGAGAAACGGTTTGTGTAAAAATCAAAAAGGACCACCCGGAGATTATTGTTATTGCTCTAACTGAAAAAGCCAAAAGCGCTGATGTTGTGCACGGCTTACAAATAGGTGCGGATGATTATATTAGTAAGCCTTTTGTTGCCGAGGAAGTGGTAGCAAGGATAGATGCGAGGTTTAAAGCAGTTGTAAATGGGCAGGCGATACCTAAGGAAAAACCTGACCGCAATGCTTCGACAAGCGTGCCGGGCGGGAAAGAGCCGAAGATAGGGAAAATAATAATTAGAGAAAGTATTGTCCTAGTTATTATCCGGCTAATTTTTACAGAGGCTGTTTTCGGATTGTCGCTTTTTCTTCTTAGCATTTTATATTCTTACCTGAGTACATATTTAAATACTACTTACCTCTCAGGCCTGTACTCTCTAGTTTTAGCAGTAGGGGTTTTAATAAATATTGCAATAGTAATCTTAATTACTTTAAAACGGAACTCGGAATATACTGAAGTCTCTAAAGATGGAGTTACAAAGCATAGCGGAATCCTGCAGAGGAAAGAGCAAACATACGCCTGTAATTTTGTTGAGGGAGCTAAACTTAGACAGTCTTTTTTGGGTTTACTTTTTAATTACGGGACAATTGAATTATATGATCCAGCGTTGAAAGAGCAAGTTTACTTATTAAGTATAGCAAACCCCAAAAAATATAGTAAAACTATACAAAATATTCTTTCAAAAGAAAAAGATCAACCCATACCGTTTATAGCCCCGGCGGGGTAAGGGGGAATGACAACATTGGCGGTGGCTATCGGACGGTTTATTTTGCCTCTCCTGGGCTTGATAAGCCCCCATTAATTTTCTAAAATGGGCTATAATCTGCATGAAGAAGCGGGGTTCGGAATAAGCATATCTTGCGATTCTAAGAATCTAAATTTGCGTCTCCCGCTCCAGCGCCCGCGTAGCTCAACGGATAGAGCAGTCGCGTTCTAAGCGATTGTGGGGGTACGCTTTTTCGCGTAGCGAAAAACTCGAGAAGTCAGATCCCTCCGCGGGCACAGGAAATTATGGCGTGTAGCGGAAGGATTGGGCTCTGCCCGATGCCTACCCACCCCGACTTTTCGCGCGCTAAATTCCAAAAGTACCGGGTGCAG
Organism: Candidatus Curtissbacteria bacterium; assembly: GCA_030647775.1. GTDB lineage: Bacteria > Patescibacteriota > Microgenomatia > Curtissbacterales > GWA2-41-24 > JACPKK01. The sequence goes on from JAUSJC010000007.1 coordinate 72,968, forward strand.
GCAAGCGGAGCTGTACCAAAAAAATCCGAAGTGCTATTGCCCTGAGTTTATCGAATGGGCTAAAATTAGCCAACTTAGACGATGAAAATTATTTATACACAACATTCGGAAGAAAAACTTAAACGGAGAGATATTAAGAAGTTCAAAATTAATAAAAAACTAATTAAATCAATTTTAAAAGATCCTCAAATTAAATCCAAAACAAAGTATGGTGATAGCTGCGCCCTGTCAGCTATCAATGGTGACCACGACATAAGAATTATCTATGATATAATAAGTAAAGATAATTCTAAGGTTATAACCTTTCATATCTCTAAAAGAGGCAGGTACGGATGAAATTAAAATATTACAAAAAAGACGACATTTTGGTTATGAATTTTTCCTCAAAAGCTGTTGAGGATTCGTATGAAGTGGAAAGCGCGATTTTAGAAGTCGATAAAGAGAACAATCCTGTATCACTAGAAATTCTGCATGCTTCCAACTTTTTTAATACAGCCTCCAAAGAACTTCCAATCGGAATCAAGCAAAAATTTTTCTCAGCCTAACTCCTTGCGCTTTCGCACATATCATCACAAACTGTGATGATATGGATTAAATACAATCGTAAAAGGTCACCATATATTTTTGCGCTGAGGATTCCCAAAACGCGCCAAAGTACCGGGCGCAGGCAAGCGGCCCTATCCCCAAAAAATCCGAAGTGCTATTGCCCTGAGTTTATCGAATGGGCTAAAATTAGCTCGTTTAAATTTATATGTAAATGGCACAACAATACCTTGAATTAAAAACAAGCGAAGGCTCTGTAAGAAAATATCCAAACGTCATGTGGTTTCCTCGTTCCAAGACTGACCCCCAAGAAATAAGAGAGGTGCTTAAACTTGCCTTAAAAATACAAGACGAAAATTCTGATAAATATTTCAATGATAAATTATTGGGTGAACACATGGCACGAATAGGATCAATTAATGTCCTGGGGATGAAAGGGGAAGATTATATAAAATCGTACCAAGGAAAAAGTATTGGAGACGTTTCTTATATAACCAATGCTCGCATGTTGATGCGACTTTTTAGATTCCTTGGTCTTGCCACTAGACTTGAAAGGGGGAAATACGCAATTACTGTACTTGGTAGAACCTATGTAAAATTTAATGGGGACTTCCCTTCTCAGCTAAATGGGGAAAATGAAGAACAGATACTGCTACAATTACTCGCAAACTTTGCATTTTACTGCGTTAACGACGACAGCAAGTACAGAGATTCGTCTTTTCAAGTTAGGCCTTTCATTTGGCTACTCAACACATTAGCTATTGAGCCGCAATGCATTATTCAACTTATCGTAACCGCTTATGCTTCCAAAAGTGAAGGTTTTAATGAAATTAAAAGGATTAAAAATATTTTAAGTAATCTCAAATCAGGGAAAAGCACCCTTAAAGACGAGTTCACAAATCTAGGGCTGAATCCTAACGACTATAGCTGCGTTCATAATTTTTACGATAGTGCAAAGATATTAGTTTACTTGGGAATAAGCTTGGGGCTAGTAAAAAAAACCAAAAGCCCTACATATGGAAGAAAAATTGCGGGAAACGCTAAGTATCTTAAAAACGCGTCTGCTTTTTACAATCTTACCGTAAAGGGCGAGAAGTATTTAGAAGAAAATATTCAGAAAAAACTCATTTATTACTCCGACTTATACAAGGTACTAGGAAACAAAGACGTCCTTCAGTGCTCCTTTATATTAGCGGTGCTCAACACTTCAATCGGCGCTAAGAAAATTGAGTCCATAAATATTAATTTTTTCAAAAAAATCTTGGGAAACAAATGGGAAAAATATACAAACTCTCTTAGAAAAAACCTGCAAATTGAAATAGAAATAAAAGATGGAAAAGTTGCTCTAAAAGATCGGATTTCATTCAACTTTTTCCAAAGCATGCCCCCCGAGTTTTTATACGATGAACCTATGAAAAATTGGTACACTGTATTCATGGAGGAATTTAGTGACAAAAAATCTAAGTTATTAAATACAACCACATCAAAAATGGAAGAGCAATTTTCGGGAGAAATAACATCCAAATTTATACTAGACAAAGATAAAAATCTTGCATACGAAGTTCCTTCACTCACTCTCAAAGAAGCACAAGATTACATAAAGTACGAATACATGGACAATATTTTTGGGGGTCAAGATAGATATGCTAGTAGGATTTCTCCAACAAATTCAGTAATTCTAGTGGGTGATAAGGTTCATGTAGACAATGTCATTGACGCTCTTGACTTATTAATTCCGCTTAGACATCCAGACGAAAGGTTAAGAAAATTTATCGATGCCAACATTTCTCAGTTGCTAAAAACCTTTTTGTCCAGATCTGATACATGGGCAAAGGATCAACATTACGCATGGGTAAGAAACTGCTTTAGACTTTTTGGGGCTACGGCAATTTACTCCGGTTCTAGCGGCATGCTTTCTAGAGCAGACATTAGCATCATTGATCCATTTCTTGGTGGCGTTGAAGCAAAAAGCCCTAGTGAGAACAGGGGCAGTATAAACACAAAAGCAATTAGACAAGCACTCGATGCTAAAGTTCAGGTTGTAGATTTATATCCCGAAAAGAAAGGCATTCCAAAAATTGCGATAGCAATCGGAAGAAGAATTACTCCATTAGCAATTGCAGAAGAAAAGAAATGGCGATCAGGAGAAAATCAACCAGTACTTCTAATAACTGATGTAGTTCTTTACTATTTAACACTTAAGTCACTTGATATTCCCTTTGACGACAAAGATTTAATTAGACTTTTTACCCAAAATGTAGGACTGCTCGATACGAAATCTTTGAGTGTATCCCTTGAAGAAATAATGAATAACAAAAAAATAGATAGTCAGGTTAAAGAGAAAATTAGAGAGGAGCTCAATAACTTAGGGGGATTGGTAAGTGGCTCGATTGAGGGAGCAATCGAGGAGTAATTTCATTTAATCTTTTCTCCGCCATTTCTACATATTTAGGATTTAATTCAAAACCAATATATTTTCGATCATTCATTCTTGCACTTACGCATTCACTCCCTGACCCCACGAATGGCATCAACAATGTGTCTCCCTGATTTGAAAAATGGTTGATGATTTTATGACATATGGCTAACGGTTTTTGCGTAGGATGATCAACTTTCTCGTTAGCAAATCTTTTACCCGCTAACGTAGGAATTTCCCATATATCTCCACCATGCTTTCCTTCAGGATGTGGCGTCCAGACCTTACCATTTTTTATAATTTTATTCCTTAATCTCTCCGTACTTTTATAAGGTTCCCTAATCGTATGGTAAGTGTAATCTTTACCTTTATAAAACCATAATAGAGGTTCGTAAGCGGCTGCAGGCGCGCGTCTATACATTGAAAAGTTATTTTCATAATGCCAAATAAATAATCTCCCATAGAATAACCCTATATCGTATAAGTATGCCTGAATGTACCCAATATTATGATGAATACCATATACAAAAAGAGAACCATTTGGCTTTAGGACTCGCTTTGATTCCTTTAGCCATTTTTTCATCCACTTAAACCATTCTTCATGATTCTTGAGATTCCATTTTTCACCATTTCCAAAATCTTTTTCTATTCCATATGGAGGATCTGCAATAATTAGGTTAATTGATTCATTGTCAATTTTTTTATATAAATCAAGACAATCACCGGTATAAATTTTATTTAAATTAAACATGCTACTTATTGTTCTGCAAGATTAGTATATATTGATTGTGAATATTGGGAACATAAGAAAAAGGATATCCATAGGGAAAGATTTTTTTGCGGCTTTGATAGAGTATAGTTATTCCTTTCAATTTATAATTCTTTTGTTCTAATTTGTTAGCAAGATCTGCATGGAACATATAATATCTATCTTTGTGTCTAAAATCGCTAACTACTATACATAAATATTTCTTTGGTTTTAAAATCCGACTACAATCATTGAAAAAACCGGACAAAATTTCAAGAAACTGATCATAATCAGTAATATTTCCTAAATCTTCTTTAAGTTCACTATATTTTGTGTCTAGACCATTTGAAATCCGAGTGGAAATGACTTTATGGTCAGCCTTTTTATTTAAAATACTCCAGTACGGAGGACTCGTTACAATAAAATCAAAATGGTCATCTTTAAAATCTTCGACCACTTTCAGCGCATCTCCTTGAATAACAGACTGGTCTTTATTGTCAAATAAACCATTGAGTTCAGTCTCAAGTCTCTTTTTCGTTAACTCCACATATTTAGGAACTAACTCAATACCGACACCCCTTCGATTTAATATAGCGCAGGCCTTAAGAGTAGATCCTACTCCAACAAAAGGGTCTAATACTTTCTGCCCTGATTTCGTAAAGAACCTGATTAGCCTTCCCACGTCTTGGAAAGAATATGGAGCGGGATGTTGTTTCTCAATTTGAGCTTCTTTATGGCCTGCCCCTAATCCTTTTTGAACATACACCGAGATTGTTTCGGGAATCCATTCTGAGGCTGAAAGATCATTAAGATTATTTACAAGTTTCCTCTTCAACTGCCCATCGTTTATATTTAAACCCATTGTTATTATTAAATTTATTCTACACAGTATCTAACCACAATTAACACACAACATTAAATATACGAATAAAACCCGAAGATGTCAAGCGTGGACTTGACCCTAATTAAACCTAGTTGGGTTGTGTAACAACAAAAAACCAAGTAAGATCTATCACAAATCTTAAAATAATTAGATGAACCCACTAGAACACATAGAAAAAATTCAACAAGTAACAGACATCAACGAAAAAATAAGGTTGCGAACAGAATTTAAAGAAAAATATCCAAACGAATTTGAAGAATACATGAAGGCAATACCCAAACAAAAACAGAGACCGCCACTTTGCTATGGTTGCAAGCATTTTATAAAAAGCGGTGATTGCGAATTAAATCTATTCCCGATTGGGAATGTTTTTAAGGATGTTATTAATTACACATGTCCCTCTTTTGAGAAAAAATAAACGGAAATTGACACCTTTCCTCCCAAATAATAATCTATACTTGTGTTAAAAACCCTGGAAAAAGAAAAAGCATATAAGGTTGGCCGGAAGAAATTGCAATTGTGGATGGGAAATTAGGAATTATTCTTTAAGATTCCTTCCTTTTGCAGTCTTCTTAAAATAACAGCGTCTGAAACTTGAAAAATTTCAGGTAGATCCTGCACAGCTGGAGCAATGATTTCCGGTAATTCCATGGATGGAATTTTTCCGAGCCGCTTTTTTAATTCTTCAAGCAATTGCTCAGTTGGAACCAAAACCAATCCCGCAAAAGTATGTGCTTGTATTTCAGTAAACTTGTAAACTTGCTCATCTATTCGATCATGAGATGTAAGATATTCTTCAAAATTATTCGGTCCGTACTTTTCGTACCATTCCTTGTGCAATATTAAATGACCAACTTCATGGGCGATGGAAAATCTCGTTCTTTCGGGAAAACGCGTGAAATAATTTTCATCAACCGTTATTTGGGTAAAGTCCGAACTTATAAATGCATCTACTCCAATTAATGATCTAATGCCTGGTACCGCGAACAGAGCAATTCCCATTTTGCTTTCAACTATATTTTCAATTGGAATTGGTAGGGTTAGCGAGGAATGATATGTCTGTAAAAATTTATCTGCTGCTCGTGCTACATCTACTAATCTTAAATTCGGTCCTTGCATCCATTATTCCTTCTTACCGACATCATTGAGAAGCTTGATTAATTGGATAATTTTCTTTTTATCCAACTTTTCACCTCTAGCAGTTCTGTAAAAGGCAGGCAAAATAGAAAGAATGTGTGGACTTTTAAGCAAATCCTCTGGGAGTTTTCCTTTTGCTGCATGAGCAAGATCAAAGAATATTGTCCATTCTTCGCTGTCGCGCGGAATTTTTAAGGCTAATGCGTATCCTTCAAGTTTTTGTTTATCTATGCTTGGAGGAAGAATATTTCTTTCAAGTCTGCTGATGTTACCCGGGTCGTAGCTATACCTTTCACAAAAAGATCTCAAGGTAAACCCTAAGGTTATTCTTTTTAATCTGAAAAATTCTCCGAAGGTTTGAGCAGTGTCTTGACTTTTCACAGGAAGTGTTGTAAAAATATTACAACGTTATTTTAACGCAGCACTTGACTATTGTCAAGTCGACAAAAAATTAGAAAGGCGGTGAATAAAAATGGCAGTATTTAAGATCTACAAAGACGTTCAAGGCTATTACCGATGGCGATTCCGAGCAGCTAACAATAAAATCATCGCCGACAGCGGTGAAGGATACGTAAAGTGGCAAGATGCGAAAGCAGGAATAGATTTTATTAAGAAATATGCACCTGATGCCGAAGTTAAAGACTTAACCGCACAAAAAACTGCTCGAGGACTCTTTAGTTAAAGGAGGTGAAGTCGATGAAATTTATACAAATTGCGGTTACCCGCGCAGGGGAAATGTATTTAGTATTTAGGATTGTGGTTTAGTCCCAGTACTAGATTCCGGGCTTGGAGTCGGCGAGGGAATTACTGTTGGATTAAATACGGGTTCGACAAGCTCACTGCTATAACTTGTACCTCCGCGATATCTGTCACCTTAAGCACGTTGGGATTTTAGCTTCGTTTCTTGAGCAGCTAATTAATTTTGGCTTGGATGGTAAAAAACTAAAACTGTCCGAACTTAAAAAACACTTTAGTAGGTTGCAGATAGATCCGGCGAAAAAAAGGTATTTGAAGTTTTTGCTCTCCTCGCCCCAATGAGCCAAACACACATTCTAACTGAGAGGCAAAAGCTTCTTTGAATGAGCGCGATTGGCAGGATTTTTTTCTGATCTGGAATGTTATAATCCCCAAAGCAGCAGACCGGTTAGAATTTCGTCCAACCAGCCGCTCCCATGCGCCTGTAGCTCAACGGATATCAGCAGCGCTTCGCGCTCTGATATTTTTAAGTTACACTTAAAAAGAGAGCAAATTTTATGCGCCTGTAGCTCAATGGATAGAGCACTCGCGTTCTAAGCGATTGGTTGGGGGTTCGAATCCCTCCAGGCGCACATAAAATTAATCGCGTTCTAAGCGAATGATTGGGGGTTCGCTTTTTTCGCGCAGCGAAAAACTCGAGAAGTCAGATCCCTCCAGGCGCACACACGTCTTGCTCCGACGTAAACGCTTCAGTTTCTCTCATGTATAATATTTTTAGTGAAGATTTCCGGCGGGCTTGTTGTTAATCTTATTGCAGGTTTAAAAGGACTTATGTCAAAAACATATACCAAAAATTAAGAAAGATGTTTGTGGAGATGAATAAAAATTACTATGGCTAAAAAACAGGCAATAAAAAAATTACCGGATAATCAAATCGCTTTCTATCAATCACCTGATGGATCAGTGAATATTGAAGTGCTGTTTGCCGAAGAAAATATCTGGCTCACCCAAAAGAAAATGGCAGAGCTTTTTGATTGCTCAACAGATAATATCTCGCTTCATCTAAAAAACATCTTTGGGGAAAAAGAATTGGATAAAGATTCAGTTACCGAGGAATACTCGACAACCATGACAAGCGGTTTAATGAGAGGGTCAAATATAGTTGCCTCGGTGCCAAAATATCTAGTGATGCCAGAAGAGAGAGAAGAGCAATTCAACAGAAAAATAAAGTCGCCTTTATTCGCAGAAAGATTCAAAGATGATAATTGGCAAATCCTTTATTTTGATTCAATCAGAAATAATTGGAAAAAACTTAAACAGAAAAATATAAAACTTGGCTCATTAGTGGGTAAAAAAGGCCCAGAAGCACTCCGCCCTAATTCTAATGAAAATGATAATGGACAAATAGGACTTTTATAATAAATGGGGCTTATTGATCACAAAAATCTAAAAATTATTAAGATTATTTTAAATACCTATAAATTCCGAAAACATGAATAGCTTTTCTCTTTATCACGTTTATATGTGTTTCTAGCTTATAAATATTTGCCGGAAAGTCCTTGATATCTTTTGTCATAAGATAAATGTTTTTACCATATTTAACTAATGTTCCACCTAATAAAAGGTCTACGATTGAGATATCTTTACCTTCTATTCCGTAAAGTTTTAATAACCCGATTGCATTGTCAAATACACCCTTTTCCAGAGGTATAATTGCATCAATGATTTCATCAAGGAATTTTTTCTTTTCTTCAAAAATCTTCAATTCAAAAGAACCTTTAGTAAACTCAATTAACACGGCATTGACGGTAACTAAAGTCACGCCATTTCCTTTCAATTCATTGAAGAATTTGCCATATTCACCCGGATTATGGAACGCGTCTATAAAGACATTTGTATCAAGAAGCAAATGAGAATTTTTAAGAGTTTGGAAAAATCCCTGAGGTGTTACTATTTGCATCGCTTCTAGTTTTTTCGAGATACCTTTCCTCTTCGTCGAAATATTTCTTTATTTTAGCTGCAAGTTTTTCAAACTTATTAATATCAATCTTTTTGCCCTTTTTAGTTTTGGGAAGAGTTTCACTTTTTGTTTTCATTTTGATGACCTCTAAATATAGTATACCATTTGTCGTAAATACTCTAAGTACCCAAAACAATTCCCGTCGCGCCTTGGAGATGTATTTAGTTTAGGGCCTGGAAGCGCCAGATGTTGACTCTACCGGGCTGGGAGTCGGTGAGGAGATTACGGTGGCGTTAAATACGGGTTCGACAAGCTCACTGCTATAGCTTGTACCTCCGCGATATCTGTCACCTTATTTCAATAGACTTTCTTTGGAAGTTCAAAATAGAAATCTTATGAGGTGTGTTTATAGCTCTTGGAGCAAAGATTAAAACGACTCTTGTGGTGCTAATCTGTCGTATTCCGTAGATAATTTTTTTTGCAACTTATTCGAACCACGTACCGCTTCTTTAATTATTCGTTTCTTTTCTTTAGCGGGTAATTCGAAGAAGTTTGTACCTTTGTCTTTTTTGATCAAGAAATTGAGTACTTTCATTTAATTAATCTCTCCAGATCTTGTTCATTGTACCCTATTTTAAGGTGGTTATCAATCATATCGATATTAAACTTAGTATTCTCTTGCTCATTTGTATAATTCTTCTCAACTAAATGAAGCTCAATTTTATCACCAAGAATCTTTTTCACTTTATTCACGTTCGCTTTAGCTAAAAAGAACGAATTTATAAACATATCTTTTGAAACATGTCTTCCTTCAACCTTTTCTCTCTTCTTTGTAAAATCCCATGCAATAAGAGGATCCTGGTATAGGTAGAAAATACCAACCTTCCGACCTCTATTTAAGGCTCTCTTAACATCTTGAAACCCTTTACCAAAGTCAGAAAACGTTCCATCAACAATAACATTCTGACTTCTTTTTTGAACTTCATCGTAAAGTTTCTCAACGCCTAATGCGGCCGCCCCTTGAAACTTGTAAGCATTGCCGCCCGTGTAGCCTGGAATAATATCCCTAATTTCGTCAGCGTCTATCCTAATAATTTTTGTATTGGGATCGTAGTTTTTTATAAACGACTTAGAATATTCTGTTTTGCCTGCACCAGGGGAACCGGCCATAAAAATTGTGAAAGGGTTGGATACGCCAGGAAATTTAGTAGGGTCAGCAAATTTTTCAATAAGCAAATTCTTATTATCTCTAACCCATTTCTTTGCTTTTTCTTCTAGATCATTATTATTCATCGACTGATTATAGCAATTAAGGATCACACCTTACTGCGCCGAAGAAGTAGACTGAGGGACAGGAGAAGAAATCATTGTTGCATTGAATACTTGAACCTCGGCGATATCTGTCACCTTAAGCACGTTGGTATTTTACCAAAATTGACCTAATTTAGTTTTGGTGAGTACGTTTGCGGTTGTCTAATATATAATTTGCTTGTGGGACTGATTGTAAATGTCTTAATAAGACTCGGAATCTTTTATTTTCTGGGGGAGGTTTTGCTTTTTGCCGACGACCCGAGGTTTGCCGGCAAAGCCATCCCGATCAGGAACTTGGTGATTGTAATTTCGCTTAGCCTGCTTTTTCCGCTTCTCTATTTTTTAAAGAAGAAGTCAAGAAAATATCCTTTGTGGTTCGACAACCTTTACCTTTCAATTTTTCTTTTGGATATGGCCGGCAACTCCTTTAATTTATACGACCGCTATTTTTATTTTGATTTAATCCCCCATTTCCACGGGACCGGCGCCATCAGCGCGGTTATGGCCGGGGCTTTTGGGCTTGGCGGTTTGGCGGCAGTCGGGCTTGCCAATATTATCCATATGGTTTTAGAGGCGCAGGAATATTACACGGATGTTTTCTTTAAAACCCATAACGTGCGGGGTATTGGCGATACGGTCAATGACCTTAGCGTCGGGCTGATCGGTTCGGCTGTCTACATTGGGTTTTTGATTTTGGTGAAGAGACTGGCGAAAAAGTGACGCTAATTTTTTTACTTTGGGAGTTTGGCAATGAGGGGTAGGATATTTTTGTAAGTGACCTGGTATTTATAAGGGTGATAGAGAAACGCGGCGGGAGCATCATCGACTAGAAACCTCTGGAAGTCGAAGTAGAGATTTTTTCTGTCATCTTCGTTTTCCGTACTTCTAGCATCCTCTAATAGTTTATCAATTTTGACATTTTTATAGTTGGTGATATTGGTTGTATTTATCTGGGAAGAATGCCAAAGGCCGTATTGGTCGGGGTCCGGTGAGAGTCTGTTTGTTGTAAGGAAAGCCTGAAAGTTTTTAGGCACTCCCTTTTCCTGTTTGAGGGCAACTTCGAAACCGACCGCTTCCCAATCCTTCTTAATGGATTTGGCCGTTTCTTCTAAAGATTGCATGTAACTTAAGGTGATTTTTAGGCTCGCTGAATTTACTTTGGATATCAGTTCTTTGGCGCGGGAGGTATTGTAATCGTACCTTTTGACCTGCTCACTGTAAGCCCAGTTTTTTGGTGATATCGGGCCGGTTGCTCCAACCCCATCAAATTCCGACTTGTTAACTGCAAAATTGAGGGCTTGGCGCAGGTCTTTTGAAGACAGCACCGGATCGTTATTATTGAAAAAGACGGTGACAACTTCATCCAGGGCAGCTTTTTTTTGGACTTCTAAATTGGGCCAGTTTTCAAATTCCTTAGCATTGGCAACAGAGGCCGTTTTAATTTCCCCAATTTTTACGGCTTCCAGCGCTTGGGTTTCGGTCTGATAAAATTTAATGTCGACATTTGGGAGGTTCTTATCCTTAGGAACAAGGCTAATTTTTTTAACAACGCTGGCGATCTGGTCTATACCAACGATTCTAAACTCCCCTACACCATAAAAACTTTTGGCCTTAAAAACCGGTTTATTGAGAGCAAGGGGAAAGGAATAGATCGGATTCGGAAGTTTAAACTGGATGGATTTGTTGTTGAGAGCTGTGATTTGGACGTTTTTAATGGCGATTGAAATATCGTTGGCATTCACCTGTGTGCCGTCATGCCACTTAAGATTATCCTTTAAAAATACCGTGTATGTTTTGCCGCCATCTGTGACTTGCCAATGCGAAGCAAGAGAAGGAACGGGTCTATCTTTCTCGTCAACCGTGGTTAGGGATTGGGTTGCCAAAAGGAGTGTTTGTGTCGAAATAGTTTCAAGGGTGTAAGAACCGACGTAGCCCATGCTTATGTAGTTTGTTTGGGAAAGCCGGGGAATAATTTTGTAAGCGCCAAAAACGACCGCTCCCAAAACCAGCATTGAAATTAGAATTCTTAATCTGTATCTAGATACGTAAGCGGAGCCAAGATGCCACCAAAAACGAATGCGTCGGAGTTTAACTTTCAGAGACAGCATTTAGATAATTACCTGAACAATAGAAAGAACCAAAAATAAAAACGCGAGAATTACGGTGAAAGCGACAAAAAGTTTTTCGATTCCCCTTTTGGACCTGTAAAATCCCCCTTGGCCGCCGAATACTGTTGAGATACCCGAGCCTTTGGCCTGCATGAGAATGATGAGGATGAGAAGAGCAGAAATTATTATTTGGACTATGAGTAAAATAGTTTTCATTTTTTAATACTTGTTTTAAAAAACAAGCTCTCTTATTTATCGAGCCAGGTTCTCTATGACTGCGGCCATTTTTTGGCTGTTATGGTAAATGGCAAAACTTTCGTCGACATAATTACCTTCAATGATTTTACCGCTCAACTTATCCAGGTTTTTCGTGTCGACGTTAACGTATTTGTAATTAAAGCCTTGAGGTATTTTAGCATCTTGGTTTGAGTTAACCAAAATTTTATCAAAAGGGTTTGTGCCAAGATGGGCTTCGAGCGTATTTATGTGATCGGAGACTTTAAAACCTGCCGTTTCAAACGGTTTATTGGCGATATTAACGATAAAGATCTTTTTGGCTTTGGATGATAGAAGCAGGTTTTTAATTTGGGGGACGATTATAACCGGCAGGATTGTGGAAAAAAGATCGCCGGGACCGACAATAATTATATCGGCTGTCTTTATGGCATCGGCGGCCGCTTTGTAAGTTTTGACTTTGGGCGGATCAAGATGAACTTCTTTTAACGATTTGGCGCGGTTTTTATATTTTCCAAGGTCAATATTTTGTTCGCCGTAGACCTTTTTACCGTCCGCGGTTTTTGCCCAAATGTTGACGTCACCCAAAGTTGCCGGCAGGACTCTTCCCCTTGGGGAAATAATTCTGGAAAATTCTTCGAGCGCTTTCCCGGTATCGCCTTTATAGATATCCACAAGGGCGACAAAAATTAAGTTGCCCAATTTTTGCCCGCCCAGATCCGTATCTTTTCCGTAGCGCTGGCCGGCGAAGCGGTAGAGGAAGAGTTCTTTGATAACAGACTCTTCGTCGGAAAGCGCTGCCAGGCAATTGACGAGATCACCAGGAGGCGGGACTGAGAATGCGCGCCTAAGCCTGCCGGCGGAACCTCCATCGTCCGCCATCGAAACTATAGCAGTCAGGTTATAAGGCATATGCCTTAGGCCTTTAAGGATTTGGGCAGTGCCGACCCCACCACCAAGGCAGACAATGCTTTGAGCTTTTTCCGGCAGTTCGAAGTAATGCCGAAAGAACGTTTTGAACATTAAGGGTAATGATAACGGTTAAGGCATTGAGGCGTCAATCAAATTGTCGATTGTTGATGGTTGATAGTTGATTGGGATTATTGTTCGAACGAAGTGAGAACTTTCCTTAACAATTCCCGCTACTCGAAAATTATGTGAAGGACTTTTTGGATGAAAGTTATAATTAGCGCGACAAGAATAATGGTAGCCAGTTGATTAAAGTGGTACGCGGGAAGGATAAGCCCGCCCACGTCGGCACCTTTAAAGTCAAAAGCTTTAATGGTGAAACCAGGGAGATAGATAGTTAGGCCATAAACGAGAATTGCATTCAAAATAAACGAGACAGACCCGAGAGTTAAAAAGTTAATTGGAAGCAGAATCAGGGAGAAGATCGGCTTTATAAAAAGCGAGAAAGCAAGAAGGGCGCCGATAATAACAGCGATGTTTTTAGGGTCATTGCCGATAACAATTGTAGGAATAAGCTTGTAAGCACCAAAGAAGGCTGTTGAGGAAATAATTAATGCTTTTAGGTAGTGGCGCATGGCAGGTGTATTTAGCGTATCAGGTAACAAGTATCATGTGTCAAGTATTGAGTGTCAAGTCTTTATGAAAGCCTTTGAGCGGAGTTTGCGGTGATAGGTGATGGCAAAGCGGTGGGCTTCATCACGGATTTCCTGCGCCAGCTGACGCGCCGGGCTTTCTTTGGGGAGGGAGATAGGTCGGATTTTACCCGATGTATAAATTTCTTCTAAGCGCTTAGCAAGGGAAATGACGGTTGTTTGGTATTTATATTTGTTGAGGATTGATAATACGGCATTTAATTGTCCGCGGCCGCCGTCGATTATCATCACATCCGGTTTAGGCCAGTTATTTTTAATGCGGCGGGCTAAGACTTCGCGCATCATTTCGTAATCGTTTGGTGTGCTGGAGAATTTAATTTTGAAGCGGCGGTACTCTCCTTTGTCGATTTTTCCATTGGTCATAACGACCATCGATCCCGTCGCGTCTGTACCGGAGATATTAGAAATGTCGTAGCACTCAATCCTTTTAGGAAGTTTCGGGAGATTGAGCGCTCTTTGAAAATCTTTAAGCCTGGTTAACGTGAGATCGTCAACCAGGGTTGGCTGTTCCATGAATTCGCGGGGTGTATGGTAGGTTGTCATTAAATACTGCAGGTTTTCTATTTGTTTTTTGGCGGCGGCGGCATCTTCGTATTTTTGAAGCTTTGACAGGTCTTTCATTCCGTGAACCAGGTCACGAAGCAGAGATTTGGATTTGCCGGACAGGAGCTTTTTTATCTTGACGATTGTCGAAACGTATTCTTGTTTTGTTTGGCCGTCCCTGTAAGGATAAGGGCACAAACCAAGATGGACATAAAGGCAAGGCTTCCCGGGGTTTTTGTGGACACAGTAGGGGAAAATGCGTCTTGTCATTTTTAGAATTTCCCTCGTAGTTTTCGTGTTTGGAAAAGGACCTTTGAGAAAAATCCCCCGTACTGGTTTTTCTTTTCTGGTCGTTTGGATAAGAGGAATTTCGTCACTAGTGATTTTTATGTAGAGAGGGCTTTTATCATCTTTGGCAATTACGTTATAAAATGGTTTATTTTCGCGAATTAGCTCGGATTCCAGAAGCAACGCTTCGAATTCTGAAAAAACTTTGATGTAGTCGATGCTTGTGATGTTTTGTACCAGCTTATTGGTTTTGGGGCCAAGATCTTTGCCGACAAAGTACGACTGGGCGCGTTTTTTGATAGAGACGGATTTGCCGACGTAAATTAATTTGCCGTTTTTGTCAAAGAATTTATAAACCCCCGGCTCCTCAGGGAGTTTGGCGATTTGCCGCTTGAGACTTCCCACGGGGGAATTTTACTACAAGTGGTACTTTTTTCTGCTCCTCGCGGTTTTTTTGTAAAGAATAAGCCCGGCGGCGATGATTAAAACCGTTATGAGCATGCTCACTAAAAAGCTTTTTAGGAAAATAAGGTTATAGATGGGAAAAGCAGAAACCGGAAGAGCAATTTGGGTACCAGCATAGCTTAAAGTGAGCGTATCATTTGAGGAGCCAAAAATGGCCGGGTTTGTAAGTCTGAACTGGAAGCTTCTTTTGGCATAGGGCGGCAAAAGGGCTATTTCAACAGAATTATCTGTCGGTTGCGGTTTTGCAATATCGGTAATCCTGCGCAGAGTATATGACGTTAGCGTAAGGGATTTTCCAAAAATTGAGGTATTGCCGGCATTTTCCAGCCTGGCTATAACAGAAACGGGAATGCCGGAAATTATTTTTTGGGGAGCACTTAGGGAAAGCTCGGGTATGACACTTGGCGTCGGAAGGTCCTGGGCAAATTCGATGGCAATATCTTTGCCAAGATCACCGCTTCTTTTATAGCTTCCGGCAGGGTAAGGGGTTTGGGATGATACTCCCCTTTGAACGAAAGTAATATGGTTAAAATCCAGTTTTTTAAAATAATCGAGGCCGCCGGAGGTTGAACCCCACGTCGGGTCAACTTGAACCCAGCCCAGCTTATCGTCCCAATATTCGGGCCAAGCGTGCAGAACGTCACCCGGAAAAAGAGCCAGCGAAAGAGGCCTTAGGCGCTCGTTTTGCGTATAGGCATAACCTTCAACTTCGCGGGCGGGAATACCTGCCGCCCTGGCGATAGCGATGAAAAGGTCCGTAAATTCTGTACAGATGGCATCATTAGGACTGGCGGCCGCCGCGGCAGCCCCTTTTCTTTCAACCCTTGTTTGCTTCAGGCGGTCCTCATTGTAGCTTAAGTATGTTGTGACGAAGTTATAAATTGCCTGCGGGTTTTTGAGCTCTTGAGCCTTTTTTTTAATGAATGCTGAATCTGTTTCCCAGTATTTTTGTTTTGTTGTATAAAGTTCCCTGTCGCTTTGGCCCAGAGGAGAGTAGATATTCCTGAAGGGCCTGCTAAAAACTTCTACGAAGCCCGTAGCCGTGACATCAATCTTTTGGTGCGATGAAAGTTTGTAAAGAGCCAGGAAGTTATTATCTTTGTCGACAATGACATCACGCGGTGCGGGGTCCAGTTTCTGGATGACAATTTTTTGATAATTGTTATCCGGCGGCAGGGCGATTTCCCGCATTTGGCTTGTCAAATTATTATTTTCAAGGTGGTAGTTCAGGGTAAAGGAAAAAACCTGTTTTTCGCCGAAAGATATGGCAATGCCTGATTCAACCAGTTGATCTTTGCCAAAGGTGAAGGATTGACGAATCCCAACCTTCTCGCTTGTAAGCGGTGACGGGACCGCAAAAGCAATTTGCCCAAAGGATATGGGGGTCGAAACCGCAGCGCTGTAATCGGTTATATCGGCCGAGCGGGCGAGGCGCGGAATTGAAACTTCCCAAATCTGGCCGGATTTGGAGGCAAGTTCACCCGAGGTATACGTAAGGGTCCAGGGGAGGGTTTTTTCGATACCAATGACCTTTTGGTTAAATTTAACGCTGATTGTGGTCAAGTTGTTTTCGAATTTCGCCTCTGTTTCCAATGGACCCGTTGCATCCTGGGCTTTGACGTTTTCTACTTTGGTCGAGCCGATTTTCAGTTCAAATTTATCGGCGTAATAATTGGAAGTTTTATTTTTTAAGACTATTTGTTGGGTAACTTGGGTTTTGCCCGTTTCGTCGACATCGTACTCGACCTTGTAAGTTGTTCCAAATTCGCCGGCGGCGTGAGTGACGGGAGTGAATAGTGCGTAGTGCACAGTGATTAGTGAGAGGAGGACGAAAGCGGCAAGACAAAAGCGAACAAGAAAACGCATCAAGAACTAGTGTCAGGTATAAGAGAGCTTATTGTCAACTCCGTTGATAAGCACGTATCAGGTGTCAAGTCCGCCCACTATTGTCATCCTGAATTTATTTCAGGATCTTGGTGAAGATGCTGAAATATACAGTGCCATGCGCCCTCGCTTCGCTCGGGGCTAGAGTTCAGCATGACATTTATGGTTTTATAATTCCCTTGCTAAAAATTGTCCGGTGTAGGAGGTTTTGATTTTACTAACTTCTTTAGGTGTACCGACAGCGATGACCTGACCGCCGCCATCGCCGCCTTCGGGGCCAAGGTCGATTATCCAATCGGTGTTTTTAATGACATCCAAGTTGTGCTCTATGATTACCACCGTGTTCCCCTGCCCGACCAAACGTTTGAGGATTAAAAGTAAGCGTTCGATATCGGCAAAGTGCAAACCCGTTGTCGGTTCATCCAGAATATACATTGTGCGGCCTGTGGCGCGTTTAGAAAGCTCTGTTGCCAGCTTTACCCTTTGGGCTTCACCGCCGGATAAAGTCGGGGCCGGCTGACCAAGGTGGATATATCCCAGACCGACGTCATAAATTGTTTCCAGTTTTATTTTAATTTGTGGAATGTTTTCGAAAAAACGTAAGGATTCCTCGACGGTCATATCCAAAACTTCAGAAATATTCTTGTTTTTATAATGGATTTCTAATGCCTCTTCGTTGTACCTTTTACCGCTGCAAACTTCACAGTCGACATAGACGTCGGGGAGAAACTGCATTTCAATTTTAACCTGGCCTTCTCCCTCGCAGGCTTCACAGCGGCCGCCCTTAACGTTGAAAGAGAATCGGCCGGGTTTATAACCCCTAATTCTTGCGTCCGTTGTTTGGGCAAAAAGCTCGCGGATATGGGTAAAGGCGCCGGTATAAGTTGCCGGGTTAGAACGGGGTGTCCTGCCGATTGGAGACTGGTCGATTAAGATAACTTTGTCCAGGTTTTCGGCGCCCCTTATTAAATCGTGCTGTCCGGCTTTTTGGCGGGAGCGAAAGATTTCCGTGGCAAGGGCATTATAAAGGATGTCGTGAATCAGGGTTGATTTGCCGGAGCCGGAGACACCGGTGATACAAATAAACTTGCCCAGCGGAAATTCGACGTCTATATTTTTCAAATTATGTTCGGTAGCACCAATGATTGTTAAGGTCTGATCAGCGCCTATATTGTTCGAGCGATAGCGAGAACTAAAAGTAGGTAGTTCTCGATTCGCTCCGCTCCCTCGAACAATATCGGCAGATGTAACTTCTACTTTTTTCTTCCCCGAAAGGTATTTGCCGGTAATCGATGCCGGGTTTTTCATAATTTGTGCCGGAGTGCCCTGGGCAATAATTTTACCGCCGTGTTCCCCCGCCGCGGGTCCAAAATCCAGGATCTCATCCGACTCCATCATCATTTCCCTATCATGCTCAACAACTATAACGGTGTTCTGGAGGTCCCTTAAGCGTTTTAAAGTGTTAATAAGCCGGATATTGTCCCTTTGGTGGAGACCGATAGACGGCTCGTCCAGAACATAGAGAACGCCGGAAAGGCCCGAACCGATTTGGGAAGCAAGACGAATCCTCTGGGCTTCACCGCCGGCTAAGGTATTGGCAGTTCTGGAAATGGTTAGGTAATCTAAGCCGACATCAACCAGAAACTGCACCCTGGCGATTAATTCTTTAAAAATGGGTTTGGCGACAATTTTTTCCCTTTCGGATAATTTGTCTTCGCTAGTGGATAAGTCTTTTAGCCAGATGCTTAAATTGGTGATGGAAAGATCCGTAACTTGGGCAATGGAATTTTTGTCAATGCTGACGGAAAGCGCTTCCGGTTTAAGCCGCGCGCCGCGACAGGCATCGCAAATATCAATCCTCATAAACTTTTCCGATTCTTTGCGCACAAAATCGGATTCTGTTTCACCGTATTTTCGCTCGAGTTGCGGGATTACACCTTCATACTGGGTATCCCAGGTAACGACTTTGCCAAAACGGTTGGGGCCTTTAACACGATAAACTTGATCTTTGTCCCCATAAAGAATTAACTTCCTTTCGTCATCTGAAAGTTCGCCGACAGATTTATTGATATCGATTGCGTTTTCGCGGCAGACAGTTTCCAGAACGCGCCACGACCACGAATCGCTTTGGACCAGACGGGCCCATGGCAGGATGGCGCCTTCGGCGATTGTTAGGTTTTTGTTAAAGACAAGATCCGGATCAACTTTGCGCAGAGTTCCAAGACCACTACAAAGCTCACAGGCGCCGTGAGGAGAATTGAAAGAGAAAAATCGCGGTTCGATTTCAGGAAGAGATATGTTGTCAACCGGGCAAGCAAATTTTTCGGAAAAAAGGTGGTCTTTTAATTCCTTTGGATAAGCGGGTATATCAAAAGATTTATCCAGGATTTCGGAAATAATGAGGCTGCCTTCACCGAGCTTTAGGGCCTGTTCGACAGACTGGGAGAGACGGCTTTTGTCACTGGGTAAAACCAGTCTATCGATGACTGCTTCTATTGAATGCTTATTGGTTTTAATAAGAACAAAGTCCTCGTCGTTATCCTTAACCTGGCCATCGACTCTGCTATAGGTGTAACCTTTTTTCACCAGATCGCGGAAAAGATCTTTGAACTCCCCTTTCCTGTCTTTAACTACCGGTGCCAGAATTAAAACACGGGTACCCGGGCCTTTTTTATCGGTAGCGAGTTTTTGGATTTCATCGACTATTTGTTCTTTAGATCTATGAGAAATTTCGCGGCCGCAGGTTGGACAATGCGGATGGCCGACTCTGGCAAAAAGTAAACGCAAGTAATCGTAAATTTCAGTAACCGTACCAACTGTGGAGCGCGGGTTGTGGGAAGCGGCTTTTTGGTCAATGGAAATGGCAGGTGATAAGCCTTCTATAGAATCGACGTCCGGTTTATCCATGACTCCGAGGAACTGGCGGGCGTAAGATGCCAGTGATTCGACATAACGGCGCTGGCCTTCGGCGTAAATTGTGTCAAACGCCAGAGATGATTTGCCTGAACCGGAAATACCGGTAAAAACCACTAACTTATTCTTGGGAATCTCAACCGAGACGTTTTTTAAATTATGCTCGCGGGCACCTTTGATAATGAGTTTATCCATGATTGATTTGTGTCATCCTGAACTCGTTTCAGGATCTCTTTTGCGTTAGATGCCGAAATATACAGTGCCATGCGCCCTTGCTTCGCTCGGAGCTAAAGTTCGGCATGACGAAGTGCAAAGCGAATCTACAATTCTAGCACCAAATACAATATTTGGGCAAGAGTTATTGCTGTGAATTTACTTTGACCGCTTGGATTTGGTCGCGGAGGATGGCTGCCTGGCTAATGCAGTGGCTAATGCAGGTCCGACCTGTTTAGCTTTTGTTTGCTCTCCTTCTCTTCAAATTCCAAAGTTAATTCTGCCAGAACTTCTGCGGAATTAATCTGGTAATCTTCCACAAAACTCTTGTACGATGAATTGTTTTGCAAGAAGGCTGTTTTTGCAATATTGAAGAAAGCAAGTATTTCTTCCGGGTGGATCCATGTAGTGTTTCTGGATCCTAAATATTCACCATAGCTAGAATAAGGATATGACAACAGGTCGGACCTGTTTTGATCGTCTAATGTGGCAATACCAGCCGGGTTTAAATGAATATACCGAGTTAGGTGAAGTAAGTAGGAATCTTCGGTTACAAGAACTCCTTTATATTTTCCTTGAAAAAGTGGCCCTACTCTTTCGTGACGTTCGTTAAAGTACTTTGTGTAAGCATTACCAATTCTTCTCATAAAACCGACTATCCCGTACTTAGTATTCTGTTTAAGCAATAAATGAAAATGGTTCGGCATTAAGGCATAGCAAATAAGTTGTACTTCTTCGAAGATCTTCGATTGTCTTACAGGTCGGACCTGTTTGGGCGTAGGTGGTAGTAAATAGCTTTTAAGGTATGAGAGGAAAATTTTGTAATCCATTTCGTCGTCAAAAACTATTCGTTTATCTACTCCACGGTTGTACACGTGATAAAAACCACCCTCTAAGTATTGTTTGACGGAGTTTTTCGAAGGCATGCAGAATATAATAATACACCAAAGCAGGTCGGACCTGTTATGGGGATTTGAGTGACATGATTTGGTCGCGGAGGATGGCGGCGCGTTCAAAGTCGAGGACGCGGGCGGCATCTTTCATCTCGCGGGTGAGAACCCTGACCAATTTTTGTTTGTCGTCAGCAAGTAGTGAACCCTCTTTGGCACGGTCGAGAGCGGATTGGATAACCGCATCCTGGTAGGACTTTTTCTTTTCTTCGAACATCTGTTCGCGATTGACCAGTTTTTCGCGGATAGGTTTGGCGATAGATTCGGGGGTGATACCATGTTCTTTGTTGTAATCGGTCTGGATTTTGCGTCTGCGGTTGACCTCGTCAATGGCCCTTTGCATGGAACCGGTAATGTTGTCTGCATACAAAACGACCAAACCCTCGAGGTGGCGGGCGGCGCGGCCCATTGTTTGCACAAGGGACGTTTCGGAACGCAAAAATCCTTCTTTGTCGGCGTCTAAGATGGCGACAAGAGAGACTTCAGGCAGGTCTAGACCCTCTCTGAGTAAATTTATACCTACAAGAACATCATAATTACCCAACCGAAGGTCGTCGAGGATATCGCTTCTATCTAAAGTTAGGACTTCCGAATGTAAATACTGGACTTTTAAGCCTTTTTCTTCTAAATATTTGGACAGTTCCTCTGCCATACGTTTTGTAAGCGTAGTAACCAATGCCCTTTGTTTTTTGGCGGTGCGCTTCTTAATTTCGGCCATTAAATCTTCTATTTGGCCTTCGGATGGCCGGATTTCTATCTGCGGATCGATTAAACCCGTTGGCCTAATCAATTGTTCGACGACTTGGCTGGAAATATTCAGCTCGTACTGTGCCGGTGTGGCGGATGTGTAAACAACTTGCTTGATTTTGCGTGAAAATTCGTCAAATCTCAACGGCCGGTTGTCAAACGCGCTTGGCAGGCGAAACCCAAAATCAACAAGCATTTGTTTCCTAGCACGGTCACCATTATACATGCCGTTTATTTGGGGTACAGTCATATGGGATTCGTCGAGTATTAATAGATAATCTTTAGGAAAATGGTCCAGTAAACTAAATGGGGGATCTCCGGGATTCCTGCCGTCAAAGTACCTCGAATAGTTTTCAATCCCCTTGCAGTATCCAAAAGTTTGAATCATTTCCAGGTCGTATAGTGTTCTTTGCTTTAGCCTGTGAGCTTCCAATTCTTTGCCGGCGGCTTTAAGTTCCTTTAGCCGAGCTTCTAGTTCCAGCCGGATTGATTGCATCGCCCCGAAGGCGCTTTCGTCCGAGGCTACATGATGTTTGGCGGGGTAAATAAAAGCGAAGTCGAGTTTTTCGATTGTTTGGCCCGTTATTGGAGAAATTGATTCAATTTTAGATAATGTTTCGCCCGAGAAAGTAAGTTTGAGGGCATCGTTTTCGTACGAAGGAAGGATTTGGACTGATTCGCCGCGGATCCTGTAAGTTCCCCTGGCAAAATCAACGTCGTTCCTTTCATATTGAAGCTTGGCAAATGCCGTCAAAAGGTCGTTCCTGGCCCAATCTTTTCCTATTTCCAGGGTAACTCTGGAGTTTTGGTATTCTGTGGGAGAACCCAAGTTGTAGATAGCGGAAACAGAAGCAATGACTATGACGTCTTTTCTAGTAGCCAGAGCGGTGGTAGCAGCCAGCCGCAGCCTGTCGATTTCTTCATTAATTTCGGTTTCTTTTTCGATGTAAGTGTCTGTAGCCGGCATATAGGCTTCCGGCTGGTAATAGTCGTAATAAGAAACAAAGTAGCAGACGGCGTTTTGGGGGAAAAATTCGCGGAATTCCTGGTAAAGCTGGGCGGCGAGTGTTTTGTTGTGGGAAATAACCAAAGTTGGTTTTTGGGTTTTTTGGATAACGTTGGCCATGGTAAAAGTTTTACCGGAGCCTGTTACGCCAAGCAGGGTTTGGTATTTAAATCCTTTTTCGATGCCCTTAACTAACTTATCAATGGCTTGCGGCTGGTCACCGGTAGGTTTATAAGCTGATGTAAGTTCGAATTTCATTGAACCTACATTATACCTTACATATCCAGTAGAGTGCGGAAGAATTTAGTTTCCTATAACCAACGTGCTTGCTGCCGGTTCAGTTTTACTTATATCTCGATA
Source organism: Candidatus Curtissbacteria bacterium (assembly GCA_030647775.1). GTDB lineage: Bacteria > Patescibacteriota > Microgenomatia > Curtissbacterales > GWA2-41-24 > JACPKK01. The sequence continues at coordinate 95,995 of JAUSJC010000007.1, forward strand.
CACTCCCTGATATTCGTCCGGCAAGAGCTTTGCAATTTCGATCATGACGTAGTCAACAAGTGTACCTCTTTTTTCTTCTCTGGGAATCAAGTGATTAAAATCAGCCTTAACAGCCGGAATATCAATAGGTTTGCCCACATTCATTGCCACATAGCTTTTTTTTCTAGGAATCAGTGCACCAATGGGAAGCACTGTTTCTGTTCCGTATAGGCCAATAGGTACGACCCAGTTACCTTCAAGGTAGTGTGAGATGGCAGGATAACCTTCTATCAACTGACTCGTTCTACTTCTGCCTCCTTCTGGAAATAGCGCTATAATTCCGCCCTGCTTTATAACCGAGCGTGTTGCTCTTATAGATTTGTATGTAAAAGACATCGCCATCTTTTCTTGTTCGGCGTTTTTGGGTTTTAGATTTGGGGGCCAAACAGGTATGAAAGAATAACCACCAACGAATTTTGATGTAAGCTTGTTGAGAAGCAGTTTGGCGCCTAGAATAAAGACCGTTCTTTGCGCTATATCCTGAAATCCATGCCTTCGTAAAGCAGAGATGATCGCGGGAGCATCGAAATTGCTAAGATGGTTAAAAGCAAAAACGACTTTTTCTCCTGCCGCTATCAACTGTCTAACTTCTTCTAGGTTTTCTTGGCCAGACAATAAGATATTCTCTATATATATGCGTGTTAGACACTCGTTGAGTAACAATTGCAGGGGATTTGCCTTTTTGACATCTTTGACAGCACCGTGATTATACCTTTCGGACATTTGGCGAATTATAATGAATTTTGATGGTTTCATCAAAGCCTCTTGACAACTTCGGGTTTTATTTGGTAGTATGGTTTTCAATATGGCTACAGTAATTTACCGCAGACAGAAACAAATTTTGGATTTTCTCAACGATTACATTGAAGAGCATGGTCATGCGCCGACATTAGTAGAGATTGCTAAAAATTTAGGGGTTCGGTCTTTGGCGACAGTCCATGAACACCTAGCGACTCTTGAAAAGAAAGGCTTAATTAAAAAATCGGGAGGAATTGCCCGCGGGATTGAGCTGATTGAGAAAAGGATAGGCAGAATTGTCAAAGGGATAGAACTGCCGGTAATGGGGTTTATTGCGGCCGGTGCCCCGATAGAACCATATACAGACCCTAATGCTACATTTCCTGTTTCTCCAAATCTTGTAACACCGAACAAAAAATCATATGTTCTTCAGGTTAAAGGTGAATCAATGATTGATGACGGAATCTTAGATGGTGACTTTGTGGTTGTTGAAGAAACGAACCACGCTAATAATGGCGATATTGTGGTGGCGATGATCGAAAATGGTGTTGTAACTCTGAAGAGATTTTTCAAAGAATCAGATAGGGTCAGACTCCAGCCGGCCAATTCCACCATGCAGCCGATTTATGCCAAAAACGTGACGATACAGGGTAAAGTTACTTCCGTAATCCGCAAGTACAACTGATTATCACTTACTAAAAAAGCTTAGGAGAAGGGCAAAGGCGGCGAAGGTCATCACAAGCGTGATTGCCCAACCGGCGATATTGGAGAAAGTGTTGCTTTTATATTTCCCCATGATTTTAGAATTATTTGATATTAAAAGAATTAAAACCATGAGTGGCGGGGCAACAATCCCATTTAAAACTGCCGTGTAGTAGAGGATTTTAAAAGGCGGGATACCGGTAAAGTTAACTAGGAGACCCAAGACAGTTGCTATCGTGATAATGCCGTAAAAACCGTGAGCTTGTTTGAACTTGCGGTATAAACCTTCTTTCCAGCCGAAAGCTTCGGAAATTGCATAAGAGGCGGAACCGGCAAGAACCGGTACAGCCAAAAGACCGGTGCCGATCACCCCCACCCCAAAAAGGAAAAAGGTAAAATTTCCGGCAATCGGCCTTAGAGCTTCAGCTGCGTCTGTAGCGGTGTTGATATTATTTATACCTTTTGCCGCTAAAGTTGAAGCTGTTGTGACAATAATAAAGAACATAACCAGTTGAGAGAAAAACATGCCTACTAGGGTATCGATTCTCATTTTCTTAATATCAATCGCGGTTATTTTCGGGACTCCCCTGCCCATTGCCCGGATTTTATGAAATTCGACTTCTTCTTCGACTTCTTCATCTGATTGCCAGAAAAATAAATACGGGGATATAGTGGTTCCGAGAATAGCGACGATATTGAGAAAATAATCCCGGTTAAAGGATATCGCCGGAATAAAAGTAGCTGTAAGAATTCTTGACCAATCTTGCTTAACGACAAAGGCAACTATAATGTATGAAAACAGGGAAAACGTGAGATATTTTAGAATTTTTGAATAAACTTTATAGGAGACGAAAACTTCCAAAATTAAAGACAGCGCGGTGATTATCAGAAGTAAAACGACGAATGGCAATGGAATAAGGAGCTCGGCAGATGATGCCATGGCTCCAAGATCCGCACCGATATTGATGGTATTGGCAATAAGCAGTAAAAGTATTGAGAAATAGAGAATTTTTTTGGAGTAATGAATACGGATTACGCCGGATAAACCTTTACCAGTAACCATGCCGATGCGGCCGCACATTTCCTGAATAACAGTCATAAAAGGAAAGGAAAAGAGGGCGGTCCACAGTTGCGTATAGCCAAACTGGGCACCGGCTTGGGAGTATGTAGCGATGCCCGAAGGATCATCATCGGCGGCTCCGGTTATAAACCCGGGCCCAAGGCGGGAAAGGATTTTTTTAAGTTTTTTGAGCACTTAGTTTTCGCTTGTGAAGCTTATGATAGACGTAAGCCGCAACTGCGATTATTGCAAGAATAATAATCAAAACGTCAAACTTGCGAAATAGCGGCCTGATACTTTCCCAGTTTTCACCGAGTTTGACTCCGATTAATGTGAGAAAAGCAGACCAGATTAAAGATCCAAAAAATGTGAGCGCAGAAAATTTCCAAAAAGGTAATTTAGCCATACCGGCCGGAAGGGAGATGACTGTCCTTATGGCTGGTAGTATCCTGGAAACTGCGGCCGCCCACTGTCCGTATTTGTTGAACAGCTTTATGGAGCTATCGAATTCCTCTTCCGTCAAAAGGATAAATTTCCCGTACTTTATGACCAGCTTTCTGATAAGCCTTTTTTCGCCCCAATATCCAAGGGCATAAGCTATCCAAGACCCGGCAAGATTCCCTAGAGCACCGACTAAGATAACCGCCAGCAAGTTAAACTTTCCCTGTGAAACCAGAAAGCCGGAAAAGGGCATGATCACTTCGGAAGGAATCGGGATTAAGGCTGATTCTATGGCCATGAGAACAAAAATCCCCGGGTAGCCTAATGTATCTATAACCGATATAACCCATAAGACTATGGTTTCCAAGATAGACTGATCCATCGGTCTATTGTAAAGGCAGGCAGTTAAAATTTAAAGTAGTATTTAAGCTAGGAGACTTCTGCCGGTCATCGTGGATGGCTTGGGAATATTTAAAAGCGCAAGAATTGTGGGGGCAACATCGGCAAGCAAGCCTTCAGACTGATCGGTGCTGCTCCCTCCGAGTTCTTTAATGACAAAAATACATGGCGCGGGGCCGGCATTATGTGCGGTATCTATTTGGCCTGTCTTGGCATTAACCATTACCTCGGCGTTTCCATGATCGGCGGTAATAATAAGTCCCCCGCCGGCTCCAAGCGTGGTTTCGGATATTTTTTTAAGGCAAGTATCGATTTCATTTACCGCCTTAACTGTTGCTTCGAAGTTTCCCGTATGGCCAACCATATCTGCATTGGCAAGATTGAGGACTATAAAATCGTAAATGCCGCTTTTGATTTTTGAGATTAGTTTTTCTGTTATTTGGGGCGCGGACATTCCCGGCGCCAGATCGTAAGACGCAACTTTTTGGGAATTAACAAGAACCCGGTCTTCGCCGGGGAACGGTTCTTCTCTGCCGCCGTTGAAAAAATAGGTGACATGGGCATATTTTTCTGTTTCTGCTATATGAAGTTGTCTCATGTTCCTTTCGGAAATGATTTGGGCAAGCGGAATTTCGACTTCTTCAGGCGGGAAAGCGACGGCGGAAACAGGTAAGCCTTTTTCATACCGGGTCATGGAAGCAAAGAACAGGTTTTCAATTTTTGGTTCCCTTTCGAAAGTCTTTACCTCGTCGCCGGACGGAGCTTTTTGGTGATCGAGCGAAGGGAGAACAAAAGCTTTGGTCAGCTGGCGTGCCCGATCCGGCCGAAAGTTGAAAAAAATTATGGCATCATTTTGCCTGATACGACCAATAGGATTGCCCTCTTGGTCGGTAATGGCAAACGGCTCTATAAACTCATCGGTTTTACCGTCGGCGTACGAATCTACAATTGCTTTTTCTAAGTCGGTTTTAAAATTAAGAGTTTGGCCAAGCATTGCAAAATAGGCCTTGGCAGTTCTTTCCCAGCGGTTATCGCGATCCATAGAATAGTATCTGCCGGAAATGGAGGCAATTTGGCCGAGATTTTCTTTCTCAAGTTTTTCCTGAAGCTGGGAAATAACTGCTTTTGCGGAGGTCGGGGGGCTATCGCGGCCGTCAGTAAAAAGGTGCAATTTTATTTTCTCTTTGGGGACCAATTTTTTTTGCAGCAGGCTAAGAAGCGCAAATAGGTGGCTACTGGCGCTATGGACGAAGCCCAAACCCACAAGACCCATCAAATGAATGTTGCCGCCGTTTTTTTGGTAGTGGTTAATTGCGCCGGTAAAAGCCTCATTAGTAAAAAAAGAACCATCTGTGATTGCGCTGTTAATTCGCAAAAGATCTTGAAAAACAATTCTGCCGGCGCCAAGATTCAAGTGGCCGACTTCGCTGTTGCCGACACACCCGCGGGGAAGACCAACGCCGGGTCCGGAAGTAACCAGTGTTGTGTGGGGATAGTTTAACCAAAGACTTGTAAAGTTTAAAGGGTTAGCGCAAGTTATGGCATTTCCCGGTGACGGCGGTGCCTGCCCCCAGCCATCAAGGATACAAAGAACTAAAGGTTTGGGGATTCGGGATGGTTTCATGAGAGTTCATGTTCAATTTCCAGGAGCCTGTTATATTTAGCCACCCGCTCACCCCTGGCCGGAGCCCCAAATTTGGTGTAGTCCGCCCCGACGCCGACAGCAAAGTCAACAATAAAGTCATCGTTGGTTTCACCCGAACGATGAGAGACGATGACTTTGAATTTTGCCTCTTTTGCTTTTTTGACAAACGCCAGAGTCTCGGAAATAGTGCCTATCTGGTTTGGTTTGACAATAACGGCATTTAGGGCGTGCCCTTCTATTGCTTTATCTAAAAGTTTGGTATTCGTGGAGGTAAGATCGTCGCCAACGATCAGAGTTTCTGTGCCAAGTTTTCCTAGAAGATCTGACCAGTCACCCCAGTCATCATCCGAAAAAGGGTCTTCCAAGGAAAGCAGGTGATACCGCTCATTTGCCGAAATGTAAAATTCGATAAGGTCGCTTCCTGTTTGGGGAACGGGTTTATCCTTGATTCTGTAAGTATTTCCCTCTTTAAGATTCGAGGCCGCGACGTCGAGAGAGAAAAAGGCATCAAGGCCGGTTTTGTAACCGGCAATGGTGACTGCTTCTTCGAAAATCTTAAAAACTTCCATGTTGGAATAAAGCATGGGGGCGTACCCGCCCTCATCGCCGATCAAGGTGGCATAGTTTTGGGATTTAAGAACCTCTTTGAGGGCAAAGTAGACTTCGGCGCCAAATTTCAGGTTTTGGGAAAAAGTATTAGCCTTAGGGGGAACAATTAAAAATTCCTGGAAGTCGAGATTGAAGCCGCCATGGAGACCCCCGTTTAGGATGTTAAACATCGGCGTGGGGATGGAAAACTCGCGAGTACTTATACCGGCAATTTGGGCAATATATTGGTATAGCGGCACTTTCTGGCTCATGCTTTGGGCTCTCGCAACTGCCCCGGACAGGGCAAGGATACTGTTTGCCCCCAGTTTGCTTTTATCATCAGTACCGTCCAGGGTAATCATTGCTTCGTCTACTTGCGCTTGGTTTTTGGCATCCATACCAATTATCTGGGGGGCAAGAATAGTCGCGATATTGCCAAGCGCTTTCAAAACCCCCTTGCCGCCAAACCTTGTTTTATCACCGTCACGAAGCTCTATCGCTTCGTGCTTTCCGACAGATGCGCCCGAAGGGACAGAGTAAATGCCGATTGCGCCGTCCTCCAGTTCCAGGATTGCTTCAACGGTCGGCTGGCCGCGGCTGTCTAAAATTTCCCTGGCAACTATTTTTTTAATTTTCGACATAATTTAAGTATAAAGTATCTCGTGTCAAGATTTTGATACAAGTTTGTGTTCCGCGCCCGCGATTATCCGGCGGGTTGATTCGATGGCGTCCGGGTTAACAGAAACGGAAGTTATGCCCCAGGAAACCAGTTTTTGGGTAAGTTCGGGGTAAATTGAAGGCGCTTGCCCGCAGATTGACGAGGTAATGCCTTCTTTGACGCAGGTTTTAATAAGGTGCTCGAGTGCCCACAAGACAGACGGGTCGAGTTCGTTAAATTCGCTTGCCACCTCTTCGTTATCGCGGTCGGTGCCCAGAATCAGCATCGTTAAATCGTTTGAGCCGATGGAAATGCCGTCAATACCTATTTTAATAAATTCCGAAAGGCTGATGACATTTGTAGGAATCTCGGCCATCATCCAGAATTTGAAGTGCTTGTCTTCGAAAAGGCCGGACGCGCTAACTAGCTCTTTGACGTTTTGAAGCTCTTGCGGGCTCCTGACAAAGGGAATCATCAGGTGAAGATTTTTGTGGAGCCGGCGCACTTTTTTTATCGCGTCAAGTTCCAGCTTGAATGTTTCGGGATCTTTTATATAACGGAAAGCGCCCCGGTAACCAAGCATCGGGTTTGATTCATTGGGCTCAAACATATCACCTCCGGCGAGGTTTCTGTATTCGTTGGATTTAAGGTCGGAGGCTCTATAGATAACCGGCCGGCTTCCGAAGGCTTTAGCAAAAACGGTAAGCTCGCCCGCCATTCTATCGACAAAAATATCCTCTTTACCGTCTTTTATAAATTTTTTGGGGTGGGTGCCAATTTGTGCCAAAATAAACTCGGCACGCAAAAGCCCCACGCCATCAACATTTCTGGCGGCGACTTTTGGAGCAAGGTCTGGTTCAGCCAGATTAACGTAGAGCTTTGTGGCGGTTTTTCTTGGCGGTACTTTGGCGCTTGCCGAAGCACTATTTTGATTTTTTTTATCAGGGTTTAACGCCCCGTTATAGACTATACCCTTGGCCCCGTCGACAGTGACAACTTGTCCGTTTTTAAGTTTTTTTGTTGCATTGCCGGTACCTACCACGCAGGCGATGCCAAGCTCTCTTGAAACAATGGCGGCGTGGGAAGTTCGGCCGCCGCGGTCGGTAACGATTGCGCTCGCCCGTTTCATGGCGGGCACAAAATCCGGGTTTGTCATTTCAGTTACCAGAACCATGCCTTTTTGGACTTTTGAAAGTTCAGCCGCGGATTTAATAATCACTACCGGGCCGGATGCCAACGCCGGTGAGGCCGGAGCACCCTGGAGAATTATAACTTTGGCGGCTTTTTCCAAATCTGCCGATTCTTTCTTTTCCAGCCGAGGTTCTTTGTTTCCGGTTGTTGTTACCGGCCTTGTCTGGACGATATAGAGTTTGCTATCTTTATAGGCCCATTCAATGTCTTGCGGCCAGAAATAGTGTTTTTCGATAATTGAACCGATTTTTGCCAGTTCGATAATTTTTTGATCCGACAGCTTCTGGGATTTTTTGTAGGCCTTGGCAATCTTGATTTCTTTGTTGCCGCCTGCGCCCCTTACTAATTGTTTATCCTGGGAGACAATATTTCTGGCGATTATTTCAAAAGTGTCTTTGGCGACTTCATAATGGTCCGGGGTCACCTGGCCTGAGACAATCAGCTCACCAAGCCCGAAGATTGCCTCTATAACAATCTTTTTGGCGTTGGTGACGGGGTCGATTGTAAACATGACACCGGAAACGTCCGATTCCACCATTAGCTGGACCGGGAGAGCGATACCGACTTTGAAGTGATCAAACCCTTTTTGGACACGGTAGTAGATTGCCCTGGCTTCGAAGAGGGATGCCCAGCCATCAAGGACTGCTTTCTGAAGTTTGCCGGTACCGGATATATTAAGGAATGTTTTTTGCTGGCCGGCAAAGGATGCTTCCGGTAAGTCTTCGGCCGTAGCCGAGGAGCGAACGGCAACCAGTTTATTTTTACTTTGAGTCAGTTTGTTATAGTAGGAGTTAACTTGCGATTCGAGCTTTGGGTCAAGCTTTATGCCGCTAATGACCTTTTGGCAAGCAAGTGCTTTATCTGCTAAAAGCGCCGGGTTCTCGACGTCTAGGTTAAAGAGGATTCCTTTGATTTTGTCTATGGCACCTGAATCTTCCAGAGTACGAAAGTACGCTTGGGCAGTGATAATAAAACCGTTGGGTACCGGTGCGCCAATTTTATAAAGCTCGCCAAGGTTTGCACCTTTACCACCAACCAGGGCCGTATCGTTTTTATCAATTTCGGAAAACCAAACAAGATCTTTCACGCAGACATAAACTTACCTTCCGATTTAAAATCGGTGTGGGTGAAGATAGCTTTATTGTAGCATTTAACTTCTCAAATATTTAAGCATGAGAAAGGCGGTAAGTTCCGGTTCTTCTAAACCGGTCTTGCCTGTTTTTATTGCCAAGTCTGCCTTAAGACTTCCGGTAAGGAAATTTTTCAGAGTTTTCAATTCGAATAAGTTTGCCTGGTTTTTGATCTTGTCCCACTGCCACGGGGCAAGATTCCTGCCGCTGATTTGACCGGCCTGGGAGGCGCTTGCGCCGAGTTTTGCGAGAGTAAGAAGGATTAGTCTCGCCGAAATATGCCAAATTAGAGGGTAGCTATAGGCTGCGGGATCAGGGTCTTGTTGATATTCGAGATCACGAAGAATCGACAAGGATCTTTTGGCATCCGGGGAAAGTGTGTCGAGAAACTGGAAAATAAAAGCCCGGGGTTTGAATGTTTCGACTCTTGCTAAGAGTGCGATAGATTTTATTTGAGCAGGTGCAATCTCTGCCTGCTCCCAAAAAACTATGGTCGTATCTTTGGGAGTGTTTTTGAAAATTTCATCTTTTACAGTTAACTTTTTGTCTTTTAGGAAATTATGCGCAACTAGGATATTTTCGTCCTCCAGAAGCGTGGTGCCAAAAATTGCCATATAGAGATCGTCTCTGGTGTTTTCCTTTGAAAAGTGCAGGCGCTTTGCCTTGGGGTATGTTTTGATAATTTGCTCGAGACGGATATAGGCGGCAGTTTTATCTTCTCCGTGCAGTAAGTAAATCATCTCAAACCTTTGTTATTGGCGAAGGAGTCTTAACGGGTTTTTGGACTTTTATGCCGAATTCGTCTCCTTTTTTGGCAATATCAATATTGGCGTGTTCTATTTGCATTGAGGTTACGTCTTCCGTAAATTCCTGGCCGTCTTTACCAGCTAATTTAACCTGATCGCCAATTTTTAGATCTCCGCCGGTAAGCTTAACAACGGCGACACCAATTTTGTCGTAATAATGGGTAACAGTACCCAATTTTTTATCTGCTATTTTTATCACCCCCTGACTCAAATTATTATATCTCCTCTACTTCCGAACTCTCATCTTTAAGAATAGCCGAGATTTTGGTGCTTGCCTCCGTTAATTTATTTTTGCAAAGCTTGTGAAGTTTTACCCCTTCTTCGAGAAGTTTGAGGCCTTCTTCCAAATCGAGATCCGGTTCTTCGAGTTTTTGGACAATTTCCTCAAGTCTTTTTAGGGACCGGGTAAAATTAATGTCGTCCGCTGTCTTTTTTGTCATTTATTTTTAGATTGAACTTGTGATGTTAAACTTCCGCGAGCCAATTTTACACCAATGATGTCGCCAAGGACAACGCCCTCAATGCTTTTGACGATCCGGCCACGGCTATCGGTGGTAATAGAATAGCCGCGGGAAAGAGTATTTTCGGGCGAGAGAATTCGCAGTGATTTGGCAAGGTTTTCCAATTTAGTGGAAGCGTCGGTAATTAAATATTTTTGCTGATGGGCAAAAGCCTGGGCAATGATTGTCAGACGATGGGGCAGATCCTTAAAATAAGATTTTACTTGCAGAAGCTGGCGGAAATTATAGTCAAGCTTTTGAAAATTGGCAGAGAAAAAATAGTCGGCACGGATTTTAAGGCGCGTGCCAATGCTTTCCAGTTTATCTATGATCAGCAAATAGCCGTTTGTGACGATATTGGCGGCGTCCGTTGGGGTTGAAGCGCGGCGGTCGGCCACCCATTCGGCGAGCGATTCATTGGCTTCATGGCCAATGGCAACAACGGTTGGAGTTTTCATCTTAAAAATTGCTCGGGCAACCGCCTCATCGTTGAAAGCCGCCAAATCCTCCAGCGATCCGCCGCCGCGGGTAATGACGACTACGTCGAACCCCTCCCGATCGACCTTTGGAAGAATCGCAAGAAGCTGTGGGATTGATTTTATTCCCTGCACGCGGACATCGGCAGTTGCTAGATCGATAATCGGAAATTTATCAGTCGTGTGGCGTTTAAAATCATTCCAGGCGTCGGATCCGGCAGACGTTACGACGCAAACTTTTTTAGGGTAAAGTGGGATTTCTTTTTTGTGTTGCTGATCAAATAGACCTTCGCCTTTTAATTTTTTGATTAATTCCTCAAGTTTTTTAGCTAAAACGCCTTCACCGATGGCTTCCACTTTCTTAATTTTGAACTGGTACTGACCGCGGGGCTCGTAGAGCGACAAGAATCCGAAGGCTAGGATTTTTTGGCCAACGAGTTCCGATCCGCCAAAATCTTTAAAGATTGACCCGTCGGCAACACAGGGGAGGAGGGCATTATCGTCTTTTAAATCCAAATAAAAGAAGCGCCAGTTGGGGTTTTCTTTAAAGGTCGTAACTTCTCCTTCGACCCAGAGCTCCATTTGCTCCAGGGTCTCTTTGGCGAAATAATTGACTTCGGAGACGGAGTAGATTTTGCGGTCTTTGTCGGTTTTCATTTAGGAAAGTATATCAGTTCGGAGATTCCGGCGAAATATTAAATTTTAAAATTACTATCATTTTAGCCTCATTTTGCCCCGTTGACAATGTTTTTTTCTTGTTATATTATATCCAAGCTTATCGCAAGATAGGCAATCTGAAAGGGCCCCTCGCAAGAAGGGCCTTTTCTTTTGGGAAAAAATAAGATGTCATGCTGAACTCGTTTCAGCATCTTAAATAGAAGAGATCCCGAAACAGGTCCGGGATGACAAGAGTAACCATTTTGCCCCGTTGACCCCGCCAATCTTACTTCTCGCCTTTCCCGCCTGCAACCCGCCCAGAACTGTGTAGCTGTTGGCGGGTAGCATTGCGGGCAGGTCACTATTATTCATACACGGCTCGAAGAGCGATTTTGGAGGGGCAAGCAAATTTTGATGTATTGACAAGTATTTTTACACGCTATATATTGCCTTTTGTAATTACAGCAATGTAGTTACACGGTTGCCGCAAGGTGACCAAAACTGAAGGGGCCTTACCAAAAGTGAGGCCTTTTCTTTTGGTTTTTAAGTCGCAAAAACATACCAATCGTGGCGTTGGTAATTATTCCTTAATTTTTTTAAAGGAAAGCGTTTTTAGATTAACCCTGCGAGTTTTTCTTTTGCATGTAACAATCTCGGCAGTATACCGGCCTATCTCCTGATGGCTGAAAAGGTACTTGCGTATCTTTACCACAATTGCTGCACTTTACGTTGTAAAGCGTACGGCCTTGTTGGTCTGTCCCCTCTGACTGGGCTGCGGGCGCATCTTTTGCAACTTCTTCTGCTTTTGGTTCTACATCTGCGGCTGGCTGGGCAGCTGCTTCATCTGCTGCATCAGCGGCCGGTTCATCTGTTGTTGTTGTTTTATCGTCATCTAACATTATTTATCACCTCCTTTTTGTTTATTATGAGCGAATATCAAAACACCACGGCCTTTAGACCGTGTGTAATTTATTTTACCAAAAATTAGCGGAGAAAACATTTATGCTACAGATCGCTACTTTCATATATCTAGAAATAGGTGAGACTACGGGCCATGTCTTCGAGAACTTTCCCGCTTGAATCCGCATCTTCTTTGGCATCCTGCTGCTGGTAAATGATCACAATCGGATTTTGGGCATCGGGAATTAAAAAGGTTATTTGGGAAAAGCCTTTTGTCGTTGAACCTCTACCCGTAGTTTGCGCCTTTACTTTTTGGACGGACTTTCCATTAACTTCAATATTCTGGCTAGTGACGATGATTTGGAGGTCATTGGGATTTTGGTAGTAACCTACGGTTCCCTGCCAATCTTCGGGTTTGATGACCTCAAGATATATGGGGGTGAATTGGATATCGGTATCGGCCGGGACCGTAAAAGAGTAAGGGGCGAAGTAATTACATTTCTGACTGTCGTCGTTATAGGTAGTAAACCAGTCTTTGGGATAAGAGACGCTAAAGCCGTAAGTAGCGTTGGAGCAAAGCTTAACGTAGGAAGCAATGATTGAGTTTGATTGGGTGTCGGCGGCGGGAATCGGGCTGTCGATCGGCGCGATTGGCCCGGCTTTTGTGGTTGCGCCGCGAACGTTAAGGAGCGAAGCGACGTTTTGCCGAATGGATGTTGACCCCAAAAGAAAAAACCCCAATCCGTACAAGGCCATAAAAGTAACTGCGAGTGTGATTTTGGAATGTTTTTTAAAAGAAGATAGAGTCAACTTTGATTCCTTAGCTTGATAGCCTAACACTCTCTAGCATAGGGAACCAAAGTTGACTCTGTCAACCCCGTTAGAAGTGTGGTCTTTGACATTATCGAGTCGATAAATATCAAAAATTTTCCGGACTTCTAACGGGGTCAATACGTTTTAATTACTTTTTAGATAATTAGGCCGCTTGAGAATCGTCTGCCGGTACTTCTCCTGCAGTCGGTTCTTCTGCGGGTGGAGGCGGAGCAATCTCGCCTTCTTCTGCCGGAGCAGCCGGCGCACCACCCTGGTCGTCAGCCGGAGCAACAGGCGCTTGGCCGTCATCGGTTACCGGTTGACCCGTAGGGTTTTGATTTTGGTCATCGTTCGGATCCATAATATTTTCCCTCCTTTTTTCAATTTTACCAAATTGCGAGTGGGGTTTGTAAAGCCTGTAAAAATTTTGTCCCGGCGGGGAGGTTACTAATAACTTTGATAACGGTTTGAGGTATCTGGTAGGTTTTCGGCTGGGGCTGGTTCTGGTAGAGATCCGTCAGCTTTGCCTGAAGCGCGTTTTGGGTAATATTAACCTGGGCAAATTTTTCTAAATTCCTCTTTTTATCAAAGACTTTAAGCTTTTGGGAAAGCAGCTGTCCCGACAAGCCTTCATTCTTAATTTTGGCCTGCTGGAGTATTTGGTAGGCTTTTTCAATTTGGGGGACGCTGTCTTTTTCGGTTTCGTTTGCTCCGGACAGGGTTTTGGTGATATCGCTTGCGACATTGACCAAAAGCTCGAGGTAAGCAATCTGGGTGTCGTAATAAGTTTTAAAACCGTCCGGAACGGTGAGACGGGACAGATCGGAAAGGGTAATATTGGCCTGACGTTTTTTGGCTTCATAATAATCGATGATCGGCTGCGGCTTTTGGTTGGGCCAGAGGGTTTCGTCGGTTAGAACAGGCAGATAAAATCCGGTACCGGAGGCGATAAGAATTTCCCGCTGAAAATTCTGGTCGGCCAAAAAGCCGTCTAAAAGAATTGCGCTTCCATTGTAGTAGGCGAACAAATCTTTTCTAATTGCCTGGAATTTATCCGGCACTTCCAGCTTGGAAAGCTGGTTTTTTTGCTCCAGTAAACTTTTTTGAGTCGATTCTACCTGGGAAATTGCCTTTTCGATGTCGTTGAGGCTGACATAGTAACCTTGAGGTGTCGGTGTTGCTTCTTTTAGGATATCGACGGCTTTGACCTTAGCCCCGGCGACCTGAAACGAACCAATAATCTCCGAGAGCGAGTTTTTGGAAGAGGTAAAACCGCTTATAGCTACTTCCAAATAATGGTTTTCGGTTCTAAGAGGCGCCTCTTTGTAATATTGCCAAAATGAAAAGGCGCTAGCGGCACCGCCGGTAATAAGAACAAGAGCCAAAAATAAAAAAAGTGTTTTTTGGATAAGAGAAGCTTTAGGCTTTTTCTCCAAAACCGAAACGTAATACTTATAAGAGTGGATATGCATGAATTTCTTACTACTAGATTATCACGGTCGGCAAAACAAACCAATTTTGACCATTGATATTCGGGTTTTCTTTGGTATATTTAGAGTTAAGATGGACAACAATCAACGAGTCATTATCCATGCGGACTTGAATAGTTTCTTTGCAACGGCCGAACAGCAAACAAACCCTGCCCTACGCGGTAAACCGGTAGGAGTTATCAAAGCCCCGGGCAGAACTTGCATTATCGCCGCTTCCGTTGAAGCTAAAAAGTTTGGCGTCGGTACTGGCAGCCGCGTTTACGATGCCAAGAAACTCTGTCCCGAGATTATTCTGGTGCCGGCTAACTTTAGCAAATACGAGAAAATGACTTACCGTTTTATTGATATTTGCAAAACTTATTCACCGGCTTGCGAGGTCTTTTCACTGGACGAGTGTTTTATCGATGTAACGGAAACGGAATTTATCTGGCCGCGCCCGCCACGCAATGCCAGTCTTGAACAACTCGCTTGGCTGGAAATGGGGAAAGCATTGCGAGGCAATGCGGGCGGGAAGAATGTTTTTAACATTGCCTTTGAAATTAAGGACAGGTTAAGGCGAGAAGTCGGCGATTATATGACTTGCTCCGTCGGTGTTTCCCACAACAGGTTTTTGGCCAAGCTTGCTTCTTCCCAAATTAAACCCGATGGGCTTTTTTGGATAACGGACGATAATAAACTTGAAGTTTTGGATAGAAGCAAACTGACGGATGTCTGCGGCCTTGGGGACGGACTGTATCAGCATCTGACCCGCGTCGGGATTGATAGTTTTCCAATACTTAGGGCAAAATCCATAACATTTTTGCAAGAACATTTCGGGCCGCACTGGTCTTTACATCTTTATAACTTAGCGCGGGGAATTGATGATTCAGGGGTAGGATCGATTCTCGAAATTCCCGACGCCAAAAGCGTTGGGCGCACTTATACAACCCACCGCAATTTATATAGAAAAGAAGAAGTTTGGCGCTTAACCCGTAATCTATGTGAGGAGACGGCGGCCAAAGCCCGCAAGATGCATTTGGCGGGCCGGTACGTAGGGTTTTGTCTTCGCGGCGGGCCTGCCCGCATCGCTACCCGCCAACAGCTACACAGTTCTGGGCGGGTTGCTGGCGGGGAAGTGTCAGAGTGGGGACATTTGACTTTAAAAAATTATATTAACGACGGCAAAATTCTTTTTGATCTATGCTTGCAAATTTCTAAGAACTGGAACTTCTTCCAACAGCCCTTCGACTTCGCTCAGGTCTTCGACTCCGAGGTCGCTCAGACTCGAGGAGGTCTTCGACCTTATGTGCGTTTTTGCGGAGTAACACTGGGGATGCTTACCAAATCGGCGTATCTCCCCTCTCCCCTTTTCGTTTCTGATAGCCGGCGGGTAGATCTAATAAAAACAATTGACAAGGTTAACGGCAAGTACGGAGACTACACCATTTACCCGGGCCAACTGCTTGGAACGAGCTTAATTCGGCCGGAGGTAAACGGTTTTTTCGGCGACCGCAAATACCGGTTAGACTTTGCAAGCAAAAATTAAAAGCGGGTTAAACTAACTAAAAAGTTTTTTGGGAGGGGGAATTATTAATATATAACTAGAGGGCGGGCCATAGAGCATTACAACCCGCCACTTGCTAATTACCAGCGGTGTGCTTACTTAGCAACTTCCTCTGTTTTAACTTCTTCAACTGCCGGTTTTTCTTCAGCAGCGTCTTCTACTTTTTCTTCTGTTTTTGTGTCGTCCATATATTTCACCCCCTCTCAAAAATGTTGTTAATTTATACAAAGCTTGTGGTTAATCAAGTGAAGCAACTGGTCGGGATTTTTCATAAGGTTTACTTCTATCCAGGAATCGTAATTGTCATGTTTTTTCAAGGTATTGACCTCGGACGCGAAAAGTTCGTCATCGAGCAGGAAAAATCTGCGGTTAAAATCGATGGCCTCGGTTTTATCCAGCCGAAAAGTAGTCGGCTTAATTTTCTCAAGCAGGGCAACGGTCGTCGGCAAAAGAAACTGGGATAAGTATTTAATTAAGGCTTTGCTGTCACCGTTGCACTTGGAAGTCAGCCAGAAAACAGAATAATTTTTCAAAATATATCCGAGAAATTTATCGAGATGTTGCGCGGGCGCGACACCCCTTGTCAGGATAACCCCATCGACATCGATATAAATATTTTTGGGCAAAACTTTGATCTTTTTCATATAACTCAGACAAATGTTAACGCGGTACCTTTCTTCTGCATCCGGCCGGTCCTGCCAATCCTGTGGATGTAATCATCATAGGAAGCGGGCATATCGTAGTTTATCACATGGCTTACGTCTTCGATATCGAGCCCGCGTGAGGCAACGTCGGTAGCCAGAAGTATATGAATTTGATTGGTACGGAATTGATCAAGTGTTTTTTGCCGTTGGCTTTGGCTTTTGTTGCCGTGAATTGCCCCCGCCTTAAAACCGCGCCCGGCAAGTTCATCGGAAAGCCTTTGGACTCCCCATTTAGTCCGGCCAAAAATTAATACCTTATTAAAGCCTTCCTGGATTAATAAGTCGTGGAGTTTGTCTACTTTTTGTTTGCTGTTTTCAACCTTAATAATTTCCTGGCTGATATTTTCAACCGTATCCCTAACTTTAACCGAAATGGTTACGGGGTCGGTGACAAATGTTTGGATAATTTCTTTGACCTTTGAAGAAACGGTTGCCGAAAAGAAAAGCGACTGACGCCTCCCGGGAAGAAGCGAAATTAAGTACTTGATGTCTTTGATAAAGCCGATATCGACCATGCGGTCCGTTTCGTCCAGTACCACACTAGCAAAGCCGCCAAGGTGCAGGCAGTTCTGGCGGACAAGGTCGATTATTCTTCCCGGTGTACCAATGACAAAATTAGGCCGATAGGCAATTTCCGTTCTCTGCCTTCTCATACTGGTCCCGCCAATACAAAGGGCCGATTTTATACCAAACCCCCTGGCGAATAGGACCAGTTCGTCCTGAATTTGTAAAGCCAGTTCGCGGGTTGGAGTGATAATCAGAACATTTTGAGTCCTGTCCTTTATAACTTTATCGATAAGCGGAATTAAAAACGCGGCGGTTTTACCCGTGCCGGTGTTGGCAATGCCGATAACGTCCTTGCCTTCCAGAATTGCCTCAATAGCCTGATCCTGGATCGGGGTTGTTTCAGTGTAATTTTTGGCGGCAATATTTCTTTTAATGCCCTCATCGATAGCGAAATCCGCAAATTTATGTTTGGGGACATAGGCCTCGCGGATGGGCACATCGCTGGGCATATTTTTGCTTTGGCCGGCCGTAATTGCCCATAAAAGGCCCTGGTCGGTTCTGGCACTCGGCCTTGGAGAAAATCTTCTCCTGAAACCTCCTCTTGGTCTAAATCTTTGCGGCATGTTATTTTTGTTTGTTTTTAGAAAAAAGTTGAAGAAGTAAACCTACTTTAGGCCCGCAGACCACGTAGTGGACGAGGACCGCAAGCTCTGCTTAATTAAGAGTTGTATTTGTGAATAGGGAGAAAGATACTTTAGTAAAAATAAAACAATAGACTATCTTTATCTTGTCTAATCAAAAATTATTCGAAGTTAAGCAGAGTTACTGCTTCAATCTGCAAATCTAAAATACAGTATAGCAGAAAACGCGAATTAATTCAACTATAAGCCCACTTCGTGAGCTTGCGTCCTTGGGGACTAAGGTTCAGTGACCCAAGGGTCTTGGAAATGCTATAACCCTGAGTAGTTCGACTTCGCTCACCATTATAATCTATCGAAGGGGAACCAAGTCTTCTCGGAACTTGGGTTATTATACTCGAGCCTGTCTGTTGAGAGCAAAAACAGCTTTAACTATCCCCCACTGGGTATTGGACTAGAGTTTTAAATTCTAAAAATAGGTTATAATTATCAACATGAATAAAGACAGCAACTTTGCCTTTATAGACAGTAATAACCTCTACTTGGCGATAAAGGATTTAGGCTGGAGTCTGGACTACGAACATTTTAGAAAATATCTTAAAGAAAAATATCAGGTTACAAAAGCTTACATGTTTATCGGCTTCATTGAAAAACATAAGGATCTATACAAAAGTTTGCAGGAAAAAGGGTATATTTTAATTTTTAAACCCACTCTTGTTTATAAAGATGGTTCTACGAAAGGTAATTGTGATGCTGAATTAGTATTGCAGGCTATGATTGACTTTAAAGATTACGACAAGGCTGTTTTAGTAACAGGAGACGGAGATTTTTTCTGTTTAGTTGATTATTTAATAAAACAAAAGAAATTTAAAAAATTACTTGTTCCAAATCAAAAAAAATACTCGGCACTTTTAAAATCTGTACCTTCTGAATACTTGGCTTTTGTATCAGAATTGAAGAATAAAGTGGCTTATAAGCAAAGCTTTTCTACGAATAAGCAAAGCTTGCGGTCCTTATCCTCGATGACTCGGACTGCAGGCCTAAAAAAGAAAAAAACCTCATAAAGACGGAACTTTATAAGGCGTTTTTCGTGATAATTCTAATCTGTAGTATACAAAAATAAATAAAAAGTGTCAACTTTTTGAAACTAAAGTTCTATACACACGATTGGGGTTCTTAAAAAACGAAGTTAAAAATGTCCTGTGGCTCCACGAATTAGTAACGTGGCCACAATATAAATCACCACTTCGAAATGTAGCTTCTACTATGATAAAATAATCCAGATCGGCTCCATCGTCTATTGTGAACTTGTGAGCAAAAGACGATATCAAAGATTTCACAAGGCTCCATCGTCTATCGGTTAGGACGGGACCCTTTCAAGGTCCAAAGCGGGGTTCGACTCCCCGTGGAGCCACCAACGTTGGGTGACTGATCTAGTTTTGCCTCGTTTAGGTTGAAAAGGGGCGATATTCGGTGGTTCGCCAAGCACCCTTTCCTTATTTGTTGAATACCCTCCGGGAAGATCATCTTTTGTAGCCTCACTTTAAGGTCAGATGGTGCCTCCGTCCACGCTAGTTCGACATCTTTGATAAATGCAAAAGCATAATCTAAAAGAGCGGTAACTTCAAACTCGCCCACTGCTGTGTCAACAAGGGTTCTTTTGGCTAGCATTATCTTATTTTCAATGTCGATACTTTCTTTCCGTATAAGTTCATCGGGCATTAATCCCTTCTTTGCAACTTCAAGTAGTCTTTTCTGATCGGATTGCAAAATAGCAATTTCGTTCATTTCTTTGGTAAATTGTCCTTGAATTTCTTCCTTGCGTACCTCATAACGGCGTATAAATGTTGCTTTGAACTTTGTGATAAATTCGTCTGATGGTTTAACAGCCCGCAAGTATTCAACGAAGTCATTTTCAAGTTCTGCCTTAGGAATCATCCGGGCATATTCGGGGCAAGTCTTTGTCCTGCAATAGTAATATGCGTACTTACCACTCTTGGCGTTAGCACCCTTTAAAAAGACGCTACAGCCTCCACAACGGATGAAATAGCGAAGAGGGAACTGTGGATGGTCATGTATCCGTAGCGGGGTTGGATTCGTCATTTGAAGTTGCATTTCTTGGCATCTAACAAAGATGGGTTTACTTATCAATGGCTCGTGTTTGCCCTCGATTAAAACTCCCTCCCTGTTTGCAATGAACCCGCAGTAATACCAATTATTGAGTATCTTGTGGATCGACTGTTCATAAAAGTGCAAATGCTGTCCTTTATAATTGCGGATAATTTGTTGAGATAATTCTTTTGAAAGGGACGCTTTTGTTACTGTACCTGTTGAGAACTGCTTAAAAATATACTGGATGATATGGGCGCAAGTTAAATCGACAACATGAGGGGTTAATTTAACGCCCTCGGGCTTAATTGCGGGTTTATAGCCAGATGGTGGTCGCCAGGGGTATAAGCCTTGCTCGACCCGCTTCCACATCGACTCTTTTTGCCAGTTACTCTTCATAGTGTTATCGACTTGAGCCCACCCTGAAAAGATTGCTTCTATCAGCGGTCCCATAATTGGGTCATCAATAGGTTCTGTGGCAGATTCCAATCGTATACCTAGCTTTAACAACTCTGCCTTCATCCAATAATGCTGGGCTGTATCTCTGGCAAAGCGGGATAGTTTATACACCACTAGTACATCCATCTCTTTTTTGTGAGCCTTACAAAAGCTGATTAAATCTTGGATTCTTTTTGTGTTTGTATCTTTGGCGGAAACTGCTTCGTTTTTAGATATGGGGCCAACTTCGTAACCTTTAGTCTGGCAGTATCGCATGCACCCTTCTTCCTGCACCTCAATAGACACGCCGCCGGTTTGCTTATCGGAAGAGTAGCGGAGGTAAAATCCTGCTATGATCACTTTTCCCTTGTCACCTATCTCAACGTTAGCATTTCTGTTTTTCATCTTGCAAGACCTTTTTTTTGACTAAGTAGCTATCGATGATAAGATCACAAAAAGATTCAAGCATTAGGTCAAATTCCTCGTTCTGGTCTAGAGCCGAAGCTGTTAGATCGCCTAAAACGTCCGTTTGCCCGTTAAGTGGGGTATTCATTATCATTTTCTGCTTTGTAAAGTTCCCTTTTTAGTCGAGTCCATATATATCCTTTGCCCATTGCGGTTTTTGGTCTACAGGTACGTGCAACTGCCAATAATTCCTACCGCCTACTTGCCTATAAGGGTCATTTGCCTTAGTGAAACGTGTTTCAGACGGCGTAACCCTTTTTTCGTTATTTTCGTTTATTTCGTAACCACCGTTAAAAATTTCCGTGCCTGTTGCCCTCTTCAAACTTTCTTTTACCAATAATAGATAGTTCATAAAGTAGTAATTTTTAGAATTCTCGCTATACGAAAGAAACGAATTAAACGAAATAAGCTAGTTCTCATTTGGATTCTCTCCTCCTGTGTTCGACAGTATCCAGCATTCAACGTTTCTGCCGTCTGTGGACTGCATTTCTTTTTTTATAAGCCTATTCGTTTCGAGTAATAAGAGTCCGTCGTTTATCTTCGAAGCTTTTTGATTGCGTTCGAATAAGTTGGAAATATCTGTTTTGGTTAGTCTGCCTTTTTGCTGAATAGCTTCATAAATTCTATCGGCTACATAATCGCCAGTTTTGTTTTGGAATATGTATTTAACGGAATCCTCAACGTATTGCCAAACAGCAAGCGCCGCCAGTAAGTGTTGCGGTTCGACTACATCCGACTGGTCGAGTAATGCGAAAATGCAGGATATTCTCGTAACGTTTGCGTCAGCCCTGGACGTTAAGGCACCAAAAAGCTCCTCCCTGCCTCCAGACAAGGCCGGGTATACTTGCTCCCAGATCGCCCATGTTTCTTCAGACCGGGTAATTTCTTCGGTATAAGTTGCATACTTGACTGCGGCTTTTATTCTTTCGATAAGCGGAGCGAGTGCGGAGTCCTGAAGATTGCCGCCGCGCGGAAGGAACTTTGATCTCTTGGTAGATACCCATAGAAACCTATTTGCAAAACCATTGTTTGAATCGGTGTCTGTTAAGTATCTTGTCAGTTCATCCGGGGTGATATTGGCGATAATAGAAATGTGAGCGTTAGTAGCTTTGGCGGGTGAATTCTTGGTTAATGTCTGTAAATCCCCGTTATCCCAGGCGTTTCTCAAAACTGAAGATAGGGTGTTGCCCTCTCTGGCCATGACTCTAAGTGTTTGCGAAAATTCTCCTTCAACTACTAATAACCTTTTGTCTGCGACTCCTTCGTCCACTATTTCCTCGATAAAATCCTCTTTGACCTTCTTTGTTTTCTTGAT
>JAUSJC010000008.1 GCA_030647775.1 Candidatus Curtissbacteria bacterium
GGGCGGCTTGTCCAAGCGGGCCGCAGTGCGACAACAGTTTGACTGCCGCCGAGCAGTTTAACTTCGACCCGAAATACCTGGCAGGTCTGAACAACATCCTTGGCAATCCAAAAATCTCCTGGGCGGAAGTAGCGCCGTAAAGCGCGAAGCGCTTACTCAATGACCAATTTCCAAACTCCAATTTCCAATTTCTTCTGTCATTGCGAGTCCCTTTTCTGCTGTCATTCTGAGCACTTTACCATTGTCATCCTGAGCGACCTGCCTGCCGGCGAGGCAGGAGCGAAGCAGTCTCAGATCCTGAATAAGGACAGATCCCGAAACGAATTCGGGATGACACAAGGGTCGGTTCAGGATGACAAAACGGGTAAGATTGCTTCGCTCGCAATGACATATAAGGATTTTCGACTTGAGACGTTTTTGTTTCAAAAAAGACTGATATGAATTTGGAATTTTGTCCTTGGAGTTTCCTGTTTGATCCACTTAGGTGATATTTAGGTACTAGATTTTCTTTTACTACTTGCCGAATTTGAACGCTGGATTTAAAATGGCGGCACGTCAGTTTACGGTTTACGGTTGACAGTTAACAGTTCACAGACAGAAGTAAAACACTCAGGTCATTCTGAACTTGATTCAGAATCTAGATCCCGAAACGAGTTCGGGATGACACAGAAGGCTTTCGATAACCGATAACTCTAATGAAATTTTCTCTTTTTTCATCAAAACGCCTGGGTATCGACCTTGGTACTTCCAATTGTTTAGTTTGGGCTTCCGGTGAGGGTGTGGTTTTGGCGGAACCGAGCGTGGTTGCCGTCGATTCCGTTACCGGGCGAGTTGTGGCGGTTGGCAGTGAGGCGCGCGAGATGCTAGGCAGAACGGGAAGCAACCTGATTGCGCAGAAACCCTTGAGGGACGGAGTTGTAGCTGATTTTTTGGTCGCGCAGAGTATGCTCAAGTACTTTATGAATAAGGTTTTGGGGAGCTCACGGCTTGCCAGACCGGAGGTTATGGTGTGTGTGCCATCCGGAATAACCCAAGTCGAACGAAGGGCGGTTCTGGAGGCGACGCTGACTGCCGGCGCCAAGACGGCATATTTAATTGACCAGTCGCTGGCAGCAGCCATTGGTGCCAAACTGCCAATTGAGGCGGCATTTGGCTCGATGGTTGTGGATATCGGCGGAGGCCAGGTAGGCGCGGCTGTTGTATCTTTGGGCGGCATTGTGGCAACGGCATCTGCCAAAGCGGGGGGCAATAAAATAGACGAGGCGATAACTCTTTACCTGCGGCGGGGGCATAATTTGATAATCGGAGAGCGGATGGCCGAGGATATCAAGGTTAAAATCGGCGCCGCACTCTTAATGAACCCCAAAAAGACAATGGAAGTACGCGGCCGTGACGCCATACTGGGACTGCCTAAAACCGTAACGGTGGATTCACACGAAATTACGCAGGCGATAGGGCCGGTTTTGAACTCAATAATTACTTGCATTAAGAACGTACTTGAGCAGACGCCGCCGGAGCTTGCCAGCGATATTATCGAGCGGGGGATGGTTTTAACCGGCGGGACGGCGCAGCTTAGGGCGCTTGACCGCTTAATTACCTCTCAAACGAACGTGCCGGCGCACGTTTCCGAAGGCCCGATGCACGCGGTGGTTTACGGAACGGGCATGGCTCTGGAGAATATCGAGGCGTGGAAGAGGTTGTTGCACACAAGGTAGTGTATAATTCATAGCCGATGAAGGATCAGGAGCCTAAGAAGGGTCATGAGTACAATATCGGTCTGGTTGCCGCTGGCGGTGCCCTAATCTATATAGGTATAGCAAGTATAGAAGGACAACCAGTGATTGGGATTCTTCTTTTTGGAATTGGTGCGTATGTGATGACCAAAGCAAGTAGATAATTTTCGATTCTTACCTATAAGAATTGCTTCTATTTACCATTGACTATTTACCATTTACAATGTAGCCCATGCTTATTGGTTTTGATGCGTCCCGCGCGTTTGTAGGTGAGGCTACGGGGACGGAGAATTATTCGCTGAATTTGTTGCGGGCTTTGGCCAAGATTGACCGGGAAAATAGGTATCGAGTGTACCTTAGAGAAGTGCATAGTGAAAAGTGGAGAGTGCTTAGTCAAAAAAATTCCAAAAAAGACTAACCACTAACCACTAACCATTTGTTCTCGCCGGCAAGCTTGGGTGGGACTATCAGGAAATTTTGGCGGCACCGAAAAAATTTGGAGTAGAGAAGCAGGTTAAGTTTATTGGCAGGATTGCCGATGCCGATTTGCCGGTGCTCTTTAATTACAGCGGCGCTAGGGTTTTTGCCTTTCCTAGTTTGTTTGAGGGGTTCGGCCTGCCTATTTTGGAGGCGATTTCTTGCGGGTGTCCGGTTGTTGCCAGCGATATACCTTCACATAGAGAAATCATGGAAAAGTTGAAGATTGGCGAGGCTGGAGTTTTGACAAAAGCTGACATAGTGAGTGAGTCGGTGCGATTCTTATATCAAAATATAACAAACGGTAATAAATAGTTATGCTGTGGTAACATTTAGCCTCAATCTTCTATTTTTCCAAACAGGCATGGATCGGGGGAGGATGAATTTTTGAATCTGCCTGTCGGCAGACAGGGCTAAAAAGGTATAATATAAATAGTATTTAGCTTCGGCGAGGCGCCAGTTGCCCTTAGAAGGCTAAAATTTATGGAAAACATACCGACAAGCGAAGTTTTTGTACCAAAAATCGAGGTTTTGGGGGTAAAAGTAGGGGATATAGATGAAAAAACGGCTATTTCCCGAATACTAACTTTGGCAAAAGATACTAAAGGCCACCACTATGTGGTTACAGTCAATGCGGAGTTTGTGATGTTGGCCCGCCGGAACCCTGATTTTGCCAGGATTGTGGAAAGCGCGGATCTGGCCTTAGCGGATGGTGCCGGGGTAGTCTTGGCGAAGCTAATTTTGGGGGGAAAGGCGCATTCTCGCGTGACGGGAGTAGATATGGTAGATAAACTGTGTGCGGAAAGTGCCAAAAGGGCTATTAGGGTAGGCTTTTTGGGTGGTTTTCACGCTGTAGCAAGTGAGGTTTCCAAGCGCCAAAAAGCTAAATTTCCGGGCTTAAAAGTAGTATATATTGCGTCCGGAAGCCCAATTATAGGTTATGATTTGAGGCTAAGAAAGGCAATTTCGGCCTCCGGGCGCGTTGATATTTTGTTTGTTGCTTTTGGCATGGGTGGCCAGGAGTTTTGGATATCACGGAATATTAAGCACCTGAATGTTGGTGTCGCCATTGGTGTCGGCGGGGCATTTGACTACATTTCTTCAGTGAAAATGCGGGCGCCAAGATTCGTGCAAAGGGTTGGTTTGGAATGGTTATGGCGGTTGGTGCTCGAACCTGCCAGAATTTGGCGGATGAGAGTTCTACCGGTTTTTGCGGAGTTGGTAATTTGGCAATTTTTAAAGAAACTTTTAAAATTCTAAAAATTTCATAAAAACTGAAAATTTTTGGAAAAGAGGAGTCTTGAAAATTTTTAGAAGTTATATCCTATAAATTTTAAAAATTCCCGTCGATATTTTTTATTATTTTAATAATTTCTACTTACTTATTAAAATTTTAAGGTAGCAAAAAAAGAGAGAATTCCGCTAAATTTTGAGGGATTTTTTGTAAATGTGGGATAAGAAAGTACCTTGTATATTTTTTCGTTTTTTGTCAATTCTAGCTTCATTATATGTTAGTAACAAGTTTACTCAAAATTGGTTCATTCTGTTATTTAGGGACATTTCTAGAAATTAATTTTTATACGAGGAAATTATAAAATTTACCGTTAATCATTTTGGCAATATGTATATCTGCATATTGCAATTTTTGCGTAGCATTTTAAAACCTGTAGTTGTTATTTTGTATTGTCTTGTTAGCTTCAAAAATGTGTTTAAACATTGAATATAGTGATTTTTCCATCTACAATGAAGTTAATATCAGCAAAGCTTAAGTTATATAATTGATTTAAGAGTTATTGGAAGCTTTCTGATATTGCTCATAAATTTGCAATGGCTAAGTTTGTACCGGATGTCACGACTAACAGGTGGGTGGTTATAGCTGAAGGCCGCCTGAAGCGCCCCCACGAGCCCGGTGAGGCTAATCCGCCAGCCCATTCGGGGTCTGAGCCCTCAGGGTCGAAGACCGGCGGACCAAAAGTCTGTATATTTTGCCCAGGGAATGAAAATCCGCCAGGCGGCGGACCCGGTGAGGAAGTATACAGGATAGGCACGGGTAATGCCTACGAGCCTGGCTGGGAAGTTCGGGTGATCAAGAACAAATACCCGATTACGGATTTCCATGAAGTTATAATTCACTCGCCGGATCACGAGAAAGATATTGATAAGCTGCCGCTTGAGCAGATACACAAGATATTGTTGACATTTAGAGACAGGTATAATTTTCATTCTAAAAATGGGCATGTAATGATCTTTGATAACGTCGGCGAAAATGCCGGAGCCTCAATTCACCATCCGCATTCACAGCTGGTGGTTGTGCCTAAACAGATTAATATTGATTCGCTGGCGTTGGAACCGGTTTTAAATGTTGTTGAAGATAATCATCACTTCGTGGTTTTTTGCCCGGAGTTTAGCCAATGGCCGTTTGAGGTATGGATTGCTCCCAAAAAAAGGGACGAGTTTTTTGGACAAATTAGCGCGGAGGCTATTGATGATTTGGCTGCTGTCTTGAAAAATACATTGAGACGTTTAATTACCCACCTTTCTAAAGAGGAAGAGAACCAATGCCATTTTCATCCGGGTGTGCCGGAGGTGACGTTTTCCGGCGGGCCGGCTTACAATTTTTATATCCATCACGGGAAAGACTGGTATATAAGGATTATTCCAAGGTTAATCCACAGGGCCGGGTTTGAGCTTGGAACCGGGCTTTCGGTCAATATTGTTGATCCGGCCGACGCGGCGGAAGTTTTAAGAGAAGAAAAGATAGGGTGAGTATTTGCGCATCCGCCACATAAAAACCGTTCGGCCCAACTCCAATGTAGTCCGTTATTTTTACTCGGCCTCACTTAGGTCTCCGCTCGCCAATAACTTTTTTGTAGTTTGATAGTTGTTTCGGGCTCGCTCCGCCATATTTTTATGTGGCTCACGCGCAATTTGGTTAATTAGTTTGAGGGAGCTTGCTGCATCATGTTTTTGAGCTGCAAGAATCCAACTTTTGGGTAGATTGCGTTTATGTGTGAGAGGCCGTATATTATAAGGAAGCATGAAGGTAAATGAGGCCATTTTTCGCGATTACGACATCCGAGGAATCGTGGGTGAAGATCTAAGTGAAGAATTTGCCCAAGTATTCGGCAAGGCCTACGGAACGTTTTTGAGGCGAAAAGGCGTTTTGGAAGCACTGGTCGGCTACGACGCACGGGAAAGCTCCCCAAAATATTTTGAATCGTGCGTAAAAGGAGTTTTATCTACTGGTGTAGACGTTATCGAAATTGGTTTGGTTACGACGCCGATGCTTTACTGGTCCAGAAAATTTTATAAAAAGAATGGGGCAGTGGCAATTACCGCTTCGCACAACCCGCCGGAATTTAATGGTTTTAAGCCTTGTTTTGGCAACGGGGCGATGTTTGGGCAGGGTTTGCAGGATTTAAAGGACTTGATGATCTCGGAGGATTTTGAGACCGGCGAAGGGAAAGTCAGCGAGCGGGAAATCTTCGAGGATTATAAAGCCGATATTGCCTCAAAAGTTAAACTTGCCAGGCCTTTGAACGTGATAGTTGATTGCGGCAACGCGACCGGCGGGCCGTATGTTCCGGCAGTTCTCGAGGCAATTGGTGCTAATGTCGAGAAGCTTTTTTGCGACATCGATTTTAGACAGCCCAATCATCCACCTAACCCACAGGATCCACGGGCTTATCCGCAAATTCAGGAGAAGATGAGGAGCGGCCCCACTTCGCCAAGGTTTCGAGGGGTAAAAAAGTATGATGTAGGGCTTTTATTTGATGGAGATGCGGATCGTTTAGGATCAATTGACAGTGAAGGCAATATTGTTTGGGGCGATCAAATGACTGCTCTTTGCGCACGACGCATCGTCGAGGACAAACCTGGGGCTTTGATTCTGTTTGAGTTGCAATGCTCGCAAAGCGCTACAGACGATGTCGAAGCGCATGGCGGGAAGATGAAACTGGTCCGTGTTGGACATTCTTACATAGAGGAAGCACTTTATCGGGATAAGGCAGAGCTGGCGGGCGAGATTAGCGGGCACATTTTCTTTTCCGATCGTTGGTATGGGTTTGATGATGCGGTTTATGCAGCCGCACGGCTCCTGGAGTATATTGCTGAGTCTGGCAAGAGCTATAAAGAGCTGGTCGAATCTTTGCCGAAATATTATTCTTCGCCACTGACGCGAATTTTTGCGCCGGACGATAGGAAGTTTGAGATTATCGAAGAACTCAAAAAATATTTTACGGATCTTTCTTCCCGTCATCCCGAACTTGTTTCGGGATCTGCTCCTAAACTTGTCACAATCGATGGCGTAAGGCTCCAGTGGCCAGACGGCTGGGCGGTTATTCGAGCGGCCAACACTCAACCCCAGTTAACGCTTAGAGCTGAAGCAAATTCGCAGACGAGGCTTGCCGAAATCGAAAAGATCGTTGAGCAATCCTTGGCCCGTTACGAAAAAGAGGGAGTTAAGGTTGAGTGGGGGAAAGTCCATTAGTAAGTGATTAGTGCATAAGAGAGCTTATTGCTCGTGAACTCGCAATAGTGATGAGTGATTAGTCAAAAATTGAGAAAAACTACGAACGAAAATCCAATTACAAAAATTCTAGTTTAAGGCCAGAATCGCAGATTTTGAGAGGAAAACGTCAGCTGTTGAGTAACTTAAGTACTTGGCGGTGTAAAAGACCATTGGTTGCTACATCACTACCGGAAGTTAACGAAAATTTCCCTGAAAGATCCGTAAATTTACCGCCGGCTTCTTCTATTAAAATTGATGGAGCAGCAACGTCGTGGATTTTATTTCCGCCTTCCATGAAAGCGTCAATTTTCCCTTGAGCAACAAGCGCGTAACCGAAGGCGTCTCCAAAGCCTCTATCGCATTGAACTGTTTGTGAAAGCCTGAGAAGGCCACCCAGTTTATTCTGTTTTTCAAAAGATTTGATACCACCGTGAGATATAAAAGCATCTTCGATCTTAGAGATTTTAGAAACATGAATACGCTTGTTGTTGAGGAAAGCACCTTTTCCTTTTTGTGCCATGTAAAATTCATTTATAGCGGGGAAAAAACAAATTCCAATTATTGGTTTGTCATTTTTCATAACTGCCAGCAGCGTGGACCAAAACGGTATGCGTCTAATGAAACCCTTTGTGCCGTCGATAGGGTCGATAACCCATTTAAAGCGCGCTTGTGGGTTTACAGGTTCAAATTCCTCACCAATAATGCCATGGTCGGGGAAATTTTTGGCAATAATTTTGCGGATGAGCTGTTCGGCTTCTTTATCGGCACGGGTTACAGGAGTATTGTCCGGTTTATAAAAAACTTTGGGTTGGGATTTAAAATATTTTAGAGCCAGCTGGCCGGCCTGGCGTGCTGCATTAATAGCAATGTCAACCATACGGGAAGTGTATCAGTTGTAATTGCTTTTTCCAAATTTAAGTTATAGATTCGTTAAGGAAGAAAAGTGCACATTATATGCTATAGCTTAAGCCGTGCACCGTATATTTTATATTTTGTGTTCTCTAAAGGCCAAATTTATCTAACAGGCGATTCTTCGTATCTATATCTGTAGCGACAATGTAGGTAATGTTATTGGCAACATCGAAGTAATGTTTAAGGAAATCTACTTCTTTTTTGCAAGGATATGGGTAAACAAAGACACTTTTTTGTAACCTGTGGAAATCCAGATTTTGCAATTTTCTTCTGAATGCTTCTCGTGAAGCCTTTTTAGCTTCTGGTATGTCGAAGACTATAACTCGCCACTTTTTATCCCATTTGGCAGGTTTTGTAACTTTCATATCTTCAATTTGATACGAGGAAACTTTTCGTTTACCTTTATCGGTTATTGTTATTTCGACCGATCCATCTGCTAATTCTTTTACCGAGATAAGTTCTTGTTTTTCCAGCGTCCTCAAGGCCCTTTTAACGTATTTGGTTTTGTACTGATTTTTCTCAAACTCACGGATTATGTAGACCAGACCGGGGAAGATAAGTATGGTACCAATAAGGGCGGTAGCGCCAAGGGAAATCAGGATGCTTTTTGTTAGGTTGGAGCTGATTACAGTTTTTAATTTTGTATTTTTCATAGGTGCATACTATTTGCTATAGCATATCATCTGCACTTTTGTTTAAGGAGAGGTAGATTATGCGAGGAGTTCAGCGGAGTGAGGGTCTACAGGGAAAAGCGAAAATGATTTCTACCCTAAGCACTCGGCACTAATCACTATGCACTATTTTAGGCTTCGGCGGTACTGCCGGAGGATTGACCGAGTAGCCATAAGACTGCCTCTTTTTTTAGGCCCGCAGTCCTGAGTTTGTCGAAGGACGAGGACTGCAAGAAAGAGGCTTGATAAATTGCTGATTTTATGCATTGGTACTTGTTCCTGGCGATGATTGTCCTAATAACCAAAGTACTGCTTCTTTCTTATAGCGCCTGTCGCCGCGGGAATTGATGCGGATTGCCGGAAGCTTGCCGCGTTTGCCCCAGCGTTTGATTGTAAGAGGAGCAACACGCAAGATCTTTGCTACTTCTTTAACTGTTAATAAATCGGGCCAATCGTCTCCAAGTGCCATAAGTTAGTGAATAGTGGTTAGTGCATAGTGGGTAGTCAAAATTTAACTACGTAACTATTTCCTTTTCGTACTCATGTATATCACTTTGCGAAAGCGGGAATCAAGGGGGCAAAATTGCATTTTCGGGAGAGCAGGATTATATTTTGTGTTGATGGCAGAGAGAGAATTTGGAAGAAGACAATTGCTGCGTTTGGGAATAGGTGCAGTTGTTGTTTTAAAATCCGGCGGATTTGGTTTGGCAGCAGCCGATGACCCCCCCGTAAACCCTTTCGGTTTCGGGTTTCCCGATATTGCCCCAGTTGGGCCAACACCCGAACCTACACCAGCTCCGCAAGCAGAAAAAATAGAAAAATATAAAGTTGGCGAATTTTTTAATCGAGGAGATCCCGATAAAAATTACGTTTATCTGACTTATGATGATGATTACACTCCCCGGGCTGTCTGGCAAGTTATCAATACTCTGGAACAATATAGAAATCAGGGATTTGAAGTCCATGTAACATTTTTCCCCGCCGGGGGCGCTATCGGGCAGGATAAAGGCCTTTGGCGAGAAGTGATTGCAAGAGGACATAAAATTGGCAACCATACTTACAATCATCCCCGGATGGATAGGGTGTCTTATCAGGGCCTCAAGAATGAAATTCTATGGCAAGAATACGCGGTTGCCGACGCATTAAGACAGGAAAATGACGTTAAATTATTTAGACCTCCATGGGGACTGGTTACAAACAATGTGAGAGCCGTTTGCAGGGATCTTGGATATAAAATTGTTACCTGGACTGGAGATTCAAAAGGCTATGCTACCGGAGCCACAGTAGATAGGGTGGTATTAACAGTTAGCGCGGATCTTAAAAATGGAGTTATTGAGCTAATGCACTGTAACAATTTTGTGGATGCTTTGGCCACTCCCAGAATCCTGGAAACAATCAGGGCGCGCGGTTTGCGGCCCATTAGTATTCCGGAAGGAATCGAATAGATTTACTTCAATTCCACCTTTGCGCCTGCTGTTTCTAATTTGGTTTTCGCTTCTGTTGCAGTCTCTTTATTGACGCCTTCCAAAATGTTTTTTGGAGGAGCGTCGGCGATGTCTTTTGCTTCTTTCAAGCCTAAAGTCGGAACGAGTTCGCGAATGGCTTTGATAACCGAAATTTTGTTAGCTCCGGTGTCGGTCAAGACTACGTTGAAAGTAGTCTGGCCTTCGTCGGCACCTTCTGCACCGCCAGCTGCTGCTCCAGCGCTTTGTGGAGCCGCCATAGCAACGCCTGCACTGGCCGAAACGCCGAATTTGTCCTCGAGCGCGTGAACCAGTTCGGAAAGTTCTACAACAGAAAGCTTTTCGATGTCGGCCATTAAGTCTCCGAGTTTTTTAGAAACCTTTTTAGATGAGGTTTTTTCTTCAACCTTTGGCTCACTTCCACTCTGGTCAGTGCCTTCGGCTTGTGGCTCTTTTGCCTGCCCGACATTGCCTGCGCCTGCCCGACTTGACTTTGTCAACTCGAAGTCAGGCGGGGCTTCAGTCGCTGGCAGGCGGGTCTCTTCTGTTACTTCTTCAGTCTTTGTTTGATTATCGTCTTGCATATTTATCACCTCACTTTCGTCTCGTCATCCCGAACTCGTTTCGGGATCTAGATGCTGAAACAAGTTCAGCATGACACATTAAATTAATTTGTTCCTTTCTTTGCTATTTGATTTAGGACTACTGCCAGATTCCTAATGTTTGCCTGCAACACATTGACGATGCCGTAGAGCGGAGAGGCAAGAACGCTGACGACTTTGGCTTGAAGTTCACCGCGGGAGGGGATTTTGGCAAGTTTTTCAATACCGGCTAAATCCAAAAGATCGCGGCCGAAAAAACCAAACTTGAATTTGGGAATGCCACCTAAAGTTTTGGCGGTGTCGGCAATGGTTCTTATCGGGGCGATTTCGTCTTCGTAGGAAAATACGGTAGCGGTTGGACCAATAAGGTCTTTAGTGCTTAGTGCATAGTGATTAGTGCTTAGGGCGCGGGACATAAGAGTGTTTTTGGCGACAACCATCTCACCGCCAGCGGTTTTTATTTTGTCGCGAAGCTGGCTTATCTGGTTGACAGTTAAACCTTGGTAATTTACAAAGGCCATGGTTTTGGCGCGCGAAACTTTGTCGTCTAGAGATTGGACGGTTTCGATTTTGATGTCTTTTGCGCTTAACTTTGCTTTTTTATCCATAAATCCTTTTCGTCATTCCGAATTTATTTCGGAATCTAGATCCTGAATCAAGCCTTCGAGGCCGTGAGCCCTCAGGCCGAATCGGTTCAGGATGACGTTGTAGTGGCCAAAGAAAAAAGCATTTCAAAGAAGTGCCAGGAGAAGTAAGGAAAAGTTTCTCTTCGCCTGCGTAGGTTTATTAAGTCTCCTTACGGATTGCACTGACCCCTACGGTCTTTGGATCTTTGGGAAATATAGCAACTGGGACTTGAAATTGTCAAGGACAATTAATTAGCCGGCTTTTCTGCTCCTATTTTTTAAAAATCTATGAGCGGATTCCGCTGTTTCCGTTTCTGGTGTTTGAGTTGCTCTTTCTCTTAATATATCGCCAATTTTTAAAAGAGGTCCTGCAAGATCAGGGTCAAATTGTGACAGGGCTGCAAGAGCTTGGTCGTTGGTGAAACCCTGCGAATCTTTTTTAGGAGTTAAGATCTCGCTTATCAAGGTCTCGTATACCGCGAGAATTCTGTCACCCGGCTCTTCTATGCCAAGCCTATCAAGAGTATCGGAAAGATGAGAAGGAGCTTTTTCCGGCGGAACTAATTCTTTTGATTCGCCCATAGTTATCCTTATTGTAGCAATAGACTGAAATTTTTGCCACTAAAAAAGCCCCTCGACTCCGCTCGGGGCTTTTTTAGATTCGAACCAACTTACTCGCTTGCCTCTTCTTTTTTCTCTTCGTCCTTTTCCTCTTCGTCGTCTCCGTCGTTAGTTGGGTCTTGAACTTTTGTATCTTCGTCCATTTATTTTTTCACCGCCTTTCTTAGGTTATTACCTTTTGACTGCATTGCCTTTTTAGTGCGCCAATTCAGTTAATAAAATTGGCTGGGCCCCGAAAGATTAAATTTTACGGGGCAGGGAATGCAGGCCTAAAATTTGTAGGCAAAAGGTACCAGAGAGGCAAGATGCTTGTCAAGAAGGCAAATGAGAATTTACTAGAGGGTAGAAATCCTTCGACTTCGCTCAGGACAAGCTATCATTAAAGAGTTGATACATCAATTTTAATTCCTGGAGACATTGTGGAAGTAATAGTGGCCTTTTTGATTTTTTGAGGTCCGACTGCCAAGACCAGCGCCCTTAGATTTTCCTTTAAATTATCACTCTTTTCGGAAAGTTTGCCGATTTTTGCGTGGATTATGGGAGCAGTCGGGTCGGTTCGGTATTCGGAACCGGAGCCGGTGTTTTCTTCAATAGCCTTTGTTGGGTTTTCGGTGATGGTACCCGTTTTGGGGTTGGGCATCATGCCGGCGGGGCCGAGAATTTTGGCAACTTTGGCTAAGTGCGGCATAAACTTTGGACTGGCAATAACGATACTAAAATCACGGTTGGGTTTTAATTTGCCGCTTTCGATTTCGGCAATTGTGTCGGCATCGGCCCAAATAATATTTTTGGTATCCGCTCCGCCAGCTGGCGGATTTTTTTCGGCAAAAACGAGATATCTTTTCTCTTTAACAGGACCAACGCTATGCGGGAAATTAACCGAACCGCGCAGTGATTTGACGTTTATACCGAGATGGATTTCGACGGACGGGTCGAATTTGGTGTAGGAAGTTTTGGCGAGAAGCTCTAAGGCTTCGGCGGCCGGATAAAGTTTACCCTTCTCAACTTTTGCTAAGCTTTCCAAATATTTTTTGCCTAGATGATGTTTTTGGGCTTTTGGGGCTTTGGATTTAATCTGAGCTTTTGGTTTGGAAGTTTTTTCTTCGCTGTCATTGCGAGGAGCTTGCGACGAAGCAATCTCTTCTTGATCAGATTGCTTCGCTCCTGCCTCGCCGGCAGGCAGGTCGCTCGCAATGACGGTATTAGCGTTTTCGGGTTTGGATGATTTTTCCGGTTCCTTTCCCTTCTTTATTTTGTTAACGCTTGCAAAATTTTGAGCGTGTTTTTGCGAAGCTTTGACGGATTGGTTTTCGCTGGAAAGATCAATAATTTTGATTTTAGTTGTACCCATGGCGTCGTAATGGCTCCTACTTTTTATTTGCTTTGTAGCAAATTTAACGCAGTCGCATTCCTCCTTTTCCAAAATTCTGCGAATTTTGGGCTATTTTGAAATTTATTTTTAATTAACATTCAGTCTACTGATTCTATCCCCATTGAGCGAGCCGTGCCTTGGACGGTTTTAATTGCTGCCTCAATATCTTTGGTGTTTAAATCTTCCATTTTGTCTTCGGCGATTTTTTGGGCTTGGGCGCGGGTTAGTTTGGCGACAATGGTTTTGCCCGGAGCGGTGGAAGCTTTTTGTAAGTTGAGGATTTTTTTGATCATTTCGGCAACCGGCGGCTTTTTGACAATGAAAGAAAAAGTGCGGTCTTCGTAAACGGTGATGACGACCGGCAGAATGTTGCCCTGTTGGTCCTTGGTTTTTTCGTTAAAGGCTTTAACAAAGTCCATAATCGGCAGGCCGTGCGGACCAAGAGCGGTTCCGACGGGCGGCGCGGCGGTGGCACTGCCTGCCGGGACATTAAGCTTGATGAATGTTTTTATTTTTTTAGCCATGTTTATAATTTAGCGACCCTTCGATTACACTCAGGGTGACTCGCTAAAGCTTCGCCACTTGGAGAAAATCCAGCTCCACCGGAGTTTCGCGGCCGAAAATACTAACCAGAACTTTGAGTTTGCCTTTTTCGTCATCGATTTCGGAAATTGATCCCAAAAATTCGGAAAATGGACCGTCGACGATTTTAACAGCTTCTCCTTGCGAAAAAGTAGTCTTGAACTTTGGCGCCTCCATAGACATAAACCTTTGGATGCTTGCTACTTCTTCGTCCGGAAGGGGGGTCGGGCGGTTGCCCATGCCGACAAAGCTGGTAATGCCCGGCGTAGTCCTGACAACAAGCCAGGTGTTGTCGTCCAAAACCATCCTTATTAATAGATAACCGGGGAAGATTTTTTCTTTAACCTTATTTTTCTTGCCTTCTTTTATTTCTATTTTTTCCTGGGTGGGGACTAAGATATCCAAAACTTTATCCTGGAGTTTTTGCGATTCGACGCGCTGTTTTAGGGTGGCGGCGACTTTGGCTTCGTGGCCGGAATAAGTGTGGACGACGTACCAATGCGCGCCCTTAACGTCTTTAACTGCGGTCATGGATTGTTGTGGCTGGGGACTTTCTTCTTCGGCGGGAACAGTTTTTTCCGTTTCAGAAGCTTGCTCTGGTTCGCCTTCGTTGTCATTGCGAGGAGCTTGCGACGAAGCAATCTCTTCTTGAGTAGATTGCTTCGCTCCTGCCTCGCCGGCAGGCAGGTCGCTCGCAATGACAGGAGAGGATGGGTTTTCTTCGTCCGGTTTTTGGTCTGCCTCGTCTTCGACGGGTCGAGACGGGTCGTCAGTTTGCGGAGGAGTTTGTGCTTCCTCCTTCGCTGAAGCTTCGGAGGACGAGTCCTCTTGAGTCTGGTCTATTTTGCTTTGATCGTCATCCATCATTTGTAGAGAAACCTTTCTGCTATTTTTGTAAACATGGCATCTAAGCCAGCCACATAAGCGCCGACTACCAGTGACGTAAAGATAACAACAAGGGTAAAGCGGATCGTCTGGTCGCGGTTCGGCCAGATAACTTTTTCAAGCTCTTGTTTGCTTTCTTTGACGTATGTTAGCGGATTAAATGCCACGAAAAAATTTATCCTACGTCGCTTTTGGCTCCGAAGGACTTTGGGTATATTATCATGCTTTTTATCTATATGACAAGTGAGATCTTGCCAAATTGCAAACGGCCCAAATTGGGGTTAAAATATCCAGAGCCATGCGGTCCTCGTCCTTACAGGACTGCGGGTCTATATACCGCGCCTTCCCAGGAAGGCTTTTATATGAAGAAAGTTAGAAAAGTAGTTATCCCGGCAGCCGGTTCCCATATAGAACTTTCCGTTCGCGAGATCTATGTTCTCGCCTCACGGTGGCGCTTATACGGGACTGATCCCGCCTTTAATTTCAATCAAATATCGGAGGTTAACTGTGACTAGTTCAACTAAAAAAGTTCGGAAGGTAGTCATACCTGCGGCGGGGTTTGGAACACGCTTTTTGCCGGCGACAAAGGCAATGCCCAAAGAAATGCTGCCGATTGTCGATAAGCCCATCATCCAGTATGTGGTGGAGCAGGCGGTCGAGGCGGGGGTGGAGCAGATTGTAATTGTTACAGGATGGCATAAAAGGGCGATTGAGGATCACTTTGATCGGCATTTTGAGCTCGAAGCGCGTCTGGAAAAAGATGGTAAGCTCGAGCAACTTGAGGAAGTGCGTAGGATTTCCGATCTTGCCGATTTTGTTTATGTGCGTCAGAAGGAACCACTCGGAAACGGCCATGCGGTTTTGGTAGCAAAAGAGGTAATTGGCGATGAACCATTTTTGGTGATGTGGGGCGATGAATTTTTCCAGGCAGATCCTTGTGCGCCAGCGCAGCTGGTTGCGGCGTTTGAACAGTTGGACGCTCCGGTTATTGCCGGAGTCCGTATCGAGAAAGAGGATCTTAGTAAATACGGAATTGCCGACATCACGCCGGTAAAAGATAACATCTTTAAAATTAATAAGATCATCGAAAAACCGGCTATAAAAGATGCTCCTTCTAACTTGGCAACACACGGCAGTTATTTGTTTACACCGGATATTTTTGAGATTTTGGAAGGTTTAAAACCCGGTCGCAGTGGGGAAATCTGGATCGCCGATGCCATCGCAAAATTAGTTGAGAAACGTGATGTTTACGCAGTAGAGCTGGCAAACGCCAAATATTACGACTGCGGGAGTAAGATTGGATATTTGAAGACGGTTATTGATCACGGGCTTGAGCATGATGATACAAGCGGGGAACTGCGGGAGTACCTGAGACAGCTGAAGCTGTCGTGAATGGTGAATAGTAAATGGTAAATAGATGGAGAGTTTTAAATTTGAGAATTTGGAAATTTGGAAACTTGCGTGTGAGTATGCGGATGAAGTCCATGAATTGATCAAAAGTTTTCCGTCTGACGAAAAGTTCAGCCTGATTGGGCAACTTAACCGATCTACTTCTTCGATACCGGATAATATAGCAGAAGGTTCTGGAGCAACAACCGTAAAAGATTTTAGTAATTACCTTCAAACTTCCGTAAAGTCTGTTTACGAATCGGTTTCTCAGCTTTACAGGGCGTGGCGAAGAGGATATATTACAAACGAACAAAGGGCATATTTTTATGAGAAAGCGAAGACTTTGGTTGGGAAAATTATGGCTTTCAAAAAAAGCATTAACGCAAGGGGCAGATTTTAGTCCCGCTTTTTCCATTTACTATTTTCCATTTACTATTTACTGCTTATGAAACACTTGGCGATATTTACGCTTGCTTCCACAAAAGACATTTTTTCTGGCAAGAAGAAAGTAGACGGCCGGTTTTCTAAAGTTAAAATTCCCCCCTTTGGCAAAGTTTGCGCCGGAGATATAGTTTTGATGAAAGTTTCCGGAGAAAAGATTGTCGGCCAGTTTTTGGTGGACCGGGTGATTAGCTTTGACCATCCGCGTGCGGAAGAATTTGAATTTTTAAGAAAAAAGTATGGGCGAGAAATGGCAATGCCGGACTCATTTTGGCTGGCCCACGAGAAAGTTAATTATCTAACCTTAATGTTTATCCAGAACGTGACGAAATTTATTATTGCCCCGGAAGTACCGAAAAAAGATCTTAGGCCTTGGGTTGTTCTGGAGGATTAAGAGTACTTACTGGACTGAAGAAGGTTCGGTGACTTTTTGGAGATTGTATCGGTGTAATTTCTCCTGATTTTATTAGTTGCTCGACGGCGCCTCTGATACTCGAACTGTAAAGATTCAGAAGGCGGCTAATAATCGATACAGTCAATTGTCCCGGATTTTGGACAATAAGGCGCTTTATTTCTTGAATTTTTGCTTCTTTATTCGCGTTTTTGTCTGGGGAGTTTTGGCAAAAACTTATTGCGATTTGTCGGAAAAGATCTAAGTAAGCTTTTTGATTAACCTTCAATTCCGAGCCGACGTCGTTAATTTCTTGGCCCTCTATGTTTTGGCTCCATTTTACAAGCGGTTCGACGACCTGTTCGACAACCTTTCGGCCCAAAAATGTTAGCGAAACGTCTGAATAATGATATTTGTAAAATTTATCCCTTGCCAAAAGCCCTTCACGAGCGAAATGGGAAAGGATTCCCTCCGTTGTCAGCCGATCCGCTCGATTATACTTTTTTTTAATGAATTGAGTTACACTGTCGGTAGTAATGGGAATGCCTAAACCCGCTAGCACATCTATGGCCTCTTTGGTTCGTGGTGAATATATTGATAAGGATTTCCTTTGGTTGTCTGTATAAATTGGCCAGTTCGAAAAGTTACTACCCCTTTCCGTTATTTGGTAAGTCACCACCGATTGTCCGGCTCCAAGATCTGCGCTTTCTAAGGTGACGAGCCCGGCTGCTTCAAGTTTCTGGAGATGTTTTGATAATGTGTCCTCGGGGGTGTCAGTATTGCGAGCTAGGTCCACAATCCTTAACTGATTTTCTCTAGACAAAGTTCTAAGAATCTGTACGCGTACGGTAGAGGTGGTTCTTACTATGTTCCCTTGACTGTCTACTTTACTTTGGGATTTATTACCAAATACTGATATGGGGTCTACCCCAAGGTCCAGAAGCCTTTGCCAGGTGAAAATGAGGACAGGCTTAATTTTGATACCAAAGTCTGTCAGTGACCATTCCATATCGTCCAATGTTGATTTTGCCACAAGGCCAAGAGGTTCTATAGAATAAAGGTAGCCCTGCGTGGTCCACGGGGTTACAACTTTCATGCCGGCCGTTTCATTCATGGCTTTATCTATGTTTACGTAAGTCTCCCACTGTTTTGTCGAAGGCATAGTTAAAACAGTTAACGTCCTGGCTCCGTTTTGCGCTATTTTTAATAGAGTGCTTAGGCGTAGGCGCTGTTCGGACGTTTCTACCCTCTCGACTTTTCTATTTGCCGGAGATTCATTGATAGGTCTTTCCATTGTTGTCATCACCCTATAGTATAGTACATTTGGATGGTGTCCAGCAATTAGTGTTAGACCTTAAATTTTCCCATGCGGATTTTGGGGCCGCCAATTCCAAGCTTCCATAGCTTATAGCGGTTGTGGGTGGAGGAGACGATGATGCGGTCCGATTGCTGCAAAAGTAAGCGCGTCACAAATTTGGGAACGGGCGGGTTTTCAAAACCCTGAATCCAGAAAAATTTTTTGCCGGAGAGCCTTGACAGAAGGACTGCGGCCATCTGCTGGGGTTTGGGCTTTTGGATCCAGATAAAATCGAATCTTTTTCTATTTTTAATCTTTTTGAAAGTTTGGCCAAACGAGGTGTGTTCCTTAATGGTGAGGATGCGGGGGTGAGACACCAAAATCGGTTTAAAGTTTTTTACATATGACACAAAGTTAAGTTAATGGTTGATGGTTGATTGTTCATAGTAAGAAGGATTTCTAGCTTGGAATTTAACATCAAAACTCCGACTTAGCAATAGGGAGAAATTGGATCAAAAGCGGTCAATAAAACCATGAACTATGAACGATGAACTATTTACTTATCTTTGCTACACTGGAAGTAGCTAGGCTATTAGGTTTTTAGGACATTAGGCTTTTAGGAGATTTTACCCAATTGCCCAATAACCCAATTACCTAACGACCTACTCGAGGGGGTGATTTTATGTCTGACGATTCAGATTACAAAAGTCTGCTTTCGGATCTAATCCGCAAACAAATGGTGATGTTAGGGCCAGCGGTTGCTCTTTCCAAAGCCAGGAAGGTTACCGGTTTAAGTGTGGATGAAAGTGGGGAAGTGAGCGCAATTTCGGGAGATCCGCAAGAGGCGCTTAAGGCACTAGCCGGTGAATATATGGCACTTTCCGGGCAGATCGCGCAAATGACACTCGACTCGCTTTTGGAAAAATATCCGGGAATTAAAAAACAAAACAGCTAACGTGGATCTGACGACGCTTTCTTTAGCTACCATAACAATTATTGGCACGCTTGCCGGGATCGCCGGTTACTTTTTGATGCGCCAAAAGTTTGAGCGCGAGCTGGAAATAGGTCGTACAAGGCAGGAGATGCTTTCACAGAAAGCTTATGAGACGGCGGTTTTAGCAGAGATTGGCGACAGGATTGGCTATTCTCTGGATGGGGCTAAGATCGTAGAAATTATTTCGGGGTCACTGGGGAAACTTTTGCCCTACAGTGCGGTTTCCTACATTATCCTAGATCCGAAAGAGAGCAGGATTAAATTCTTCTGTATGGTTTCCGAGACGGTTTCGTCTGATTTTGTCCGTGAGGTAAAAACCAAAATGCTGGCGGCGGTAACGGAGATGAATCAGGAGCCGGTAGTTGACAGCCAGATCGATGAGACGATTTCCGGCGCAATTTTGGATGACACGCAAGCGGATACGGTAGCCTCGTTTTTTAATTTGCCGGTCATAATTTCGGGGAAACTTGCCGGCCTTATTAATGTTTCTTCAAAAATGCCCGGACAATACGGCGAGAAAAACACCGAGGTTTTATATAGGATTGCTAAGCAGGCTTCGGAAGCAGTTTCCAGGCTTCAGGATGTTTTGGAAAATGAAAAGGGAAGGCTGGCGCAGGCTGTGGATTCCCTTTCCGACGGGCTTCTGATGGTTGATACCAAATACCAGCTTGCCATCGTTAATAAAAAACTCAAAAATCTTCTTGGAGTTGGCGAAAAACCGGAAATTTTTGATATTGTCAACGCGCTTTCCGGGCAGCTCGACTTAAGGACAAAGATGGAAGAGGCAACTCGCAAGGGAGAAGTTGCGCTTCAGGAAATTAATGTCAAGGATAAAACCCTGCAGGTCTTTGCCGACCGGGTGATGGACCGGGATAATACTCGCCCTATGGGCGTGGTGGTGCTTTTCCATGATATTACCGATGCCAGGGCACTTGAGAGGCTGCGATCCGACTTTACTTCGATGATGGTGCATGAGCTGCGGGCGCCGTTAACTTCCATTAGGTCTTCTGTTGAAATTTTGAAACCGGAAGCCGAGAAGAGCGAAAACGAAAAGAAATATCTGGGGATTATTGATTCAACTTCCGGGATAATGCTGGAACTTGTTAACGACCTTTTGGACGTTGCCAAACTGGAATCGGGGAAGTTTGACATTATTGGCGCAAATGATGACCTTGGTGCGGTCATAAAGGAACGGGCAGAAAGTTTTGAACCGGTGGCGGGTGCTAAAAACCTCAAGATTACAGTTAATATTGAGGAGGGGCTGCCGCAAGCCTACTTTGATAAAATCCGTACCAGACAGGTTCTTTCCAATTTGCTCTCAAACGCTGTTAAATATTCCCAGACCGGGGCGATTACGGTTGGCGCCAAAAAGGAAGCTGTAAACGGGAACACGGTTGACATTTTAGTTTCTGTTGCCGATACTGGAATTGGTATCGACGCGGAGGATATTGAAAAATTGTTTTCCAGATTTGGCCAGCTGGCTGCCGGCAGAAGTGCAGGAGCAACCAAGAGTTCCGGCCTCGGGCTTTTTATTGCCAAAGGGATAGTCGAAGGACAAGGAGGGAAGATCTGGGTTGAATCGCAGGGGGCAGGAACCGGAAGCACATTTTATTTCACGGTGCCAATTGGGCGCGAAGAGCATAAAACAGTAGAGGAACACCCGATAGTTTTTTCGACAAAGAAGGTAGCACAAGCATAAGAATATGGCCAATATAATCATAGTTGAAGATGATATTAATCTGTCTACTATTTATAAACAGAAGCTGACCGAGGGGGGGCACAATGTTACTGTCGTACCCGATACGGAAGCGGTCAAGCAGATTTTAACAGTGAAGCCAAGCTTGGTGCTTTTGGATATTTTAATGCCCAATGTTTCGGGTTTGGATATTTTGCGTGAAGTGAAGGCGGATACGATGGGATCCGTTATCCCGATTATACTTCTTACCAATGTTGCCGAGGATACAAGTATTGCCAAGGGTTTGCAGTATGGTGCCTACGGTTACCTTTTGAAATCAGAAACTACCCCTGACCAGGTTTTGTCCAGAGTGAACATGGCACTTGAAGAAACGGTTCCGGCGGCTCCTTAAGAGTACCGGGGTTAAAAGGCCGCCGGTCCATGAGGGCCTCTGGCCGGAGGGAGGTGATTAATTTATGAAATTTGATATGAAAGCTTGTACACAACCTCACGCACTTTTACATAGTCTAACAGGTATTGGTCTCGGTCTTATTCTTGTTGCTCTTGTGCCAAGCCTGGTTGCTAATGCTTTGATGTTTGGTGTCGTTGTCGTTGTTGTCGGCGTTGTCGGCGAAATGATGGTTAAGAAGTGATCGAAAACCTTTCCGGTTTAAAGGCCGGTAAGCGTTTCGAGCTTGATTGTTTTTTGTGGAGAATTTGGCCCCGTTCAGTTTACATGAATGGGGTTGACATTGAGTGACTGTGCCTATAAAATATGGTTATCGCCAGTATTTGGGCGGGAGCAAGAACTATATAAGTTTACATTTTATTTCCCCATTTTTAATGTCCCATATATTTTTAAACTAAATTTATCGTGAAGAAAGGAGAGTGATTTTTTAAATGTCAGCAAAATTATTTGTAGGCAGTTTGCCGTTTACAACGACTTCAGACGAACTTAGAGAAGTTTTCGCCAAAGCCGGGCAAGTTACCGAAGCTAATGTCGTTATGGATAAAATGACAGGCCGATCGAGAGGATTCGGATTTGTCGAAATGGCAACAGAGGAAGATGCGAAAAAAGCAATTGATTCTTTGAACGGAACCGAAGTCGGTGGACGCAAGATCTTTGTTTCTGAAGCAAAACCTCAAGCACCAAGAGACGACCGTTAAATTTTCTTTTGAAAATTTGAATTTGGCAAGAGCGCGCACTAATGTGTGCTTTTTTGCCGTGGATTAGTTCATCAGGTTTTATTCGGCAGGCTATTTATGAGGGCGTCGAATTTAGCGAGCGTTGCTTTCTGCTTTGCATCAATTGGTTTTTCCCCATAAACCTCATGAGTAATATTTAGGGCGGAATCTTTTTCTCCGGTGTTTATTAAATGCTTGAAAGTAGTAGAGATAGCTAGGGTAAAGGCTTCGTTGCCATTGAATTCTTCCCTATCTTCAATAAGTCTGCGAAGTATTTTGCGATAATATTCTTTTCCAGGTTCTGGTAATGTTGTAACTGCACCCTCTGTACCTTCCCGTTCGGTGACCATAGCTTAGCCTCTAGCTAAATTTAAGAACTTTATGAGGCGGAAAGCAAGGTGGCTAGATTTCAATAAGATCTTTTTGAGTTTTTCCTAAAACTTTTGCTCTGCCGCCTTTGATGACGACGAGATCTTCGATCCTGACGCCGCCCCAAGGGAAATAAAGGCCGGGTTCGACGGAAAAGACCATGTTTTCCAAAAGGATTTCTTCCGGTGGCTGTTTAATTTTTGAGGGAAGTAATGGAGCCGGCCTAAGACTTGGTTTTTCGTGGACTTCTAAGCCGATACCGTGACCCAGGCCGTGCAGAAAGTAATCATGCAGATTATTCTGGCGAAAGAGAGCATTTGCCAATTCGTGGGCGTCATGAGCCTTTAAGCCGTGATTG
Organism: Candidatus Curtissbacteria bacterium; assembly: GCA_030647775.1. GTDB lineage: Bacteria > Patescibacteriota > Microgenomatia > Curtissbacterales > GWA2-41-24 > JACPKK01. The sequence continues at coordinate 22,554 of JAUSJC010000008.1, forward strand.
ATTTTGGAAATAGCTTCCTTTTGAGCTTTGAGGACATGGTGAAAAACGTTCTTATACTCATCTTTTGCCTTTCCGATAAAAATAGTCCGGGAAAGGTCGGCGCAGTAATTTTGGTATTTGGCGCCGAAATCAAAAAGCAAAACTTCGCCTGCTTTAATTTTTCTCTTACCGGTGAAGTAATGAGGAAGACCGGAATTTGGGCCGGAGGCAATAATTGATTCAAAGGCCAAACCCTCACCCCCAAGTGATTTGATGATTTTGGCAAGATGCTCGGCAATTTCCTCTTCGGTCTGGCCAACTTTTAGAGTCGGGAGGATTTTTTCAAAGGCTTTTTGGGAAATAACTTGGGCCTTTTCGATCTTGGCAATTTCATCGGCGGTTTTGATGATTCTTTGAGATTCGATAAGATCACGGAAAGGAATCAATTTTATATTGTTCGAGGACGAAGTCCGAGAACTATTTTTAGTAGACTTCTCACTACCGTTCGAAGAATAAAGTAAGGATTTGATTTGCTTGTGTTCCAGGAAAGTTAAGTTGCCTTCTTCAAAGCCCACGCGTTTGCGGTTTTTAAGAAGGTCCTCCATGAATTTGAAAATTTCATTGCGTTCGTTGGCGATTTTGATGCCTAAATCTTTGGATTTGAGTTTATTCGCCTCGTTTTGATAAAGACGGGCGGTGATTAACGTTGCCCCACTTCGTCCGGCAGAGCCGGACTTCGAGGGGTAAACTTTTGGATTAAAAATGAGGATTGACTCACGCTCCGTCGGTGAAAGGCCCTTGAAACCTGTCAGGTAAAAGATGTTTACGGGGTTGGTGACGATAAAGCCGTCAAGATTATTCTGCTTTAAAATAGCCTGAAATTGCGCCAGCCTGTTTTGCATAATACTGGATTTTAGCAGATTATGAGGGAAAGAGCAGAAACTTAGTACTAATATACTAGTATAATAGTGTTAGGTCCAATCGCCGGAATAGAGTTTTGCTCGAGCTTTCATGTCCCGACCGGAGCGCATCGCCAAATCGACAGGGGCTAGAATTTTATCCACTTTTTTCCAGAATTCTTTTGCCTTTTGTCTCTTAATTAGTCTTTCTATAGTTTTTTTGAATAAACTATTTTTCAGGTTCAGCTGGTTTGTGTAAGTCCTAACTGTTTCATAGCTGACGTTTAGGGTTGACTGGATTTTTGAAGGAGTGTAGCCTTTCTCGATCATCATTATGACGACAAGGCGTTTGGCAAGCATTGTTTTTTCTTCTCTAGTTAGAAATTCTTCCAAGAAATTTTCAACCTCCTTGGAATTTTCAAGTTTGGAAATAAGGTAAAGTAGGTGGTCGTTTATTGCTTTTAGTCTTTTTTGTTGAAGTTTGAAATGTGATACTCGAGTCATAACCACTAATATACTAGTATAATAGTGGTAGGTCAAGGACTTGGGAAAGACTGGACTGCTTGATATAATTAGCAGAATACGGGTGTCGTTCAGTGGTAGGACTTCGGTCTCCAAAACCGATAACGAGGGTTCGATTCCTTCCACCCGTGCAGATTTTCTAAATCCATTTTGGATTTGGGAAATTTGTGGGGGTGAGTAGAATGGACCGCAGAGCAGGTTCGCCAATTACGAAGTAATTGAGACTCTTCCTTCCACCCGTGCTAGGCATATGAAGTATATATTCTTTGGGAAGGTTCATCCCGAAAGGGCAGCTTTAACGCTTCCCGAGACTAAAGGTGAAGTGGGGCAAAAAGATGGTGATTTTAAGGGAACTATAAAAGTATTAGTTATTCTTTCTCAGATAACTGTCGAGTTGGATACCACATCAAAATATCACATTATTGATCTTAAAAACTCTGTTGAGAACTTTGTTCATGCAATGGTTGATACTTATGGATATTTGAAAGGCTACGCCTATTCTGTAGAGATATTGTCGGTTTTTATTCCTGAAACAGGACATGATGAAGTTTTTGGGATTGATGTTGTTCAAATTACTGAGGACGAAAAAAATAGACCGTTAAATTATAATGACGCTCTTCAACTTGCTCTTAAAATTCCTGAGCTGTATATGGTTTTAAAAGATCTCAGAGACGCAATAAAAAGACCTTACGACACTTTTTTCCACTGTAGACGAGCAACTGAGACTATTGCCAAATATTTCACTGCTGCCAGAAATGAAGATACAGATTGGTCTATTGCTATAGACAAATTAAAATTGGATGATGAGGAATTAAAATCCATTGGGCGCGCGGGTTCTGGACAGCGTCATGGTAATTACAAATCTGTGACTGGGTCTGAAAGAGTTGAAATAATGATGAAGACCTGGAGAGTTGTGGACAGTTTTATACGCTATCTTGCTAGCAAAAATAATTAGATCTTGAGTTTTTTGTGTTCGGTTACCTTGCGGCAAAATTTGCCCTACACAATTTACCTTTCGCCTTTCCCGCCTGCAACGCTATGCGTAGCATTGCGGGCAGGTCACTATTATTTCCTTCGACTCCGCTCAGGATAAACTCCGACGGCTCAAGGGGCATTTTTAGAAGGGCGCGTTATCTGGAGTTGTTAAGTGTTTTTGAAGATGATTTTATATCTTCAACTCTTTATGTTCTGTTACCTTACGACACCACTTGCAGAATTTTTTGAGGAGTAATTTATCTTTGCCCTCGCCGACCTTGCCTTTGGCTGCGGCGCTGTCCGGGTTTTTCTCTGTCGTGTAATTTCTGGATTTACAGACGGAACAAACCAGGTGCAATAAAATTCTCTTAGTCTTGGCCATATCAGTTAATTTTCAATTTTAAATTTTTAATCAATTTTTAATTCTTAAATTTTTAATATCAGAAAGGTAGTTTAACTAAGATATAGCACGTTTGGCAAGCTTCTTGTCATCCTGAACCGATTCGGCCTGAGGGCTCACGGCCTCGAAGGCTTGATTCAGGATCTAGATTCCGAAATATACAGTGCCATGCGACCCAAAGGTCTAGGGTTCGGAATGACGGAGGCGCTTTTACTTGAAGTGATAAGTACCCTTGCGGATGGCCCAGGAGCCGCCGGGGCCGGAGGAAAAGGAGGCGGAAGCGAGGCCTTCGTCGTAATTTAGCACTGCTTCGTTTTTAATTTTCAATGTTTTGGCAACGAGGGCAGTTAATTGAGCGGTATTTTGAATAGTTGCCCCGCCTTCCAGCGCGTAGAAAATGGCATTGACTCCCTCGTTTTTAATATCGATAGCCTCGGAAGCGTTTGTGGATGTGGAAACAGCCATGATATACCCTTTAGGGTTTGCGTCCGTGGGCATTATGGAGCCGCCATTTTGGACGGTTATTTTGCCATCTGAAATGATCACTGTTCCATTCGAACCGAAGTTGTTGTTAAGCTTTAAGACAGCAGAATTTTTAATATCTACGTTACCTGTTACATATATTGGGCCATTCATGGTGGCGTAAACTGTGTTTTGGAGAATTAAATTGCCCACAAACTTTTTGGGTCCAAGATCTATAAAACCGCTTGTAAAGCTGCAGTCTCCGCCACAATTTGTGGTACCGCCGGCTGTTGCGGCATCTTTCCAGTATTGATAATCAATTGTCGGCATAATGGAGGGTGGTTGATTGGGATACTTTGTACCAAGAACGGTTGGGTCGGGAGAGGAGATGGTCTCGACGGCATAGGCATCGCCGGTGATCTTAGAGGTTCCCGAACCGGTAATGTTGCCGTTGGAGTAGACATTGCCGTTTATCTGTGATGAGTTTTCCATGTTGACCCCACCCGCGCCCACCTGAACTGCATAGCGAAAAGAGATTGTTTCCGACGAAATCGAAGTATCGACTTTGATTATTTGTTTTTCTTTGGGGGCGGCGGCATTGGGGACAAAGCCGGTGGCGGTAATGGTTTTGATGCCGGGGCTTTTGTCGGTAACAGCTACTGTAAATGTGCCAGTTGTGCCAACTGGAGTATTGGTTTCGCCAGTGTATGTTCCAGCCGTTTGGTTTAACTGCCAGAGGGTTTTATCGATACCGGCTTCGGCCAGATGAACGGCCTGCTCACGCATAATGGAATTTGAACCGAATTTTAAAAATGCAGTAACGCTGGTGAAAAGCGAAGTGGACAGGATAAGGATCACTGCTAAAAAGATGACAGTGATGACCAGAATTTGGCCGGATTTTAACTTTAAACTTGAAACTTGAAATCTTAAACTATCTTGTTTTTTGTTTCTTGTTTCTTGTTTCATGTTATTTGTTACGGAGAATTGCTTTGGCGCTTTGGACAGTCGTTTGGGTTTTGCCGTTGGCAATTGCCGCTGTGGTGACACCGGTTGTAACTTCCAATGCCAGGGTTGGGTCGGCATTGTCGTAAGAAAACGTTAGATTTGAGACATTGGTGGCAACGATCCGAGTGCCGGATTTGCGGGTTGAGGAGGCATAGGGGTAGATTTTCCTGATAAGTTTAGTGGGAACACTGGGATCACGTCTATATTCAATATAATCATAGTTGGTACCCATGGGGTCTTGAGGGTCGCCGCCGGTGTCAAGCGGCCAGAGTTGAAGGATCAGAATATTGGTACCGGTTGTATCGCCGCCGCAGGAGGCACAGGTAGAAACGATTGCCTGGCTTTGGCGAATCTGGTTTGTTATTTCGTCAAGCGCCAGTTTGTTTTGGGTGGCGGCATCAATGGCCGTGTTTTGGTTTGAGAAAAGGCGAAAGTGGGCAAGATAAATGGAGGCGACAATCACCAGAACAAAACCGCCGATTGCCAGACCGGTGATGAGCTCAACAAGAGTAAATCCTGCGGATTTACGGTATATTCTTGCGGGTCCTGTCACGACTTTCCCTCCCGCCAGTGCTCGTCCTTTGGATCAGATTGATGTTGTGAAATTCGATGTACTGACTGCGCGCTGTCGGGAGCCCTTCCTATCATGCCACCCGCAAGGTCTATGATACTTGATACATGATACTTGATACGTTTACTTAAGGCCATTTCTGTAAATTAAGGTGTCTTCGGACAATGATTTGGTGACACTGTTTTCGACCCAGTTTACCTGGATTGTGACAAGTTTTATGTCAGGGCTAGTTTGGTAAGATGTGAGGGTTTGGGTGGCCGCGCCTTGAGGAAGTTTGGAAAGGTCGGCATCGGCAAATGAGCCGGTTGGCGGGAGGGAATCAAAATCCATTTTTCTTAGCGATTCAATTTCGCGGCTTCCAATTTTGGCGGCAATGCTCCGGAGGTTTGAACTGCGGGAAGAGACGAGCGTGCCGGAAGCAGAAAGAAGCATAACTATAATGGCCAGAATCAAAAAGAGTGCGAGGACGATTTCGAGTAGCGTAAAACCGCCACGCCCGCCATGCAAGACAAGCTTGCGAGGCGTTGCGGGCAGGCGACGGGCGGTAAACCTGGGCATTAATTCTATTATATATAAAATTCTGCTAAAATTGACAGGAATTCGCCCAGGTGCAGTGGTAGAATAGTGCCGGCGTGGCTCAGTGGTAGAGCGAGTCATTGGCCTGCCCGCCGTACTTGCCCGAATGGCTCAGTGGTAGAGCGAGTACTTGGTAAGTACTAGGCCGAGGGTTCGATTCCCTCTTCGGGCTCAAACGGCAAGGCAGGCGGGTAATGACTAGGTCATGGGTTCGATTCCCATCGTCGGCTCAAGGTTTGCCGAGATAGCTCAGGCTTGCCCCGCTAAGCGGGGTGAGGTAGAGCGACTGTTTTGAAAGAGAGCTTCTTTTGCGTAAGCAAAACTAGCGAAGCGTTATTTTTAATTTGCCGACGTAGCTCAGTGGTTAGAGCACCTGTTTTGTAAACAGGGGGTCGTGAGTTCGACTCTCACCGTCGGCTCACAGAGCAAATTAAAAAAGAAACAGTAGTGCTAAAATTTATATCAAAATCCTAAGGATTTTGACGAGCTGCGGTGCCAGAGTGGACAATTGGAATGGTCTGTAAAACCATCGCCCGAAAGGGCTACGAAGGTTCGAATCCTTCCCGCAGCACATAAATTTTGCTAGTTTTAGCTAGCAGAATTTATGTTTTGTGTAAAGCATCGAACCGCAGGTTCGACATTATGGAACACTATCGAAACACCGATTTCGATAGTTAGTGAATAATGTGCGGAATCACGAAGTGATTTGCAAATCCTTCCCGCAGCACATCGTCAGATTGGATATAAGCGAAGCTTCTCTACGAGTAAAAATTAGTTCGGATTGTATTGGGTTGACATGATCTGATACAATTCCCTCAAGTTTAATTCTGCTCCCCAAAAGACAAGATCCCGAAACAAGTTCGGGATGACACTCAAGAAAAATGGACGATCAACAACAATCACCAATGATGGCCGGGAACCCCGGACCAATTTACCAGGAATCCACCGGCGGCAAAAACGCCAAGTGGCTTTGGCTTCTCATTGCACTTATTATTGTCGGGGCTTTAGTTTTTGCGTTTGCCCGCGGAATTGGGCCATTCGGGCAATTCAAGAAAGGCAGTACTTTGGTAGAGGAATCACCGGCGCCGGAATCGGTTGTTGCCAGTCCAATGCCCGAAGCAACGAGTGGTGCCAATATCGATAAAGCCGCGGTTAGAATTAGGATTTTAAATGGAAGCGGTAAAGCAGGTGTGGCATCTGCCGCTAAAGATTATATTGAGGGGAAGGGTTATAAGGTTACTTCGCTTGGGAATGCCGATAATTATGATTTTGCCCAGACAGTCGTTAAGATCAAAGACAGTTTGTCAAATATTAAAAACGTACTCGTTTCCGATCTTTCGGATAAATATTCCGTAACAGTTTCGAGTATTCCTTTGGAGGCTTCCGATTCTGCAGATGTTGAAGTAACCCTAGGGGCAAAATAATCCATTTCCTTTGTCATCCTGAACTTGATTCAGGATCTATATAGATGCCGAAACGAATTCGGCATGACAATTCCTTAATGTTTTAACAAAGAAAAAACCAGTCAATTGACTGGTTTTGATTATTTCGACCCTACTTATGGCGCATGGCTTAATCTCTTCTTCGGTAAACATTAATATGGGCAGAAGCTCTTTTCTCCAAGGAGAAAAGGGACAATCTTTTCCGTAAACTTTTACATGAAGCGAAGAAAATAGATTAAGACTTTTAAAGTGCTACCCAAGTAGGGTTGTTGTCTCCTGTGGACATTTATATAATAGCACCTTTGTCAAAGAAGTCAAAGTTAGAACGGTGCGGTGAGGCCGGGGATTAGAAGGGCGAAGATAGTCGAAGTTACGGGGAAAAGGATCTGGCCGACGGCGCCGGTGACCAAAAGCAGAAGCAGGATAAAAATGCCGTATTTTTCCATCTGCATAAAATCGGCGTACCACTCGCGGGGCAGGATTCCGGCCAAGACTTTGAAGCCGTCCAGCGGAGCGACGGGAATAAGATTAAAGACAGCAAGGACAACGTTAAAGAAGATAACCGGTGAGAGATAAAGATAGATGGTATTGATTGTCGGGCTCAGCATCTGGAACCAATAGGCAATAAGGTAAGGGATGGAAAGAGCGAGGGCGAGGGCAAAATTGGAAGCGGCGCCGGCAACGGAAATCAGGGCAGAATCCCTTTTAATATTTCTAAGGTTAAACGGATCAAACGGTGTCGGTTTGCCCCAGCCGATGCCGATAAAAAGTAAGGCGACCGTGCCGACGGGGTCCATGTGGGCCATAGGGTTTAAAGTCATCCTGCCTTCAAGTTTGGCCGTCGGGTCGCCCAGCCTGTAGGCAACATACGCGTGGGATGCTTCGTGGATGGTAATGCCGGCGACAAGACCGATTATCATGGAGAGGCCAATTAGCGGATTTTGAACAATAGCGGAGATTAAAAATGGCAACTCGCGGGTTAAAAGCAGGTTTAAAAGAATAAAGATCGCCAGTATTTGAATAATGGGAATGTTAAACATAATTAGTGTTCGAGCTTGTCGAGAACTTCGCGACTCGACTTGCAGTCTCGCTCGAAGAATATTGAATAAGGTGTTTGTCTTATGGTATATTTTAGCATTAACAAAACCAAAATGAGAGCTTGCGAAATTTGCGGAAAGAAATCCATGATCCAAAAATCCGGTGCCCACAATTACGGCGGGGGCTGGGCATATCGTGCCTCTAAGACGCGTTTTGTTTCCGAACCTAACTTACATTCCAATAAAGTGACTTACAACGGTGTCCGCAGGACCATGAGGCTTTGCACAAAATGTCTACGTAGGGTTAAAGCTCTCTCACCTGTCATTGCGAGGAGTGAAGCGACGAAGCAATCTAAATCGAAAACCCCAGAAGTTATTGTTGCTCCAGTTGCCGCCTAAAATAATTTTTCTATTAATTCTTTACTTTTCGGATAGCCGTTGAGGAATTCTTTTTTTGTCATTTTTCGTTTGCCCTTCGACTACGCTCAGGACGGTGCTTGTTATTCGAATAAGGCGCTGATTTTTTGAAATGCTTTTGGGTATCCATTTTTGAATTCCTTGATCGTTATTTTTCGCTTGCCTTCCGGTTGAATGAGACCGTTTGGCAAGAATTTAATCAATTTTGCTTGCCCACCGAAGTCTTGGCGAAGGCGGATCCAAACGCCGGGCCAGGGATGATAGGCGCGGATCATGCGATCCACTGTTTTTTTGTCGGGCGGATTTTGCTGATCAATTTCCCCATCAATTTTGGCGATATGTTTTGTGAAGGTTGCCTTTTTGTGATCTTGAGGCACAGGTTTTAATTTGCCTTCGATATAATCCGGGAGAATTTCCAAAAGAACTTCGGTACCGGCTGCCGCCAGTCTTTCATTTAAAGAAAGATGATTATCATTATCCTCAATTTCTACTTCTTTTTGTGCAAGTACCGGGCCGTGGTCTACTTCTTTGTCCAAGAGAATAATCGAGACGCCGGTTTTTTCTTCACCTTCTAAAATTGCTGTCTGAACAGGCGTCGGGCCGCGGTATTTTGGGAGCAGTGACGGGTGAATGTTGATAAAACCGAACCTTGGGATTTGGAGGATTTTTTGCGGAAGAATTTTTCCATAAGCTATTAATATTGCGAGATCGAATTTGGCGTCAAAGCTATTAAAATTTTTAGGTTCCAGGACGTCGATAGAGTTTTTAACAGCAGTTTCTTTGGCCGGACTTTGTAGGTTTTTTTGTCCCCTTGCTATTCTTGCATCCGGAGCTGTTATAACCAGCTGCGGTTTATATGGAGAATCGATTAATTTTTCTAAAACTATTTGGGCCAGGCGCGGAGTGCCGAAAAAGGCGATTTTCATTTTAATACTTCAAAAGTTTTGTCATCCCAGTCGGCAAGCGGCAGTTCGATAAGTTCCTCTTTTTTCTTTTTATTGGTTTTAACTTTAAACAGTTTGCCGTTTTGTTTTTTAACATAGTCGATAAATAAAACGCCTGTTAAATGGTCCAATTCGTGCTGGAAGATTTTTGCCTCAAGACCTTTTAAGTGCTTAACAAATTTTTTGCCATAAGCATCGAAGGCTTCGATATCAACTTCTGCCGGTCTTGTGACGCCGCCATAGATTCCGCCTACGGAAAAACAGCCTTCCATAAGGTTGGCGCGGTTTTTGTAAGATTTAATAATTTTCGGATTGACAAAGGGCTTAAATTTATTGCGGATTTTGGCGACAAAAACGTGTTTGAAAACGCCGATTTGCGGGGCGGCAAGGCCAAGGGCGATGGGATTTGTCTGGGCGCTGGCAGTATCCACCAAATCGGTGATAAGTTTTACTAAAGAGTTGTCGAAGCTTTTAACTTCTTGTGAACTGATCCTGATTTTTTGATCGGGAAGGGCGATAAAAGTTTTGATCACAGAGATAATTATAAATGAAATGGGGATATTTAGTCACTCGCGGTTATATTGTTCGAGCGCAAGCGAGAACTAAACGCTTTGTCATTCTGAACTTGTTTCAGAATCCAGATCCTGAATTGAATTCAGGATGACACGGGTGAAATGAGATTCTTTCGCTTCGCTCAGAATGACAGGGGAAGGGTTTGCAATGGCGACTAAATTATAACAAGATTGTTTTTTAAAACTAAATTATGGAATCTGGTTCAACGATAATCCGTACATCTTTTTGATGAGGGAGAATGACTCGGACTTTGTCTAAGGTTTTTGTTCTAGTTGAGAGAGAGTAATCTGAGAGTTTAATTTTTAAAATAATGTTGTACTTAGAATTGCCTTCGTCTTTAATTGGGCCGAGAGCAGAAAGTTCGGGGTCGAGATTATCAAAGATTTCCTGGGCTTTTTCTTCAGTACCAGCAACTACGATTTTGACGAGTAGTGAAAACGGCGGATAGGAAAAAGTTTTCCTTTGGGAAAGTTCCTCTTTATAAAATTGTAAGTAGTTCCCGTCGATTGCCCATTTGATGGCCGGATGATCAGGGTTATATGTTTGCAATATGACAAGTTTTTTGGCGAGCTTTTTGAGGTTTGTGATTTGCGCATAAAGTTTTTCGGAAGATGCAAAGTCAGGGAAATTCAAAACGCTGTCGGTTTTAATATGGACCGCGACATCGTATTTTTTGGGGAGGAGTTTGTAAAAAGCGGCGGCGGTTTCTATATCGATTGCGGCGCCCGGGAGAATTTTTTTAACCTGAGCAGACAGCGAATTTATGTTGACCAAGTTAAAGTAAACGTCGGGCGAACCGCAGTTGGGGCAAGCAGCAATTTGTTTTTGGACGACGGTTTGAGCTTTACAGCTTTTGCAATAAATGCTTCCGGATTCGGATTTTTTATTCAAGAAAAGAAGAGTTGATAATTTTTTGGCGGCGGCACGTTTTAAAATTTCTTCCAGTGTTTGGGAAATAGGCGAGTAGTTGCCGTAAACTTTTTCATTGGTCATATCGATGGTTTTTGTTTGCGGTAGATCCGCTTTGTCATTGCGAGGGCTCGAAGAGCCCGCGGCAATCTGTTTCTGAGATTGCTTCGCTACGCTCGCAATGACAGAAAAAGTAATGTCTTTTCCGTGATTTGTGAAAGTTGTAATTCTCGGGGAAGAATCGATGATTTCTATCTTGGCTTTTGTAAGCTCCGATATTTTTTCAGCGATAGTTAAAGTATCAAAATACGGCGAGCGCTCATCTTTATATGCACTATCGTGTTCGTCATAGATGCATATTTTTTTAAGGTTGGGGTTGGGGGCAAAAATTGCCGAACGGGAACCAAAAATAAAATCGCATTGTCCTGACATAATTTTTTGCCAGGCGGCAAATTTCTCGGAAGCTTTTAACTGGTTATGATAGAGGACGTAATTTTTTGCCTGTGGAAAGTTGGCTAAAGTTTCGGGGATTCGATCAATGTTTGGAACAAGGACAAGAGTTTGACTAACGACTAAGGACGAACGACTAACGCCTTGAAATTTTTTTGCATTAGTCATTAGTGTTTTAGCGTTTGGCAACTTGGGGAGCATTGCGTCTAAGCAGTTGGCCATCGGGGCGAGATAGTAGGAAGACATCCATTTGAGAAGATCAATCTGGTAAGCAAGGAGAATTGGCTGGTCGAGGATAATTGAGGCAATTGGTTTGGTTTTGATTTTCGGGTCGATTTGGTTTTGAAAACCGACGATGATTCCTTGCGGGTTTCTTTTGCCAAACGGTATAGAGACGAGCTGGCCAATTTTTACGTTTAGATTTTTTGGAATCTCGTAAGTGTAGGAATCAATATCCGGTGATTGGTAAGTTAGGACGACAACTTGCACGTACATAGCGAGTTAATTGTAAATTGTAAATAGTTAATAGTAAATTGACTACCCGTTTTGTTTGCGATCGTCAACAAAACGGGTAGTCGGAATACTCCCTATTGATTTAAATCATTAAAGCGGGTTAAGCAAAGTGTTTTTGGGTTTTTGCGCCGAGTTTGAATTTATAAATTTTGGTTTTGGTAGGCTTGGAGGAGGTTTTGGAAAAGGCTGGCGACGGTCATGGGGCCGACGCCGCCGGGGACGGGGGAAATCCAATCTACGATTTTTTCTACTTCGCCTGCGGCAACATCGCCTTTTAGTTTTCCGTCCACAACGGTTGTGCCAACGTCGACAACTGTCTGACCGGGGCTGACGTGGTTTTTGGTAATTAAACCCGGTTTGCCGACGGCGGAAATTAGAATGTCAGAGTGCTTAGTGATTAGTGATAAGTGGTTAGTCTTGGAATGGCAGACGGTGACGGTTGCATCAAGATTTAAAAAGGCAAGAGCTGTCGGTTTGCCAACCAAAGATGAGCGGCCGACAACAACAACGTGTTTGCCGGCAGGGTTAATTTTGTAATGCTCAAGGAGCGTTAAAATTCCTTTGGTTGTTGCCGGGACAAGGCCGGTAGGGTTGTTTTCCATAAGCTTTTTTAAATTGGCAGAATGAAGGCAATCTACATCTTTTGCCGGATCGATGGCTTCGATGATTTGGTTTTTATCGAGATTTTCGGGAATTGGAAGTTGGATGATAATTCCGTTTATCGATTTTTCCGAGTTAAAATTTGCAATGTTGAAATTTAAAGTTTTTTCGGTTACGTCTTCCGGTAGTTTGAGATGTTTTATATTAGCACCGATTTTTTCGCCGAATTTTATTTTTTGGGCGATATAGGTGTTGGACTCGGGATTATCACCGACTTGAATTATTACAAGCCTTGGTGCCGCCAGTAGATTCTGGATTTTAGATTTTAGTACGCCCTCGATTTTGTCGCGGACGATTTTGCCATCAAGTAGTTTTGCCATATACGAATTATCTCATTAAAACCAGATCTTGTCATTGCGAGGAGCGATAGCGACGAAGCAATCTGTTCCCTTGTCATCCTGAACTTGATTCAGGATCCATTTCGAGAAAGATTCCGGATCAGGTCCGGAATGACATTGTAAAAAACGAGATTGCTTCGCTTCGCTCGCAATGACAAAGGTTTAGGGGACGGGGAATTTAGAGGTAAAGAGTTTTACTTCTTTGGCGATGGCAAGAAGGTTTTTGTTTTTATAGACGCGGGATTTGAAGTCTTTCATAAATTCGTTGCGAGCATCTTTTTCGGCCGGCAATTTTTCTTTTTTAACTTCTTCAATAACTCTATTGATCCACTGCGCGACCTTTTTCATTTGGGGTTCTTTCATGCCGCGGGTGGTAATGGCCGGTGGGCCAAGACGAATGCCGGAAGGATAAAGTGGGGGTTGGGTATCAAAGGGTACGCCGTTAGCGTTGACAACAATATTGGCAACTTCCAGAGCAATCGCGGCAACTTTTCCGTTGACGTTTTTATTTCGCAGGTCAATCAAGATTAAGTGATTGTCCGTGCCGCCGGAGACTAAGTCAAAGTCAAAGTCGGAAAGATATGTGGCGAGGGCTTTGGCGTTTTTGACGATTTGTTTGGCGTAGGTTTTGAATGCGGGTGTAGAGTCTTCCTTTAGCATCACAGCAATTGATGCAGTTTGGTCGTCATGCGGGCCGCCTTGGATTCCCGGAATGATGGCGCTGTCGATTTTTTTACCCAAGTCGGGATCTTTTTTTAAACCTTTGGCAGTCGCCATAATGATGGCACCTCTGGGCCCGCGGAGGGTTTTGTGGGTCGTTGTCATAAGGATATGCGCGTAAGGAGCCGGATCCGGGTGTTGGTCGGTAACAATCAAGCCTGCGATGTGAGAAATATCGGCTAAGAGGTAAGCACCGACTTTATCGGCGATTTGGCTAAACCTTTTGAAATCGATAATCCTTGGATAAGCGGTGTAACCGCAAACAATTATTTTGGGCTTTTCGCGGACGGCTTGTTTTTCGATAGCGTCAAAGTCAAGCAAGCAGTCACGGCCCAGTTCGTAAAGAGTTGATTTATAAAACTGGCCGGTTGCCGATTGCGGCTGGCCGTGGGTTAAGTGTCCACCGAAAGCCAAAGAAAGGCCCATGATCTTGTCTTTTAATGGTTCCAAAAGGGCAACATAAACGGCAAGATTTCCTGCAGATCCCGATAGCGCTTGGACGTTTGCGTGCGGCACGCCAAAAAGTTTTTTAGCTCTTTCTTGGGCAAGACTTTCCACACTATCGATAACAGCGTTTCCCTGATAGTAGCGTTTTTTGGGATAACCTTCGGAATATTTATTGTTGAGGACTGTACCAAGAGCTGATCGAACGGCTTGAGAGGCATAGTTTTCGGAAGGGATCATTTCCAAAACTTCGCGTTGGCGTTTTTCTTCTAGTGTTATAAGTTTGGCAATTTCGGGATCCGTTTTTTGTAGAGCTGACATTGGCGTCATTGTAGCTTTTTATCCTGGATTTGATCAAGTAGGTCGCGGGCTTCCTGGTAATCCGGTTTTAGTTTAATTGATGTTTTCAGGGAATTTATTGCGTCTTCCTGTTTGCCGAGGTCCAGTTGGGCTTTTGCCAAATCAAGAAAGCTAGTTGGGTCGGTTGGGGCAAGAATAGTTTCTTTTTGGGCAAGTTCAAGATCCTTAATTTTGTAAAGCGGGTTTTGGGCTCCAAGTTCATCGTAAGCGGTTTTGACCTTTCTTAGGACCAATAAATTATTGGGAGAGATTTCCAGGGCTTTTGTGCCGTAGGAAATCGCGTCATTTGTAAGAATATCAGTTAGTTTTGCCTGCCCGACAGCGCCTACGGCGTCAGTCGTTGGCGGGCGGGCATCTTTTTGGCTGGCGGCGTAGACGGCCAGGATATATGAATAGTCGGCAAAATAAAACGGGTTTTGGGCAGGTATGACGCTGACGGCGCTGTCGTATGCGGTAAGCCGTCCGAGACTGCGGGCACGGTTTATGAGAATGTCGGCAAAATAAAGGCGAAGAACAAAAATCAGCAGCCAGAAACCAAGAGTAGCTGTGAGAAATGAAGCAAGCCTTTTGGCGGATTGTTTTTGTTCGATTATTCGAATAATCGAAATGTTTTTAAGATCGACTGTTTTTATCTTTGGACCGGCCATGACCAGAACAGCGGCGATTTGGCAAAACATAAAAAGCTGGGTGGTGACTATAGAAAAGCCGACAGATATCGCGGCCTGATAGCCGATAATGGAAGCAATAGTGGCTTTGGCCCAGACGCCGGTTGTGCTTTTATCCTTGGATATTTTGAAAAGTTCAAATAAACAGGCGGCAAGAAATGTTAAATACGCGCCAAAGCCAAGGATTCCGGTATTGGCGGCGTAATTTAGAAATTCGTTGTGGGCTTTGTTGTAGTAAAAGTTCCATTCGGTGGTGGCGTTGGCGGCTTGGGGGCGAAACTGGTAGTAGGAGTAAACAAAAGTCTCCGGGCCAAAGCCGAGCAAGGGTCTGGCTTTGAAAGCCCGGATGGCGCCTTCCCAGGTGACAAGCCTTATTTGGCAGGATGACGTTCCGGCATTGGGTTTGGGGGTTTTGTCCAGACAATCGGTGATTCTGCCTTTTATCGTCGGATAAAAGAAAGCGAGAGTAGCAAGAAAGATAACGGCGGCGACACTTAAGATTTTTAAGTTTTTTCTTATTAGTTTTGAGCCGATTAAGGTTAAGAAGACAAAGAGGGAAATAAAAAGTCCCAGCATTCCAGAGAGGGATTTGGTAAAGATTAGCGCAAGAATCAGGATAAATGAGAGCAGAAAGGGAAAGCGGCGCGAGCCTTTTTTAGAAATTAAAAGGAGTGAAAGTGAGAGAGGAACCGCTATTACCATAAATGAGGCGAGCCAGTTTGGCTGGCCGAGGGTAGAAAAGATGCGGATGGTGGGATCGAATTCTTTTTGCCAGCAGGCGGCGTTCAGGCGGCCGGTTAAGACTAAGCAGTTTGGATCAAAACCAAAATGGCCGGGGATTCCCCAGAGAGCGACGACAAAAGCGGCGGCGGTCATTGTCAAAAGCAGTTTTTGGGCTTTTTGGAAATTTAAATTGATGATGGCGGCGGTAAAAATAATCAAATAAGCAAATTGGGAGAGCAACCCGCCGTTTAGGCGCGTCGGGTAGCCGAAGACGGAAGTAAATTTATCGATTGAAGTTAGGGTGGAGAGAATTTGGACCGCGACAAGAACCAAAAGGGAATAGAAAACTAAACTTCGAGGGATTTGGATTTTACCCTGAAAGACAAATTTCAAGGCAGTTGATGTCAAAAGGATGACGGCGGTAAGGTAGACGATAAACATTTTGGGAACTTCAAAAAGTTCTGTGCCGGCTGTAGTAAAGATAAGCGGGGTAACGATGGCAGAAGCTAAAAAAGTCAAGTATATGAGTTTGTCCCAAAAGGCGGTTTTACTGTCCACGAAGAAGATGTTAGCATAAGTTTGCTAATTGTCTCAAAAGTTGTTTTAAAAGACCGATAGTATTATAATCCGATTATGGTTGAAGCAGTTAAAACGCTTTCGCTTATAGACAGGATATTGAGGCATGGCAGCAAAAACGCCGAGCCGATTGTTCCTGTTCAAGAGGTTATTGAACCGATTGTACCTACCATCCCACCAACTCCAGAGCTTCCCCCGGTTGATCCAAAACAGCGATATCAGCAGGAATGGGGTGCATTCATGCAAGGGCCAGATATCGTAGGGATAAGGCAGAGGATAAATGATTTAAAAAGAGAGACAGGGACGCTTGCGGTATTGCCCGCTAGTCTAAGGGAGCAAGAAGATGCTGCTAAGCTAAAAAAAGTTGAGCTGGTTGCGAAAACTCGTGGTTCCGTCGGCAGTAGGCGAAAGTTGACTCGTCTTACAAATGAAAAACAAAATCTCGACAGCGAAATTAGAGGAGTTTCGAGGCGGATTGAAGGGCTTAGCAAAACTCTTCCGGCAACTTTGGCTAGGTTAGATGGGGAAAGAGCCGATTGTGAGCGGGAACTAGGGCAAAGGATAGAAGAATGGGCGCTTAGCGGGGACGAGTATAGGCTTCTAAGGTTTGCCGTCGATAATCTAATAGATAACGATGCGGCAAGGGAACAACTTTTTAAAGAGTATGCAGAAGAACATGGGGCTAATGTTGTAGCTTTAAGAAATAAATTTAAAAGGCGGGCCGGTTTGCCGCTTGCGGCAGATGACGGGGCGAAAGTAGAGGGGAACACAGAAATTAAAAGGAAGAATAATGGAGGCCAAATAGCAGTTGCAGATAGTCCTGCGAATAGAATTTCAGAAAGAACGTATCAAAAACCTACAAAGTTCGAAATAGTTTTGGGGGTAAATCAAGAACCAATTGCAGTTACTTCAGTTGTTGAGCTCGAGAGGCAGATTACGAAGATAAATAAACTCGGGCCGCTTCAAGCGAAAGATATTTGGGATAGGATAGAACGTTTGGCTAATATGGATCATGATCAGATCATTCGACATGAAAGGGTTTCTGGGGGACTATTTAGGGGTTGGTATAAATATCCTATTGGTGGAATGTGGGATGTAATTTTTAAAATTGAAGGCGGCATATTAACGTTTAGGGTAGGTCATCATGATGAGGTTTACGGGAAAGGCCCGAAGCCAAAGAGTTCGCATCGTTAAGTTTCGTTTTTTGGTTCCCTATTGAGCAATTAGAGCAAGTCCGCTATACTTTTGGCGCTTTTCATGATTCCGATTATTGACCATATCCTCGGCAAATTTTCCCTTGATTTAGGTATCGATTTAGGTACGGCGAACACTCTTGTTTACGTGCGAGGGAAAGGGATTGTGATCCGCGAACCTTCGATTGTGGCCCAAAACAGAAAGACCAAAAAAGTTCTGGCGATTGGAACCGAAGCCAAAAGAATGGTCGGCCGGACGCCGAAAAATATAGAAGCGGTGCGGCCTTTAAAAGACGGCGTCGTTTGCGATTTTGATACGACTTTGGCAATGATGTCGCATTTTGTGCGCAAAGTCCACGAGAAACCGGGCCGCAATATTTCCATTCCCCGACCCAAAATTATTATTGGTGTGCCGACGCAAATTAGCGAAGTTGAGAGACGGGCAGTACTGGACGCGGCATACGCTTCGGGTGCGCGCGAAGTTTATTTAATTGAGGAGCCGATGGCGGCGGCAATCGGGGCGGGTTTGCCGGTTTCGGAGCCGGTCGGTTCGATGATTGTCGATATCGGCGGGGGAACTTGCGAGATCGCCGTAATTTCACTTGGCGGCATTGTGGTTGGCAAATCCTTAAAAGCCGCCGGCGACGCAATGGAACGGGAAATAATAAATTATGTGCGGTCGCGCTGGGGGTTATTAATCGGGGAAAAGACGGCCGAAGAATTAAAAATGCTTTTGGGGAGCGCGATCCCGATTTCGATTGAAAAAGAGATGGTTGTGCGCGGGCGGGACTTGGAAAAGGGATTGCCCAAATCAATAAAGGTGACGTCGGTGCAAATAAGAGAAGCGCTGGCACCGGCCGTTTCGACTATCGTTTCGGCAATCAAAGAAATTGTGGAGGATACGCCGCCGGAATTGGCCTCCGATATTGCCGAGCGGGGAATTATTCTTTGCGGCGGGGGCTCTTTGATTTGGGGCCTGCCGAAGTTAATTTCCCAGGAAACAAAAATGCCGGTGGCTTTGGCTGATGAACCCTTAAATTGTGTTGTTTCCGGCTGTGCCGAGCTTTTGGAAAACCCCGCGCTTCTCAAGAAAGTGGCAATTACCAAAATCTAGTTTGCTTGCGCTACCCGCTACAATGTAGAGGATGAAAAAGAAAAAACTGCATTTGCTTGGGGCGGACAGCGCCATTTTTAGCGAGAGAGTCGGGCGGCTAAGGTTTGGCGCGCGGGGTGACGAAGAAGAATCCGGCAACCGACACAAAATCTTTGCCTTTTTAATTTTTGCCATTGTTTTAATTTTTCTTTTGAGGCTTTTTTATTTGCAGGTTGTAACTGGTGCCAAAAACCGCACGCTTGCGGAGAATAATCGCATACGGCTTATTGGTATTGTTGCGCCGCGGGGGAAGATCTTGGATAGAAACGGGCAGGTCATTGGCCAAAGCAATGTAACTTATTGGCTCAAGAAAGGTGATGAGAAAAAGGAGATTACGCTTGCGCAGAAAAACGATCTTGAGGCGCAAGGTCTGGCGAGCGAGGATTTTAGTGGAAGCCTTGGGCAAATTTACGAAGAGGTTGGACGTTCCTACCCGCTTGGAGAGGACGCTAGCCACGTTTTAGGTTACACCAGTTTGGCGCAAAAGGCGGATCTTAATAAAAGCCAACAGTTAACCTCGCAGGATCTGGTCGGGCGCGCCGGAATCGAAGAAACATACGAAGATTTTTTAAAGGGGACTGACGGGCAAAAGCTGATTGAAGTCGATGCCACAGGCGGCCGGGTTTCCATCATCAGTAAAGTAGCTTCAAAGCAAGGAGAAAACATTCGCTTAACGATTGATGCCAAGTTGCAAAAAGTGGCGTATGAAGCTTTGAAAAAAGGCGCCGAGAAAGTCTCTTCAAACCGCGGGGCGATTATTGTTTCCAATCCCGGGACGGGTGAAGTTTTGGCGCTGGCTTCACTCCCTTCGTTTGACCCGAATAATGTGGGCGGCGCAACCAATGATCCGAATAAGCCGCTTTTTAACCGGGCGCTTTTAGGGAATTATCCGCCGGGTTCAATTTTCAAAATTGTAACGGCGCTGGCCGGTTTGGAATCGGGAAAAATAAATCGCGATACGGAAATTGAAGATGTTGGCGAGTTTGAATTTTCGGGTGTGCGTTTTTCTAATTGGTATTACACGGCTTATGGCGGGAAAGATGGTGTGGTTAAACTAGACCGCGCAATCGCCAGGTCTAACGATATTTATTTTTACAGAGTCGGGCAAACAATTGGCTTGGACCCGATTAGACAAATGGCACTTGCGCTCGGTTTTGGCGCCAAAACGGGGATTGATATGCCAAGCGAGGATTTTGGTTTGGTGCCGGACGGGGTTTGGAAGCAGTCGACACAAAGCCAGCCTTGGTATCCGGGCGATACGATGCATATGGCAATCGGCCAGGGGTTTATGCTGGTGACACCGATGCAGATTTCCAACCTTATTAATTTTATGGCGAGCGGGAAACTGATTAAGCCGTATTTGGTAAGCCAAATTGATGGTCCAAAAACTTCTAAGATCAATCCGAAAGTCATCGGCAAAAATTTGGTAAGCGACGCCAATTTCAATTTAGTGCGTGAGGGAATGCGCCAAGTTTGCGCAACCGGCGGAACCGGCTGGCCGTTCTTCATGGTGAAGAACTATACTTTGGGTTGTAAGACCGGAACGGCGGAAAAAACGGAGGGTAACCCGCATGCGTGGTTTGGGGCTTTCGCGCCGTTTGATAACCCGCAAATTTCTGTAACGGTTTTGGTGGAAGACGGTGGTGAGGGGTCAACTGTGGCCGGTCCGGTTGCCAAAGAGGTTTTGGACTGGTGGTTTGGACAAAAGTAACAAGTATCAAGTATCATGTACTTTGTATCAAGAGCCTGCCGCGGCAGGTTTTTATATGACAAGATTAGATTTACCAAAACAATTAATCGTTAAACTTCATAAGTATAAGGACTTGCGCTACGGGGAAAACCCGCACCAAAGGAGCGCGTTTTATATTGAAGACCCCAAAAGGCCCGGTTACAGGCAACTTTGGGGAATGCCGCTTTCACACAACAATCTAGGTGACGCTAACCACGCTTGGCGTCTAGTTGCCGATTTTTTGGAGCCGACGGTTGCCATTATCAAACATGGTAATCCGAGCGGCATCACATCCAGAAACAATTTGGCTAAAGCTTTTAAAAAGGCGCTAGAGGCGGATCCGGTTAGTGCGTTTGGCGGAATAATTGCCGTGAACCGTCCGCCGTCCGTGGAAATGGTGGAGGCAATGCACGGAGTTTTCTTTGAACTTTTGGTGGCACCGGATTTTTCAAAAGAAGTTTTAGCCCGGATTAAAAAACGCGGTGCCAAAATGAGGGTGGTTCGGGCCGATAAGCCGCCTCTGCAGTTGGAATTTACAAGAGTTTTTAACGGCTACTTGATCCAAACGCCGGATGCCCTGCACGAGGATAGCTCGAAGTGGCGGCTGGTAGCCGGGAAAAGACCGAGCGCCGATACCTGGAGGGATTTGGAATTTACTTGGAGAGTTGTTAAACATGTTAAATCGAACGCGATTGTTATTGCGCGAGGCGGAAGCCTGCGGGGAATGGGGACCGGTCAGCCAAACAGGGTGAATGCGGTGAAACTTGCCCTGAATCAGGCGGGGGAGAAGGCAAGAGGAGCAGTTTTGGCAAGCGACGCGTTTTTTCCTTTTGCCGATAATGTTGAACTGGCGGCCAAAGCAGGCATTTCTGTTATCATTCAGCCCGGCGGGTCAATAAATGATAAAGAAGTAATTGCTGCGGCCAAAAAACACAGGATGACAATGGTATTTACGGGAGTAAGGCACTTTAAACATTGAACGCGAATGGACACGAATTGTTAGTCCGAATTTTTCCGAATATTCGGATAAATTAGTATGGAAATACAAGTAAAAAACATCTTTGTTGCGGTTTACGATAAAAGGAATTTAGATAAACTTGCCGTTATTTTAAGGCATTACAAAGTTAATGTTTTGGGGACGGAGGGAACGGCCAAATATCTTAAGGCAAAAGGCGTGAAGGTAAAGTCTGTGGTTTCCGGCTTTGATTTTGACGGCCGGGTTAAGAGCTTGGACAGGAAAAATTTCGCGGCGATTTTGGCCGATAAGACCAAAAAGAAACACTTGACCGAGATCAGGAAACTCAAAATGCCGGCAATTGATGCGGTAGTGGTCGATCTTTATAAACCGGAGAAAAAAGGATTTCCGGAAAGTATGGATATTGGCGGGCAGGCTTTGATTCGCGCGGCTTGCAAAAACTTTCAAAGCGTGGCCGTGGCGTTTGACGCAAAATCGATTGCCGATTTGGAGTGGGAACTGACGAAAAATCGCGGTGTAACAACACTGGCTTTCCGCAAAAAGCAGGCGGGCAAAGCATTAAAGTTTATTGCCTCAAGAACAAAACTGGAAGCACAAATGCTTAAGTAAATTTCAGTACAATAGTAGTTGATGAGTAAAGATTTGGAATATTGGGTAGTAACTTCGGCAATACCCGGAGTCGGGACGGCAACGTTTAATTATCTTCTAAAATACTTCAAAACTTTAAAAAAATTTTGGGAAGCGCCTGATGCGCAAATCCAGAAATTAAAGATTGATGTTAGAGCGCGTGAAGCGATAATTGATTTTCGCAAAAAAGTTGACCCGAAAGTTTATTTACAAACGGTTTACGAGCGGGGGATTAAAGTGGTTTCGCTTACGGACCGGGATTATCCGGCAAATCTACGGTCGGTTTCGGACGCGCCGCCGGTTTTGTACTTTCGCGGAGAACTTTTGCCCCAAGATGATCTGGCGTTGGGAGTTGTCGGCGCGCGGTTTGCGACGGTTTATGGCAGACAGGTTACGGAGAAATTGGTTTTTGATCTGGTGACGAGTGGACTGACAATCGTCAGCGGTTTGGCTAGGGGAATTGATAGTATGGCGCATAGAACTGCGCTGGAGGCCGGCGGCAGGACGATCGCGGTTTTGGGATGCGGCGTCGATTTAATTTATCCGCCGGAAAATAAAAATTTGGCGGAGGAAATAGTAAAACATGGCGCGATAGTTTCGGAATTTCCTTTAGGGTTTCCGTCAGTCCCTTCAAATTTCCCGGCAAGGAACAGGATTATTTCCGGATTATCTTTAGGCGTTTTGGTAACGGAAGCGGCGATTGACAGCGGATCTTTAATCACCGCGGGGCAGGCGGCGGAACAAGGACGCGAGGTTTTCGCGGTGCCGGGGCCAATTACGAGCAAGATGAGCGCCGGTGCCAACAACCTTTTGAAGGAAGGCGTGCATCCGGCAACGGAAGCGGCGGATATTTTGCAGGTTTTGGATATAG
Organism: Candidatus Curtissbacteria bacterium; assembly: GCA_030647775.1. Classification (GTDB taxonomy): domain Bacteria; phylum Patescibacteriota; class Microgenomatia; order Curtissbacterales; family GWA2-41-24; genus JACPKK01. The sequence goes on from JAUSJC010000008.1 coordinate 45,263, forward strand.
AAAGAAAACAGGCGCAGGTTAAATCGAAATTCGTCGGTAAGCCGAAAGACAAGATACAAGCAAAAATTCTTGGGATGTTGGCGAACGGCAATTTGCATATTGATAAACTGGCTATAGACTGCGGACTCAAAATAGAAATTGTTTCGGCAACTTTGGGGCAGATGGAAATCTTAGGTTTTGTCAAAAACTACGGTTCAGGGGTGTGGGGAGTTTAGGGAAGTTAATTTGGACCTAGCTCGACATTAATGTCTCGTGAGCAGGTTTCTTCGAAAAGGCGGAAAGTCTGGTAGGATATTCTGGTTTTTAAATCTGGGATAGGCAGAACTGTGTAACTTCTCCCTGAATCTATCGAGACGGAGATTTGATATTCACCGAAGCATGACGGTGTTGCCAGAGCGGCATATGTAGTACCAACACCGAGATTAATTTTAAAGTTATCCGTATCGGTTTTCCTGCCGTCCTTTTCAATTCTTGAAACCTTGACCAGTATATCTGAACCCGAAAGACTGCCGTCTACATCCCGGATACCGAAAAACACTATGCCTATACCAGCCTCTTTAGCTTTTTTGATGATCGTTTTTTTATCAAGGGCTATATCGTAAGATCTTTCAACAGGAGTGGTAACTTGAGGGGGAAATGGAGCTTTGAACTCCGATTTTGGCTCGGTATTGCAGGCGAAAACCGCTGCTGTCGGAAGTGTTAAAAAAAGAAGGGCGGATCTAACGAATTCCCGATCCATTTGGCCGCATTATAGCCAGTGGGCAGTTTGTGCGCAAATTATCTTTTATTTTGCTTTTCAAAAACTACGGTTCAGGAGTTTGGGGAGTTTAAGTCTTATTGATTTTGACGATAATTCCTTCAATCTTTCGCAGGTCGTTTAAGAGATAATCCGGCTTTTTGTCTTTGAGGCGTTTTGTGCTGTTGTAGCCGTTGGTTATGGCAACGGCGATTGCGCCAAGTTCACGGGCAATTTCTATTTCTTCAACGGTGTCGCCAACGATTAAAATTTCTGCGGGATTTATCTTTTTTGCTTTGAGATAATCCATGAGTTTTTCGCCTTTGCCGCGGTTAAATATAATTTCGTTCGTTTGCCCATTGCCGATAACTTCTGCAAAATATTCTTCGATCTTTAATCTTTTAAGGTGTTTTATGATTTGGTAGCGGATATGATTGCTAAAAATTACAGACGGAATGTTATGCGCTTTCAGCCATTTCAGAAGACTGCGGGTACCGGCGCGGGTTCTGGAATTAGCGGCTCGTGCTTCGTAAGTTTCGTGGAAAATCGTTTCACTTTTTTCAAGCTTGGCCTTTGGGATTTTGGGGTTGACGCCGATTTTTGTGTAGAAATTAACGAGCGGCACTTCAAAGGTTTCCTGGAATTTTTTAAGAGATATAGGTTTGTAACCAAGGGCGACCAACGCGGCATCATCACCGACTAAACACGCAACCGTGTCGGAAAGGATGGTACCGTTCCAGTCGAAGGCGACGAGCTTGATCATTCCTGGCGGTGTTTTTGGTAGGCGAGGATAAACCAGCTGGCAGATGTTACAAGTGTTGAGGCGGTGGAGAGCCACAGATTTAAAGTAAGGTATGCAATTGCGAAAATGCCTAAGACAGTCCCGGTTGTAAGACTTGTTGAAATCTCCGGTTTTTGTTTACCACGAATCGTTGGAATAAGGGCTGCTACGAAAATCCAGCTCCCTACTGAAAAAACCCAATCTTGCCAAAGCATTTTTTAAGTTTATCCTTTGTGGGTTAAGAGGTCTAGTAGGCAACAAAAGTTTAATGATTCAGATCATCAAACTAGCGTTTTCTTTTTGTGGCCCAGTTTATGTTTGATTGCACCTTCCGGCATGAATGCTTTGCCGGGGCTACTTATACGGTACATGGCACTTCCTATATCCTGCCAAAATTCCCGGGTTGCTTCGCTTTTGGCGATTTTGTTAATTACAATTTTATAGCCCGGATTTAAATTTAGAGTTAAGGAAACTTTGGCAACAGTAGGATTGGAGACTTTTAGGATATCCATAACAGATTCATAAGTGTGTCCCTTCAAAAGTAGAGCCGCTATTGCTAAACGCTTAGCAAGCATTGTCCTTTCGGTTGGGGAGAGAAGATCATGTAAGAACATTTGGATTTCTTTCTGATTCTGAAGTTTAGCAATTGCTTCCCAGAAAGTTTGAAAGATTTTATCCTCGACCTTT
>JAUSJC010000005.1 GCA_030647775.1 Candidatus Curtissbacteria bacterium
AAAACATGACGGAGCCAGCTTACAAATCAAAAACGAAAACAACAAACTATCTGTTGCTGGCGGAGGCCTGAGCGAGACGGAAAATTATAAGCGAACTAAAAATAAAAATGGTCGAGCGTTTTTTGACGGCGGCGAGACTACCCGCCACTCCGTCATCGTCCTTGGTTCCGGCCCGTATCGTATCGGTTCATCCGTCGAATTCGACTGGTGCTCGGTAACTTGTGCCCAAACACTCCGGCAAAACGGCGTTGACCCGATCATCATAAACTGCAACCCGGAAACCGTTTCCACCGATTACGACATGGCCAAAAGGCTTTATTTTGAAGAATTAACCGCCGAAACTGTAAGCGAAATTTACCAAAAAGAAAACCCGAAAGGCGTCATCATTTCCATGGGAGGCCAAACACCAAATAATCTTGTTCTCTCCTTAGCCAAGCAAAAAGTAAAAATCCTCGGTACTTCGCCAGCATCGATAGATGGTGCAGAGGACAGGCACAAATTCTCAAAACTCTGCGACACCTTGGGCATTGACCAGCCGCTCTGGGCAAAAGTCAAAGGCATTAAAGACGCAGTTACCTTCGCCCAGAAAATCGGCTTTCCGGTTCTTGTTCGGCCTTCCTATGTCCTTTCCGGCGTTGCCTTTAATGTCGCTTTCAACGCGCCCGACCTTGAAAATTACCTCAAAGCCGCTTCAAAAGTTTCTGAAAAATATCCGGTTGTTATCTCTAAATTTATCGAAGGCGCCAAAGAAATCGAGATCGACGCCGTAGCCAGGGAGGGTAAAATCCTAACCTACGCTATTTCAGAACACGTCGAAAACGCCGGCGTCCATTCGGGCGACGCCACGCTAGTCCTCCCGCCGCAAAAAATTTACGGCCAAACGGAAAAACAAATAGAGGAAATAGCGACCCAAATTGCCAAAAGCCTCAAAATAACCGGCCCTTTTAATATGCAGTTTATTGCTAAAGACAATCGGGTACTGGTTATCGAATGCAATCTCCGCGCCTCCCGCAGCCTTCCTTTCGTTTCCAAAATCACCGGCGTTAATTTCGCAGAACTGGCAACCCAGGCAATTCTTGCTATCAAGACCGATCTAGTTCCCAAAAAAGCTTACGAGAATCTGGATTTTGTCGGCGTTAAAGCACCGCAATTCTCCTTCTCCAGAGTTCAAGGCGCCGACCCGGTTTTAAGAGTCGAAATGGCCTCAACCGGCGAAGTCGCCTGCTTTGGCGCCGATATCGAAGAAGCATTTTTAAAATCGCAGATAGCGACAGGCACCAAGCTCCCCAAAAAATCCGTCTTTATCTCCCTTGGCGGAGACGAAAACAAGGTTAAATTTTTGGAAAGCGCCAGGCTTCTGGCCGATTTGGGCCTTAAAATCTACGCTACCACCGGTACATCCAAGTTTTTAACTTCCCATGGAATCAAAAACCAAAAACTCCATAAAATCCGCGAAGGCAAAAAGCCGACTGTTGTCGATTATCTGACTACCAAAAAAATCGACCTCGTCATTAATGTTTTCGACCCTTATGAAAAAGAGGCCAGCGGTGACGGCTATATCATCCGCCGCACAACAATCGACTGGGGCATTCCGCTTCTGACCAATCTCCAAACCGCCGAGCTTTTCGCCCAGGCAATCACCACCAAAAAACTTGCAGATTTAAAAGCCCTTCCGTGGGAAAGTTACGTTCCAATTTAGCTTCAGTTTCTTGTTAAATTACCATTAAAATGTTAATATCGTTTGCGCCGCGGATTACGCGGCTTTTTTGAAACCATGAACGACATTAGAAACGTTGCTATTATTGCCCACGTCGATCACGGCAAAACCACGCTCGTGGATGCCTTACTTCGCCAATCCAAAACTCATCTTGGCAAAGAACAGATGGGGCATGATCTTATCATGGATTCAAACGAACTTGAGCGCGAACGCGGCATCACCATTTTTTCCAAAAACGCCAGCGTTATCTGGAAAGGCACCAAGATCAACATCATCGACACTCCCGGTCATGCCGATTTCGGCGGCGAAGTAGAACGCGTCCTCAAAATGGCCGACGGCTGCCTCTTATTAGTCGATGCCAAAGAAGGCCCCATGCCCCAAACCCGCTTTGTCTTAAAACACGCCCTTGAAATGGGCCACAAGGTAATCGTCATCGTCAATAAAATCGATAAATCCGATGCCCGCCCTGATTATGTCGAGGGTAAAATCTTTGACCTTTTTGTCGAACTTGGTGCCGACGAGGATAATGCCTACTTTGAAACCATTTACGCATCCTCAAAACTTGGCCGCGCCGGCATGGACTCCGACCTTTCTAAAATGCAGGATATTTCCACGATTTTTGATGAAATCCTGCGCGTCGTTCCGCCGCCTTCAGGCAACCCCGATAAACCCCTGCAAATGCTTATAACCACAATTTCTGCCGACTCCCACAAAGGCCGCATCGCTACGGGAAGAATTTATAACGGCACCCTAAAATCCGGCCAGGAAGTTACTCATATTTCAAGAACCGGCGAAAAGAAAAAATATCGCATAACTTCCCTCATTACTTTTGAGGGACTGGACAGGGTCGAAGCCCAAGAAGCCGGCGCCGGCGATATCGCCGCCATTTCCGGCATCCCCGATATCACAATCGGCGAAACAGTTGCCGATCCCCAAAACCCGCAGGCGCTAGACTTAATCGACATCGAAGAGCCGACAATTAATATGACCTTTGCCGTTAACTCCTCACCATTCGGCGGCCGTGAAGGCACTTATAAAACTTCACGCCAGATTAGGGAACGCCTTTATAAAGAATTGGAAACCGACGTTGCCCTGCGCGTTGAGGACGGCCAAAACGGCGATCCTGCCCTCCGTAGCTCGCAGAGCGAAGGCGGGCAAAGGCCTTCCGTAGCCTCTGGCGAAGGAGGCTGGATTGTATCCGGCCGCGGCGAACTCCACTTGGCAATTTTAATCGAGCGTCTTCGCCGTGAAGGATATGAATTCCAAGTCTCGCGCCCGAGGGTCATTGAAAAAATAATAGGTGGCAAAAAATATATACCGTTCGAACGCATTTTCATCGAAGTCCCCGAAGTTTATGGCGGCAGTGTTATGCAAAAAATGGGCACCAGGCACGGCCAGCTTGTCGACACCAAGACCGAAAACGGTGTTGCTAACCTTGAATTTATAATCGCTACCCCCGAATTTTTCGGCTACAGAAGCGAGTTTACCCAGGATACCAAAGGCCTCGGCCTCCTAAATGCCAGTTTTCTGGAATACAGGCCCGATCCCGGTAATATCATCCGCCGCGAACACGGCTCACTCGTGGCCCACGACGGCGGCACCACCAAATCTTACGGCCTGGTTAATGCCCAGGATAGGGGAGTCCTTTTCATAAATGCCGGTGTCGCGGTTTATAAAGGCCAGGTTGTCGGCCAAAATTCGCGCGCCGAAGATATCCGTATTAACGTTTGTAAAGAAAAAAACCAGACCAACATGCGCTCAAAAGGGGAAGATGTTGGTGAGCATTTTAATGCCCCCCGCGAAATGTCTTTGGAAAACGCCCTGGAATATATCGACGACACCGAACTTGTCGAGGTCACACCCCAAAATATCCGCATCCGCAAAATTATCCTCGATGAACTTGAAGCCCGCCGCCAAGCCCGCGGCCTAATCTGATCCGAGCATAATCTCAACTTCCCGAGTGTATAATATATTTAGTACGAGGTATAATATACCTAACTGTTAATAAAAAATGATTAGGCGAATTTCTAGCCTTTTGGCAACTTTTTCAATAATCCTCTCGCTTACTGCCGCTCCTGCTTTTGCCGCCAATGAATCGTCAAAAGCAGCCGGCCGCACCCAGGGACAGCTCCGCGCCTGCCAAGTCAAAGAAAATACAGTCAAACAAAGAGCTAATCGTTTAACCAAACTCGCCGCAAACATCGAGACAAAGTTTGATTCCATCGCCGCCAGAGTCGAAAAGTATTACACCACCAAAGTTGTACCAAGCGGCAAAACTGTTTCAAACTACGACAGTTTAGTTGCTGCTATCGCCGCCAAAAAAACGGCAGTCCAAACTGCGCTATCCACTGCCCAAAACGACGTTAATTCTTTCAGCTGCACCAGTTCCGACCCCAAAAGCCAACTGCAAACATTCAGGGTTGATATGCAAAATGTTAAAAGCGCCCTCAAGGATTACCGCACCTCAATTAAAAACCTGATCGTTGCTGTGCGTTCTGTCACGGGGGCTATGGAAAGGGAAAGTACAAAATCCACAAAACCATGAAACAAAAAGGTACCAGTTTAATATTGACAACAGTTATCGTTGGAACCATTGTAATTTTAGCTTTGGCTTTACTGCTTTTCCTAAAAGGCGGCACTACCAACACCATCCAAGAGGCTGTTACCCCTCCGAATCAAGCGGAAATCCAAAATAGCAGCGATCTGGATGCCTCCGCCAGCGATCTGGACATAACAAACATCGATAGCATGGACAACGATTTAAACCTAATCGGCCAGGACGCCTCGACTTTCTAAAACGCACGGCCAAAACCGCCAGTCCGCATTATTAAAGTGTATTAATGTCCGCGATCTGCTAAACTGGCGTTATCTAACTTATGTTATCTATTCTTTTGACGCTCATCCTAGCATTTGCAATTTCTTTCATTTTTACCATGGACGCCAGCCCGGCAACTTTGTACGTGGGAACCACAACCATAGCCGATGTACCCCTGTTTTATATTGTCTTTGCGTCAATTATCATTGGCGTTCTCTTAGCCAGCGTAACCACGATAATAAATTTAATTAAATCCAAACTGACTATTTTTGGCAAAAACAAAGATCTCAAAAAATCCTATCAAACACAAGACAAGCAGCTGGAAAAAATTGATAAGTTAGAAGAAGAAAAAGTGACTCTCAAAGAGAAAGCAAAAGAACTCCGATCCCAAAGTACACAATAATTAACAGTCAGCCAAAAATTACTTGCAATCACTTGTTCCCGCTATGAAACGCCGATCTTAATATTCTTATTTTTGTACATTCGTATCTTTATTACAACTCTTTATTACAACTAAAACTTTTATTCTATTTTCTTTTCGATTATTCGAATAATCGAAAATTACAAAGCTTCAAGTTGTCTTTTTCGTCTAGCAATAACCTTACTGGCCTGACTCTTCCTCTGCCAAGCACTAGAACCGTACATTTTCTGCGGCGAAAGCTGGATCAAAAGTTCCTCGAGGTTATTCCAAAACTTCTGGTTTTTCTCTTGGGCAAGAACGTGTTTAATTGCTTTCTGGTAACCTTGCGCTCCGGTTGAAATTTGTCTATGCACCATACCAACAGTCGACTTAGAAACTTTTAACGTTTCATCTATCTCTTCATAATTAAATCCGCGGGCAAGAAGAACAGCAATCGCAAGTCTTTTGGAAAGCATCACTTGTTCAGTATTAGAAAGCAGACTTTGCAGAAATTCTTTTATCCCAAGAGGGGTCTTAAGAGTAGCCAAGTAATCCCGAAATATCTCAAAAATCCGTTCTTCGATCTGGGGATTTATCTTCCTTTTTGACACTCGTCCCATCCTATACCAATTATTCGAATAATCGAACAAAATGTCAATTAATCAATAGCACTATTTCAAAAATTATTTATTTCCAGAATGAAAAGCCTTGTACGCCCTTCGACTTCACTTCGCATTCGCTCAGTGTGAACGCTCAGGGTAAACTATTTGTTACCGGAATGGAAAACCTTGTGAACATTGCGTAATTGCTGATTGGTTACGTGCGTGTAAATCTGCGTCGTAGCCACGTTTTTGTGGCCCAGAAGCTCCTGAACGCTCCTAAGATCCGCCCCGTTCATCAAAAGGTCTGTGGCAAAGGAATGCCTTAAAACGTGAGGTGAAACTTTCACCGGCAGCCGGGCTTTCCTGGTATATTTATCGACAACCCGTTGGACAGAACGGGGAGTTAAACGCATCTTCTCGCCGTTTATGGCAGGCGACTGGTTACCAGCGTAGCGGATAAAGAGGGGACTAAAATTGTCAGATCTTTTGACCAGATATTTTTCCAGCCAAATCGCCGCCCGATCCGAAATAAAAACCACCCTCGGCCGCTGACCCTTACCGATAACGCCAAACTCCTTGCGCTCCAAATTAACCTGGTCGCAGTTCAACTTACAAAGCTCCGAGACACGCAAACCTGTTGAAAAAAGCATTTCCATTAGAGCCTTATCCCGAAGTCCTCTCTCTTTGGAAACATCAGGCTGTGCTAAAAGTCTTTCCATCTGATCTCGGTCTAAAAACTTCAAACTACGACTTTCGACTTTTGGCAAATCGATTTTATCCGGCGCCACCACTTTTAAATCCTTTCTTATCAAATACTTGAGGAATGATCTTAGCGCGATAACGTAATAATTTTGGGTGACTTTTTTAAGGGGTAAATTACCGTTTGGGCTATTAAAATGGGCTAAATACACGCGATATTTACGGACCAAGTCAACAGTTAAATCCTCGGGGCGGGCAATGGGGGAGTTGGCGAGAGACCACGCACAAAAAATGACAAGATAATGCCGGTAGTCACGGATCGTTAGGGGAGAGAGGTTTCTTTCAATCTCTAAATACTCCAAAAACTCATCAACAAGTGCGGGCAGATCAAATTGCATTTTGCGTTAGTCGTTAGCCTGCCCGTCAAAGCCTTGGCGTCGGCGGGTCTTTCGTCGTTAGGCGACCTAATTTTAGGCCCGCAGTCCGAAGGACGAGGACCGCATGGCACTGTATATTGTACGACGCTTTCAGGTTTAAAATCAATAGGCGTTGAATCTAACCCCGCAATTCTGCGACATCAAGAATATCCAATTTGACAAACAAAGTAGGAGAATAGTAAATTATAGGGCTTAAATGACAACGGAAGGCCATCCACTTTATCTAACAGTTAATCATAATCTTAGCTTCGAGGAATGGGCCCAGCTTAGGAGTTTAAGGGCAGCAAGAATAAGAACGTTCGTTGTCCCAAAACTCGACAGGGATCTTCAAAGACTTAATAGCCCTGAGGCAACTACATTTGTACAAGAAGCAACACAAGAGCTTGAAGCAATATGCCAAACGAGATTCGTAAGCGGAGACAGGCCTTCTCCAATTCCCATTTTTGCTATTCTCCAAGAAGACAATGGTACTCACAGATACAATCTAAATGACGGCGGGGGAGAACATAGCGAAGCAACTTTAGCCGCAGCTCAATTCTTAATTGAAGCACTCTGCCCAGAGCTCGGCTTAGACATGAACAATGATCTAGAAACATTACTCCAAAAAGCCCAAGCCGCAGAAAAGCTGGGCTACGGCGACGCTTATAATATTGATGCTTATAATATTGATAAGGTTTCTCAACCAAATCACGTACAATTTTCGACAATTTTACCAGGAATAACAATCGGATTCAGTTTCTATCCTTCAGGAAGATACATCTCTCTAGCGTGGGAAGTATATTAACTGCTAAAATAACTTAATGGCAGACCCTAAATACAAAAGAGTTCTTCTAAAACTTTCCGGTGAAACATTCTTAGGCAAACGCGAATATGGCATCGATCCTGAATTTTGCCAATGGCTTGCCCGCGAAATTATCAAAGCTAAAGAAAGCGGCACTCAAATTGCTATCGTTGTCGGCGGCGGCAACATTTTCCGTGGCAATTCGGCCGAGGAAAACGGACTTGAAAGAACCGTCGGCGATTATATCGGCATGCTGGCAACTATTATGAATTCACTTGCTCTTCAAGCAGCCCTGGAGAAAGAAAACCAGCCGACACGCGTCCTTTCGGCAATCGACATCAAAGACGTTTGCGAACCGTATGTCCGCCGCCGTGCCATCCGCCATATGGAAAAGGGAAGAGTCGTCATTTTTGCCGGCGGCACCGGCAACCCTTTCTTCACCACCGATTCGGCAGCTGCCCTGCGCGCTCTGGAGACAGAATGCGAAATAATCCTAAAAGCCACTAAAGTTGATGGCGTTTACGACAAAGACCCGCAAAAAAACCCGGGCGCCAAAAAATTTGAGAGTTTAACATTCGCCGAAGCCATTGCCAACAAAGAAATAGAAATTATGGACAACAGCGCGCTTTCACTTTGTATGGACCACAAAATCCCCATTGTGGTTTTTGATATCGCCAAAGAAAATAATATCCAAAAAGCTGTCACCGGCGAAAAAATCGGCACCCTGATCTCGTAACCCACCCCATAGTCTTTTGTTTAATTTTTATGGTAGAATTCTCTTATGAGAAAAGAAACAAAGAATGATTATGTAAGGTTTTTGCTAAATGAATACGATCTAATGGTAACCGGGCGGCCGCAGGCTTTAGCATTTAATCAAAATCGCAAAGCTCTTAATCTAAGATTAGTTGATTTTCGCCCGTTATATCTTGGGGTAAATATCTTCGCCGACATGTATGGCGACTCTACCTTTCTCGCTCAAGCAATCCCGGTTGAAACACACATTCCCGAAGATACCGATGAAATTCCGGTTAACTCCTTGGGAATCCATGACCTTATTAGAAAACTCCGCAGTCACATTAATACTAATTATCCTGACTTTGCCAATTTACCCATCTGTGTTTACTTATCACACCGGGATTTCTTAAGACACAACCCAAGGTATGCTATTGCACCTTACCGTAGACTCCGAAAAACAGCCTAAAATCATCATTGTTTAAAGCTCCAAGCCCGCCAAAGGCCCCAGAACGGCTTTTTACTGTCCTAATAGGACAAACAAGTCGTTTACTACTTGCTCAATCAGCAACAAAAAGCGGCTAAAAAAATCTTTACATAACAAATGGGGGATAAATGCATCAGAATAGTCAAAGTGCAAAGGTCAAAGTGCAAAGGTCAAAAGAGAGTATTATAACTTTAATTGAAAGTTAAAGTGGAAAATTGAAAATTTCTTATTTTTAGCTATTCTCTCCCTCTCACGCTCACTTTGCGTCGCAAAAGTATCATTGTGCGACGCATTACATAAATAAAGATATACCTCCTTTGGGGAGTATAAGCGGACAAATTTCGACAATTTATAAAACCATTAACCATTAACTATTTACCATTTACTGCCCTAAAGGCCCCTTCCCCGGAAAATCTAAAAAGCCGTTCTTGCCCTTAGCAGTCTTTTCCTAGTCCCGCCAGAAGTTTTTGACTACCGACACATTGGAGAGTAAATAGGCCGATAACACTCTACTCTAAAGCGCTGTATAGCAAAAAACCGTTAGGCCCGCAGTCCGAGCGGAGCGAAGGACGAGGACCGCAAGACTCAACCACCATTTACATTTCTGTTCTGGTCGCTTTGGACCTGAACGAAATCATATTGTTGAGTCTTATAATATCTATTTTCACGCTTTTCAACCCGCATATTTTCACGGAATACTATAACTCTATCAAACTATATCACCACTTACTACCACCCCACTCTCCCACTCCTCTGCTTTTAAGAGAATTTTTTGAGGCTAATTTGAAGCTAAATCGAAGCTAACTATTAACCATTGACTATCTACTATTAACCCCCGATACCCACTTCCCCGAGAAAAACTATGGGCTTTATTCTTGGCTCCTTAATTGGAAATTGAAAATTTGAAATTGGAAATTCCCGCGAGCGGGGTCTATCCTCCCCATCTCGTGGCAAAGATAATAACCAAAAATACAATTCCGGCTACGCCAAGATGCTCCCAAACAGCCCTTGGCTTCATTTTCCCGGCAAAATCAAGCTGAGCTAAGGCCAGAAGTACGTACATAATAGTCGCCACCGCCAAAGCTTCAAAAATCGGCGCAATCGGCCAGAAAGAAAAAACCAGCGTGATCTGGAGCGTTAAATAAGTAAAAATGGCGGCATAATTAAAGACTCTTCTTGAAATAAAATCCTCAAGCTCATTTGCCCACAACCCGACTAGATAAAGCGGCAAAACGATCCCGGCTACACCCAACATCGTCCAGTAAAAAGCCAGATGCAGAGAAAATAGGACGTTAGCCAGGAAAAAAGTCGAAATCAGTGAAAATAATACGCCAACCGCGTTGGCCGCCCGAAGCAGTGCAATCGTCCTGATCGCCGCAACGTTGTAGATATTGGAAGTCAGCATTAAAAGATAAACGGAAATCCCAAATACTACCGCAAACGGCAGACGCGTCAACCACCTGACGGGTAGCAAAAAGTAAAAAAGCGAAGCCCCGGCTACAAAATAAACCGGCAATAAGAGAAGAAGAAAGTATTTCACCCCTGAAAGTTCACCCCAAAGGCTAAAGGCGGCCAGAAAAAGTGTGGCCAGCGCTAAAATTCCGATAATCTGGAAGCGCAACCCCTCCGGCACGGTCTGGATTGTCACCAAAATCACCGTCAGAAAAAAAGACATCAGAATAAACTTTTGCCTTTTGGTAATTTCGTACGAAGTTACTTTTCTGAAAAAACTGCTGCCCATTTTAAGCGCTAAATGACGAATGACTAACGCCTAACGTTTTTTGTCTTCACCTTAGTCTTTAGTCCTTCGTCGTTAGTCGCTGTTTTAATAACATGGCAAATCGCCACAGCCAGTGCATCCGCCGCGTCGTCAATATAACCCTTCGCGGGCTTTGCCAGTTTATGTTTATGCAAATGGCGCATTACGTGCTTTTGAATCTCCTTCTTGTCTGATTTGCCGCTGCCTGTCACAGTCAGTTTGACCGAAAGCCCCTGATACTCAAATATCGGCACGCGATTGTTGTAACCGGCAATAGTTGAAAGCACTACTCCCCTTGCCTGCCCCACAGTCATTGCTGTTCTCGAGTTAATGCCAAAGAACAATTGCTCGATCGCTATACAATCCGGTTTATATCGTTTGAGAAGTACTTTTAAATCTTTGCCAATCGAAAAAAGCCTCATGGGCATCGCCTGTTCTTTGGGGGTAACAATACAGCCGTATTCGATAAGAGTTAGGCCATTGGTCCTGAGCGAAGTCGAAGGACCGTTGTTCTTGGAACTGGGCTCTTTTTTTACCACGCCGTAACCGGTTGTCGCCGTTCCCGGATCTATACCAAAAATTATCATTTAATTGTCAAAATCCCTCGGATTAGGCCCATCATATTCCACATCTTCTTCGCTGAGTCGTCTAACCGGTTTTCCCCTTGTCGCTTCCTCAACAACATGGGCAACCAGCCCCGGAGTCCTGGCGATTATAAAAATGCCCTTCCCCACCTTAGAATCAAAACCCATTTCCAAAAGAAGCGCCGCTATAATCCCATCAATATTGAGTGGCAAATTTTTACCCTGAGCTTGTCGAAGGGCCTCTTCGACCCCTTTTGCCAGCTCCACATACTTCCCCTCAAACCCAAACTCACGGGCCAGTTCAATTAGCCTCTCTGTCCTAGGGTCTCTCTCATACAGCTTATGGCCAAAACCCGCTACACGCTTGTCTTTTGCCTTAAAATCGGCTATCAGCGCCTCTGGGCCGCGGTCTTGGTAAGCCGCGAAGTTTTCCATTGCGGCTTCAATCGCTCCGCCGTGATATTCACCAAGCGCCAGTATCCCACCGGCCACAGCAGCCTGAACCGGACTGCCGCCTGAATAAATGTTTCTGGCCGCCACAACCGAAGCCGGCTCCACGCCGTGATCGATAGAAATCGTCAAGATTGCATCGAGCATTTTCTCCGCTTCCGCGCCCGGCATCTCGCCCTTTAAAACTAAATAAATAGCCGCCGAAAAAGATTTCGCCCCGGCAAGTTTTGTCAGGTCGTAACCATATACATGGGGTTTACCTTCTACATGAGTGGTTATCGAGGTACGATACGCTTTTGGCATAAATTAAGTATACTTGATCTTGCACTAAAGTATCATCGCCTACACTATCTACCGCTGGTATATCCTAATTCTCGTAAAGCCTGCCCTAACCCAACAACGCCCCGCTTGTCAATATTATTATCTATTATGACCCTAAAAGCATCTGCCCCTGTCCGAACATCTTTTCCAATTACAACGAGATTCTTATAGTGTTCCGGTTCACCCGCCCAATCCAAGTCCCCATAAGTATCAGCAATTCCAAACCACACTCCGTCTACTTGAATCTTTCCATAAACTGTTCTCCTATCATTATTTGGCATTATCGGGCCTTCAAGCTTTTCAAAACCCGGATAGAGCGTTTCTGGTGCGCCGATTTTTGCGCCAGTATGCTGTTTGACTAAACGTGCCAAATCCTTACCCAGCTTCCGTCTGTATTCTGCTTCATAGTTCCTTTGAGCCTCGCAGCTCCTTGCGGCCCCTTGTCTTTGAACCTCTTCTCTTCTGCGCTGATCTTCTAATGATCTTTCAATCCAGCTCATGTATATTTAACTTTCGGCCTCGCATTTTAGCAAAAAGGGGCAACCGAATCAACCCAAAGTCCGCGATCCAACAACATTCAAATCGCCTTTTTAATTAAGTTCGGGATATCTTCAAAATTTCTATTACTCTGTATCACTGATTTAAATCACTAAAACAAAATTTTATTTCCTTGATTTCCGGCTACGGATTATCGCTTCAAGCTCCTCATCACTCTTAAATGCTCTTCGGCCGCCGCCTGTAAATCGCAAAAGCACCAGTTCCATATCGTGCCAAAACTTTTGCCAACCCTCTATTTGCTCTAACTTTTTCAGAAACAGGCGCCATCCGTCATCTTCTATGTTCGATGAAACCCTTCCTATCGTATCAACAGAAACTTTTAAAATATCCCGAATCGAACGGTAGTCATAACCCTTATAAAGCAAAATCGCAATAGACATTCTTTTGGCAAAATTTACTTTTTCAGTTTTTGTAAAAAAGTCGCTGAAGAAGATAGAAACTTCTTTTTTCTTCTTTAAGTTAGCCATAACTGACCAGAAAGAATCGAAAACCTTATTTTCAATCTCTTTTGTCAATTGTCTTCTAGAAACCTGACTCATTTTGTACCGACGATTCGAATCAACAGTACATTACAATCCACCTTCTTGTCAAGACAGGACTATATAAACTTTGAGGTAAAGAAAAAGTATCAGATAGATTTTTTAATCAAGGCAGGGATGTCTTCAAAGTTTTCGGCAACGATTGCTCCGGCCCCGCGAAGCGCTTTGATTTTTTCTTCCATATTCGCTTCCAGCCCGACAATCGCCCCGGCGTGGCCAAGAGCCGTGTCCTTAGGCAAACTTTCGGCAAATTTCCCGGCCAAAAAAACAATAAACGGTTTGGTAAATTTACCTTCTTTAATAAGTTTTGCCGCTTCAATTTCGCTAGACCCGCCAACTTCACCAAAAGCCACAACTACTTTTGTCGCCGGATCATCTTCAAATTCTAAAAGCAAATCCGCAAAACTTGTTCCTGTCAAAAGATCCCCTCCAACACCCACGACTGTCGACTGCCCAAAACCGCTGGTTGTAATAAGCATCGCCAGCTCCGAACACATTCCCCCTGATTTGGAAATAACGCCAACCTGCCCTTTGCTAAAAACCGCACTGGGGTTTGGCCCGCCGATGGAACCGATTTTGGCCTCTCCCGGCGAAATGACTCCAACTGATGCCGGACCCAGAACTCTTACCCCTTTTTTGGCGGCAGCCGCCAAAATCTGGGCAACGTCCAAAACCGGTATCTTCTCTACAAATATGTGGACTAACGGAATCTGGGCACTAATTGCTTCCAGCGCTGCAGCTTTTGCCAAAAGCGGCGGCACATAAACCATCGAAACGTCAATCGGTCCGGCCGCTTCCATTGCCTCTACCACACTATTAAAAACCGGCACGGTATCTACTTCTTCTCCGCCTTTACCGGGCGTCACACCGGCCACAAGCTTTGTTTCATAATCCAAAAGCTCGGAAGCCGCCTGCGTACCGGATTTACCCGTGATTCCTTGTATCAATACTCTGGTTGATTTATTGATTAATATCGCCATAACTTTACACTTTCGACTTTGACTTTGACTTGTACTTTTCCGACAGTTCCACCATTTCCCTTGCCGCCGCCGAAATCGGCGTTTGGGGCCCGAACAAATGAATATCAAACCCCTCGCGCTTAGCCAGAGTCTTAAGCATTTTATACGCTTCTTCCTGCCTTGGCCCCCCTCGCCTAACCACGATTGGATAACTAACTTTCGGCTTTACGCTTTTTAGCCCGTCGGCAAAACCCGCAAGGGTTTCATAAATATCCGTAAAATTGGCCACCGCTCCGGCAACCAGACAACCCGAGAGCCTGGGTCGCGAAAGGGCTATTCTGGTAAGTTTTTCTACCTTTTCCCTCGACGGGTTTCCGGAATACTCGGTGTAATTGGCAGGCTTCCCTCCCGCTGCCGCAACCGAGTCCATCACGAGAAGCGACGCGCCGCCGCCCGAAGCCAAAATCGCTATATCACCAGCCAAATCCAAAAATGCGCTGCCTGCCGAACCGCGGTAATCACCCTCATCAATCTTCTTTGCCGCCAGCTCCCTCTCGCTAGGCGCAGCCGTTATTGCCCCTTTTGGGATAAAGTCAAAATCCTCATGGCGCCCAAGGCCGTTATCATCCAAAATTACTTTGGCGTCGAGCGCCAAAAATTTTCCGCCCTCCGTTTTGGCAAGCGGATTAATTTCCAGTAGCCGGCAGTCATTTTTGGAAAATGCTTCCCAGAGTTTTGTCGCAAATTCAAAAGAAACGGGAAACTTCTTGAAATCGCCTTTTGCCGGCCCGGCAACCGGATCGATATAAATTTTTATGACCTCTTCAGGGTTTTGGCGTGCTACCTCTTCAATCTCCATGCCGCCTTTTTCGGAAAACATTAAAAATGGTTTTCTAAGCGCGGTATCGTAAGTAATTGAAACATAGTATTCAGCCTCAAAACTGGCTTTTTGGGCAAGCAGAATATATTTGACTTTCTCCCCGTGACCAGCCTCGCCCGACGAGCGTGCGAGTCTAGGCGGGAATTCTTTTCCCAGAAATTCTTTGGCAAATTCCAAAAGCCCCGCTTCGCGGCTGCAAACTTGCACTCCGCCTGCTTTCCCTCTTCCGCCGGAAAGCACCTGCACCTTAGCAACCACGGGGAATTTTAACTTTGTCCGGGCAGCTTTCACCTGCGCAGCTGTTTCACAAACAATAAAAGCCGGGCTTTCGATCCCGGCAGAGGCAAGTACTTTATGCCCCTCAAATTCAAAAAGCTTCACTGTAGCTAAATTTTAGCAGTATACTTGGTTTATTTAAAGCTACACGTTAAAATATACAGTGCCATGCGGTTCTCGTCCCGATGGATATCGGGGCTGCGGGCCTAGATCCTATGGAAATATCTTTAGCAAAACCCCAAGACGCCAACGCGATTCTAGTCCTACAAACCCAAATTTACCGTGTAGAATCGCTTGCCCCAAACGCGAAAGAGCTGCTTTTGGCGCTAATCGACGCTGATTATTGTAGTGTTATTGTAGCCAGAGAAAACCTGCCTGCCGGCAAGGCAGGCGGCAAGGTCGTCGGCTCTGCTTTTCTCTTTTACCTTCCCCTGCCCGCCCACGGCAAAAATTTTGCATATCTGGAAGCAGTAGTCGTCGACGAAAAATCTCGGGGCAAAGGCATCGGTACCGCTATTTCCAAAAAGGCCATCGAGCTTGCCCGCGCCAACAATTGCTATAAAATGATCTTCACTTCCGGCTTCGACCGCGAAAAAATCCACAAACTCTACGAAAACCTGGGTTTCGCCAAATGGGGCTACGAATTCAGGATGAACCTAGACTAAACTGGTAATTTTAGGCGCGCAGTCCGAAAGACGAGCACCGCAAGCTCACGAAGTTAACTTTAACCCGAAGGGCACAAATTGACCTAACTGGTCAATTTATATCCGCGGGTTTTCACCGTTACTATCTGATATTTGCTCTTTTGGCTCTTTAGTTTTGTTCGCAGTCTAGCTACCAGCCTATCAATCGTCCAATCCGAAACCCCCAGCTCCTCTACTTCCGGCCAGACCCTTTCGATAATCTGTTCCCTTTCGCAAACTTCGTTTTTACTGGCCAGAAGGAAATCGTAAAGCTGTTTCTCTTTTTTTGTCAGGTCCACTTTTTCCGCGTCCTGTCCGTTATTTTTTAAACCCCCAACATAACCTGCAAAAAGCGGGCTGAAAATGGCGTTGTCTTCTCCAATAATTCCCGTTTCCCATAGATAACTACCGCCGCTCCTATCCTTTTTCTCGGGCTCTTCACCGGCAAGAATTTTTAAAAGCACCATGCGCTCGTCAGAATTTAAACTTTCCCAAATCTCTTCCGATTGTAAAGTTACTCTCTCGTCCGAAGTTATCATGTCCAAATAGTTTGTCTCATCGATCTTTTCCGTCTTGCCGCGCTGGTTCAAAACAATTAGGCAAAGCTGTAAATATTGGACGTGCCCTCCCGTCAAATCTAAGAGTTTCTCGCGAAGCGCACGTGTTGGGTGAATATTATATTTTTCCTCCAAAGTATCGAAAATAATTTCCATATTGGCGCGCTTGGCCGGTTTGACATAAACCGGGTGGGAAAAAACCGAAAGGAGTTTCCTTTCAAAAACCTCCGGCGCGATTTCATCAAGCGCCCGAAAACTCGTAAAAACATAGGAAAGTTTGTGGCCGGTCTCTTCATGCAGGGCTATCAGGTTGCGGAAAAATTCGGGAGTGATAGCACCGGCGAACCTGTCAAACCTTAAAAAGAAAAATGTCGGCAAAATCCCCTCTTTGGCAATTTCGGAAATCGACTTTCTAAATGATTCAATCGCCAAAAAAGCATCCCGGGATTGGATTGTCTCCAAAAACCTAACGGAAATGTCTTTCTTTACCTTTGCCGGAACGTCCGATTTTTCAACTTTATCGGAAAGTCTTTTAAAGGTCAGGATCCAAAATGGAAAAAGGTCAATTTCTACCAGATTATTAAGGTCGACAGGAATAAACAAATGCTTTTCCCCGTGATTAATGTATTTGGAAACGGTGTCTTTATGATAAAGAAAGAAACGCAAAAAGTTGGAGATACCGACACGCTTCATACCCACAAGCTCAACATTATAGCGCAGCCTCAAATGCTCTCCCAAAGTACGCGCATCTTCCTCACGAAAACTCAGGGGATATTTGGCTTCAATATGATGAATAGCGTCCATCCTTCGTATGATATTACGAAGCACCATTGTGATACAACAATCACAATAGTTGGCGAAGTAATATGCGGACTTTAGTCGCAATACTTTTTTACCAAAGTCTTTTGCAAATGATACCATCCCCAACACTTAATACTTGACACGTGATACTTGATATGTTCCCTTTGTCAGGTTTATGTCATTTAAAAGTTGTGAAAAGGTCAAGCACATAGCCAAAAGGTTCATTGATAATTAGCGTATGGCAGAAAGAAATAGTGCAGGCGCGGCGTCCAATGGGCAAGGACCAGATGGACATAGGAATGAATTCCGAATTGACGGCGATACTATTCACGTCCGAAGAATACCCCTCTCAGGACACCCTATTAGCATGGCCGGAACCATTGGCGAATTTTCAGAACCGATGCAAGAACGAATCCGCTTGCATCAAAGCGCCCTTGCCCAGAGACAAGACTTGGTAGGATAAAACCTCATCACCAACCTGGAGACAATCGTCTGATTAGTTAGGATTTTCTATTATTTCAAAATTACTCCACACCTTCTGTACGTCGTCTAAATCTTCAAGCCGTTCCAGCACATCAAAGATCTTTTTCTGGGTCTGGGGATCCGAAACTTCAACCGTCGTCGTTGCCCGCCTGGCAAGCTCCGCCGATTGAATAGCGAACCCCTTCTCGGCAAGCGCGTTTTTAACCTTATCCAATTCGTTTGGTTTAGTGTAGATTTCCACCGCATCATCACTATCCAAAACGTCATCGGCCCCCGCGTCTACTGCCGCCTCAAAAAGTTCATCATAACTCTTACCGTTTTTGGCAAGTGTGATAAGACCGCAGTCCGAAAACATCCACGACACCGTCCCCGGTGTTACGAAACTTCCACCGGATTTTTCCAAAACGTTTTTAACTTCCGGTGTCGTTCTGTTTTTATTATCCGTTACCGCCTCAATCACGAGCGCAACCTTCCCCGGCCCGTACCCTTCATAAGTGACGGAATCCAAAGCCCCTTCAAGCCCTTTGCTCAGCCCCCTGTCAATCGCTCGCAGGATTATGTCCTTGGGCATATTGACGGCACGGGCATGCTCCATCACCAAACGCAGTTTAAAGTTAGAAGCCGGATCTCCGCCGCCGCCTTCGCGCGCGGCAACCGTTATAGCGTTGGCAGCTTTTGTAAAAGTCGCCCCGCGCTTTACATCTGCTACGCCCTTTTGTCGCTTAATCTGCGACCACTTAGAATGCCCGCTCATAACATCGCATTATACTTCCCGCGTTTGGGTGGGCGCCAGAGGAAGGGTTCCCGACAGCGCGCAGTTGACCAAACCGGAATCAGTACAACATACCGACACCCTTTGGGTAAAACGGGTACTCTTTTCCCCCAAAATCGTCTCATATTTTCTACCTATTGACGCCAAGTTCCGTATAATCTAATTTAGTGTCCATGGCGAAGATCCTAAAAGAGCAGTGGCAAAACATCACAGATTACGACGTTTTAGCCCAGCTTGCCGCCCAAGCCGCCCTTTCTTCTAACTGGCAGGAAGCTACCCGAATAAACGAAAAAATCCTCAAAGCCAACAAAGACAATGTCGAAGCCCTTAACCGCTTAGCGCGTGCCATGGTTTGCATGGGCGAATTGCCAAAAGCCCAAAAGCTCTATAAAAAAGTTCTGGAAATTGACCCTTATAACATAATCGCCCGCAAAAATTTTGATAAAATTTCCATGTCCGGCCCGACTTCCCTCAAAACAAATGGTCAAAAAACTCCCGTTCATACGGTCAACGTTTCAAATCTTTTCCTCTCCGAACCCGGCAAAACCAAAGTAATTAATCTCCTAAATCTGGCGGCCCCAAGCGCCTTGGCTATCTTAAATTTTGGAGAACAAGTCAGCATAAAACCCAAAAATCATTCGGTTGTCATCACCACTACCGAGGGAGTCTACCTTGGAGCCCTTCCCGACGATCTTGCGCATAAATTAATCGCCTTCATTGCCGGAGGGAATGAATACGAAGCCTATATCAAAGCAGTAACATCCAAAAGTTTGACTATTTTTATTAGGGAAGTCTTGCGCTCGTCGCGCTTTACAAATCAGCCCTCGTTCCAAGCCTCACAAATATCATATTTTGATTCCGAAAAATAAGGAAGCAAAACAAGCTCTCTTATTACGACTCTGAAGAATGAAGAGGCGCAATACGCTCTCGTCTTTCGATAGCGAAGAATGAGCTATAAGCTCTCTTTAGCCCCGCAGTGCTGAGTTTATCGAAGCACGAGGAGCGCATGGCACTGTATATATTTTGATAGCGAGGAATAACCCTAGTCCATTTTCCTTCGAAGATCCCTTACTGAAATTTCTCCGGACAAAATTTCGCGCCCTTGGCCGCCGCCGGCTACCTCATTTATTATTTCTTCCGGCGAGCTCTCTGTTGAGCCCAAATCATCATATCCACCAACTTCCCATGGAAACGGTCCTACGCTACCGATTACAGCTTCTGCGTCGTCTTGCTCTGCATCTTGGTTCTCACTACCAGCCAGCACCGGCTCACCCGCCAATAATACTTCTTGCTCCGCCGCCTCACTTTCGGGCGTATCTTGGCTTATTGGCACCAAATACGACTCTTCTCGCTCGTCCTGCTCACGAACCAAGGAAAATAGGGCAATAATAAAAGAGGCAAAAAGAATAACTACACCAACTATGACAAAAAACATTCAGAATAAACTCTTAGCAAAATCGCTTCCCAAATCAAGCATTATCGGTGCTCCTTGGGCATCGGACGGCGGGGCAACTATATCACACTTAAAAATGTTTGCCAAATAAGAAACAGCCCGCAAGTTCTTGGAACCGGCGACTATCCGGCACCCGGCAGTTTTTACCTCACCGGTTCCCACGCGAGTCACGTTAAAACCGGCTGACGTTGCTATCTCGCCGGCCAGTTGCCCTATTCCGGC
Source organism: Candidatus Curtissbacteria bacterium (assembly GCA_030647775.1). Classification (GTDB taxonomy): domain Bacteria; phylum Patescibacteriota; class Microgenomatia; order Curtissbacterales; family GWA2-41-24; genus JACPKK01. The sequence goes on from JAUSJC010000005.1 coordinate 19,968, forward strand.
TGCTCCCGACGAATTTTTAACTTCAAGTTTTATATTTTGATCGGCCAAATTCTTGATTTCAAAATATTTATTGATTGTCTGGTGTAAAAGTTCGCTGTCCAGACCTTCAATTTGAGTACCTCCGGGTCCCAAAGTGCTTCCCAAAAACTGCCCTAAATCTATAATTTTAGGCGATTTTATACCAGATAATTTAACCTGCCACCATAACCTCAAAAGGTCAATTCGGGTAATATTTGTCGACTTTATACCCGGGATCTTCCCGACAGTCACAACTGCGGCGAGCGTCGAAAAAGAAGAAAAATTCCGGTAAGCCTCTTCCAGCGTTGCCTGGTCAATATCTTTCTTGTCTTTTAAAACCGCGTAGTTTTGGATATCCAAACCCAAAACTCTTGTTAGCACCTTGTTCATTTCCCCGCCCTTTCCAGTATTAATATCGCTAACTTTTATAGACGGGCTTGTCGCATCACCTGTTGGCACGTTCAATTCGTCGGGTACTTTCAAAACAACAATTTCGCCAATACCCTTATTGAAAACTAAAACTGAAGGCGGGGTCGTGGAAATTGCCGCCGCAAATGGCATCGCCTCATCCCATCTGGAATCGGAAACGTATTTCTTGAGGGAAATCGCGCGCATTGCCCCGTTAATTATAAAAAAGCCAAGGAAAACACAGATAAAAATGGCCAAAAAGCCGCGCCACCTGCGAGCCGTTTCCATTTTGCGGAGAAAAACTTCTCTTTTTGCCCAAACGGGCCTTTTTGAAGATTTTTTGGTTTCCGGATAATCTGTCACAGTTGCCTTTGGCAACCTAGACCTGCCCTAAAAATGAACCCTTACACGGAAATTTCGGAAGTTAATATCTATCTTTCTTTTTCTTACCAATAATTTCGACCTGCGGAGGCGCATAAACTCTGTCTATCTCCCCCGCCTGCTTTTCAAGCACTTCCTTCTTCTTTTTCTTTTTATCTCCTTTATAAAAGCCTCCGTACGATCCTCCCATAATTACCCCTCCTCCGTCATCAAGGCTTTAATATCAGAGGAGCGCCTTTGGCATTTTAGATTCGAGCTTGCGAGAATCGCATGGCCCTGTATATGCCAAGGCGAACTGCTGATATAGTAACTTCCAAATAAACCCATGTTGATATTGTCATCCTGAACTGACTTTGTCATCCTGAACTTGGTTCAGGATCTATTTCAGGATCTAGATGCCGAAATATACAGTGCCATGCGCCCTCGTTTCGCTCGGGCTAAAGTTCGGCATGACATCTACATTTATTCTATCAAAGCTAAGGGAGCTTCAACAAGTAGAGAAGTTTTGCTCCGCAAAATCGTTTTTAAAATATCTTTAGACCCGCAGTTCTGCACTGCAGAACGAGGATCGCAAGATTTTTTGTAATCAGAAAATTTTTAGGCGCGCAACGAAGTGAGCACCGCAAAATATTTTGTCCTCAAAATATTTTATGCGCTAGAAGCTCTTCGAAGTGTTTAGCCTTGGCTTTCTTGATTTTCGAAAGATCCTCCCAATCTTCTCCCAAAATCTTGGCGATGTGCTTGCCCCCCAAAGTTTCCGGCACAACAACATAATCGGCGCCGAGTTCATAAAGCTTAACGGCATCATGAATCCAGTAGCTGGCGCCGATAACCGGCCCTTTATAATCTTTGCTCCTGGCAAACTTGATCAAATGGTAGCTGTCATCGACATTAACGTCTGTAACCACAATCAGCCGAGCGTGTTCAAGTTCCAATTCTTCCAAAACTTCCGGGTCGGAAATATCCCCAAAAACCGCATTATAGCCGGAAGCCTTAAGCGTTTTAATTATCTCCGGATTAAAATCAACAACCACAATTTGTGATTTATCTTTTATTTTCATCTTCAAAAACTGCAAAATGTCCCACCCCATCTGCTCCGCCCCAACCAAAATTACGTGGTCTTTCAAGTCCTTACGGTTTGTTACATAAGGATCGTGCTGTTTTTCCGGGAAAATTCTGGATATTGACCCCGCTAACCTTTTATAGATCTCTTCACCATATAAAATTAGGTACGAGGAAAGGGCAATTGTGACGATGGCAACAGCGGAAACCAAAGCAACCATATTAGAAGTCACATAGCCAAGAACCAGTCCCGTTGTCATTAAAATCAGCGAAAATTCACTAATCTGGGCGACTGTAATTGAGGCCAAAAACGCAGTCCTATTCCGAAACTTCAAACTCATCATAATGGCAAAAACTATAAGTGGACCTCCAACCAAAACGAAAAGTGAAAGGACAATAATCTGCCAAAGGTTTACCCCAAGCGACGAAAGAGGCATCGACGATCCAAGCACAATGAAGAAAATAACGATGAAAAAATCGCGGATAGGTTTGACCCGCGCGGAAATTTGAATTCTATAAGGAGAAGACGCAATGGCAAGCCCTGCCAAAAACGCACCTATTGCTGTCGAAAAACCCATCGCTCCTGCCACGGCGGCCATCAAAAACGCCCATGCTAAGGCCGAAACAAACAATAGCTCAAGTGAAGAAGAAGTTAGCCGGAAAAGAAACCGTAGTAAGTATTTAGAAGATAAAAACGCCACGCCCGCCAAAACTATTCCCTTTAAAAGGGTTCCCAAAATCAAAAAGGCGGAAACTTGCTGATTTCCCAAGCCGGAAAGAATCATGAGAGCTAAAATAGCAACAACGTCTTGAACGATCAAAAACCCCACCGCGATCTTTCCGTGCAGGCTTTGAAGATCGTTTTTCTCCGAAAGCAATTTGATAATAATGACAGTAGATGAAAACGTTATCGCAAATGCTATGTACAAAGAAGCAAAGGTGCCAAACCCAAGCGCCGCTACCAAAATAAAACCAATAAGGGTAGTGAAAATAATTTGCCCCAGTCCAGTTAGGACCGCTGCGCGGCCTACATATTTTAAATCCTCAAATTTGAGCTCGATCCCAACTAAAAACAACAAAAAGGCAATTCCCAAATTTGAAAGAAGTTCAAATAGGCTTTTATCAACTTCTTTAAAAATACCGAGGCTCGAGATTATAACACCGGCCAATATGTAAGCAACAATAAGGGGTTGTTTTAAAAGTTTGGCACAAATCCCCAGACCTGTTGCCAAAACCAGAAGCGCAGAAAGTTCTAAAAAGGCAGGAGGCATGTTCTTCTCGCTAAACGCTAAAAGACTGATGACTAAAGCTAAAAATCATGCGTTAGTCGTTTGTCGTTTTGTCGTTCAACGTCAAATAAAGCATTGCATCTTTAAGGTCTTTTGGCAAGTCCGATTCAAAAAATATCGGCTTTTCTGTTGCCGGATGGGCAAACTCCAAACTTTTGGCGTGCAAAAAAAGCCGCGGGCACCAATTAAGGTCAAACTTTAAAAGTTTGGCGGGTGCATAAATTAAATCAGAAACCACAGCGTGGCCGATACTTTTTAAATGGACACGGATTTGATGAGTCCGGCCGGTTTTTGGACGAAGCAAAAATAGGGTGTAATCTCTGGCGTGATGTTTAAGATAATTGATCCTTGGCCTTGTCAAATTACTGTTCGAGCGAAGTCGAGAACTATCTAACATATTACTTCTCGACTCGCTTCGCTCGCTCGAAGAATATAAAAGTTCATTAAACTTCTCCTCACTGATTTTGTATCGGTCCTCTACAACAAATTCGGTTCTCGACTCGCGTCCGCCGGCAACTACTCCGAATCTCCCAAATGAGCCAACTCTCCCAATCGACGCATCGATTTCTCCCCGATCTTTATCAACCAACCCATGGACCAAGCCCAGATATTCTTTTTTAATTTTTCTTTCCTTAAATTGTTTTTGCAGATTGGCATATGCGCGCTCCGTCTTGGCAACAAGCATAAGCCCCGATGTCTCCCGATCCAACCGATGGACAATGCCTGACCTACCTCCGATATTAGGATCCGACCCTTTAGATAAGACCGAACTCAAGTATTTGAGCATCTGATCTTGAAGGGTCGGACCCTTATTCGTCTCGGATCGATTGACCACGAGCCCTGCTGGCTTATCCAAAACCAAAAGAAAGTCATCCTCGAATATAATATTTAAATCATCCATATTACTCTTTCTACTTCAATGATTCGAATCATCGAAGTATTTAGGCTCGAATTTTACTAAAATTACAAAAATTAATATTAAAATTCCTATTGTCACCGCGCTGTCTGCCAAATTAAAGCTCGGCCAGAATTTCAAATCAATAAAATCACGGACGCAACCCATCATCAACCGGTCTAAAATATTAGAAACTCCTCCGGCAACAATAAGCGCCAAAGCCAAAGAGATAATTTTCCTTTCTTGTCTTAACAGAAAATAGAAACAGACACTAACTACGACAATCGGCACAATAAAATTTAAGATTCTCGCATTTTGAAAAAGCCCAAACGCGATTCCACTGTTACAGCTTGTGGCCAGCCTCGCCGAGTCTAGATGGACAAATTTTGCTTTAGAAACTTGGTCGAGAAAAATAATAAGCGGAATGATGAAAAGGGACAAACGCACTCTTAAATCTATCTTTTCTTAAATTTACTACCCTCTTTTTTAGAATTTGCATCCTTTTCCAGTTCGCGCTCGCATTTCATGCAGTAAATTGCCGCCGGCTTGGCCAAGAGCCTTGCCGCATCTATCGGCTTTTTACAGTTTTCGCAGATTCCATAAGTGCCCTTTTTAATTTTTTCAAGCGCCTTTTCAATCTCCCCCAAATCACGTTTTAGCTGGCCTTCCAAAACCACGGTTTTTTCGTGGCTAAAAAGCTGCGCCGCATCTGTGCCCGGCTCAACTATAAGCGCCCTATCCTCCGTCGAAAAAGGGTCCTCGCGCCTAAGCCTTCTCATCTTCGAAAGGATTGCCTCTCTGCTTTCTTCAATTAAGGTTCCAAACTTTTTGATATCAATTATCATCTGAATTTTTTAACCCCCAAAACTACCAAAAAATCATGCAGGCCCGAAATTATTTCCGAGCCTATGAATTTTATTATTTTCAAAATCTTTTTGGCAAGATAGTAAGGAGAAAGTATCACAAACCTGGCCAAATTACCACTTTCTTCAACACTTACCAAAGTCCTTTTAAATTTAAAAACAGATAAAAGAACGGCTGCCGTTACCCATTTGATATCCGCCTTGAGACTGCGGCCCGAACAAGTATGCCATAGGACAAGCGAAAACACCAAAAGCCCGATTCCCAGTGTTAGTTTATATGGCACACTGCCGAGAGTGGTTTTATCATTATTGACAAAAAACATGGCTATTTCTAGTAGAGAAGCCGCGAAAAGATAAAAGCACGCAAAAAAACCCGGATGTCTTTTACGTTTACCAAAACGCTTCAAAATCCAAAAGATAATGAAATAGCCAAGCGCAAAGTAGAAGGAAGGAAAATCTATTTTCTTTGGACTCAAAAAACTTATGGCAAACCGTCCAAGAAAAGTAATACTCTGCCCAAAAGCAATCGCGGTAACTGCCAAATCGAAGATTTCAAAGAATTTAACTTTCCTGCCTCTTAGAAAAACAAAAACGGCCAAACAAAAACCCAAAAGGACACCGGCAAAATCAATTCCGGGATAAGCGTTAAAAAAAATAAGGCGGGTCAGGGAAAAATGGTACATGTCGGGCCTGACAATAAAATCCCACAGGCGGCCGCCAGCCAAACCTCCGATAAAAGCAACAATAACCGTATCCAAAAGCAACTCTGAATCTATAAGTTCGTGGCGGCCTGCCCTCCAAAACAAAAAGACCGCGACAAAAACAGAAAGGAGAATCACGGCCAGGTTTAAAAGACCGGGAAAATTAGCTAGGGTTGCCAACATGGAAAACTGGTATATTATATATCAAACGCAGTGCAGATATAACATAACTTCTTTTGCCACGATGGAGAATCTATGATAGACTGGGGTTAAACCGTTCCCTCGGTTTTTTTGATCGGAAATAAGAGAGCTTATTCATAGAAAGGCTCTGCCTATTTCTTGTAAACTCGAAATGACAGCAACAGCACACGCATTAATCGGGGCATCGATAGCAGCAACGTTCACAAACCCGATTATCGGCATTCCTCTGGCTTTCGTTTCGCACTTTCTGGCAGACATTGTACCCCACTGGGATGTTGGTACAAACCATAGGCAAAAAAGCGTCTTTCGCTTAAGGATTGAAGCAACTTTTGACGTTTTACTGGGTTTTGCCCTGTCATTTCTGCTTTTTGCCAAATTTGTTGAGCCAACTTACCTTTTTGTCATGATAATAGCCGCTCAGCTCCCGGACTGGCTTGGCACACCTTATTGGCTTTTTAACCTCAAATTTCCACCGTTTTCTTGGGCATATTACATTGGCCACAAAATCCAGAGCCGCATGCAGCTTCCGTGGGGCCTAGTTACCCAAATTGCCATTGTGGGACTGATCGTTGCCACTGCAATCTGGACAACTCCGGCCAAACTCGCTCTCGCCAGCCTTATATAAACTGACTTTCCCCTAAGTATCAGATTGAAATTGCCAAAAACATGGCGAAGTCGTCTCCATTAACCTTTATCCCTGCCAAATAACAATTACAGATGACGGAGACTTGAGTGAAGTGAAGATCTTAATCGAATTCAAAAAACGATTACCGAACGTTTTTGGCAAATGTTTTTCTGAAAGAAAACGTCTTAATCTGATACAAACTCGCCTACTTTGCCCGCTCAACGTAAGAAGCGTCCCGGGTATCGACGCGAATAATTTCCCCGCCCTTGATAAAGAGCGGAACTTTAACAACCAATCCGTTTTCCAAAACCGCGTCTTTTTGCGCCGCCCCGGCACTGTTGCCGCGCGCCGATCCGCCCGTTTGTGCCACTTTATAATCCAAAATTTTGGGCAGTTCTATATAAACCGGCTCATCGGAAATCGCAAAAAGCAAAACCTCCAAACCTTCTTTCAAAAACTTACCAAAATAACCGACCATCGCATCCCCCAAAATAAACTGGTCATATGTTTCCAAATCCATAAAATAGTAACCGACGCCATCCTGATACAAAAATTGAACTTTTTTCCTTTGGAGATTGATGTCTTGCACCTTCGCGCCGGTGATAAAAGATTTCTCAACCGTCGACCCGGTTTTTAAGTTCCTAACCTTGACCTTAATGTTGCCGCTGCCGCGGCCCATCTTGATATGTTCATACGAAAGCACCAAAAGATATTCCCCGCGTTCCTCAAAGACGATCCCGGATCGCAACTCAGTTACACTAATCATAAAAACAACTTGCCCTTCCAAAATCCGCCATCTGGCTGACGAAGGAGGGTTCCGGCATGAAGTTCTGTAACGCTAATCATATCAGTCTGCGCTCTCTCTGCTGATTAGTCCTGAGCGCAGTCGAAGGGCTAATCATTTTTGAGAAAGCGAAAGCGCAAGATTAACTAAAGTCACCAGCGGAATACCCGTTGCTCCTTTGGACGCATAAGGCCCCTCTTGCTCTTCCCATGCGGTTGCACAAATATCCAAATGAGCCCAAGCTGTCTTTTTCCCGACAAACTCCTCCAAAAATTTACCACCCGTCTCTGTCCCGCCGCCGCGCACCGAAGAAACATTGGCAATATCGGCAATGTAACTTTTTAACTGGTCGCGGTATTCCGCGTAGAGCGGCAGCTGCCAATACCTTTCTCCGGACTCAACACCTGTTTTTATGACTTCATCAATAAAATTCTGCGGCCTTCCCAAAATTGCCGAGGCCCAATTCCCCAGAGCAACAATCGCCGCGCCTGTTAAAGTCGCCACGTCCACGATATAATCCGGCTTAAATTTATTCTGCACATAAGTTAAAGCGTCGGAAAGCACCAGCCTTCCCTCCGCGTCGGTATTGATAATCTCCACAGTTTTACCCGAAAGCCCTTTTACAACATCCCCCGGCTTTGAAGCTTTTCCCGACGGCAAATTTTCCGTCAATGGTACGGCACAAACAACATTGATTTTGGGCTTAAGTTTTGCAATTACCTCCATCGCGCCAAGACAAGCCGCCGCACCGGCCATGTCCATCTTCATCCATTCCATATTGTCACCCGGCTTGATAGAAATTCCGCCGGAATCAAAAGTGATCCCTTTACCAACCAAAGCCAAAGTTTTAGCACTGGAGCCACCCCCTAAATACCTCATTACCACAAAATAAAGGTCTTCTTCCGACCCTTTGGCGACCGAAGCCATGATACCCATTCCCATGTCGTTGACCTGTTTTTCCGAAAATACTTCAATTTTTAATTTGTTCTCCGCGGCGATTTTCTTGGCAAACTTAACCATGTACTCGGGAGTACAAACATTCGCCGGTAAATTAACAACCTCGCGAACCCTATCCATCGTCTCGGAAATAATGAGCCCCTTCTCTGCCCCCTCCTTGACCTTTTTCAAATCCTCTTCCGTCAAAATCTCCAGACTTTCCACTTTAACTTTCGACTTTGACTCTTCTCCTGTTTTCCTGTGCCCCGGATCAAAAATACCGGAAGAAAATCCCACAACAACAAGCTCGGCATTTTCGCTAGCCTTCACCTCTTTTGGCAAATACAAAGAAAGGCTTTTAGCTCCCTTGGTTTGGGATTTAGAAACGGCCGCAGCAAACTGCCGAAGATAAACCGGCTCCAACTTTTCCTTTTTCCCTAAGCCAAAAAGTACAATCTTTTCAAGTGTTTTGTGTTTTTTAGGAGACACTGTAAATACTATGCCTTCGTAAAGCTTCCCGAATTTTTCCTTCTTTTTTAAAAACCTTAAAATCGCACCGTCCGTCAACCCATCAACACCCTTTGGCAAATTGCGGCCGTCACCTTCCCAAACGCCGCAAACCAAACATTCGGCGCTGATTTTGGCAATGTCAAACTTAGAAGCTGTAACTTTCACTTTCGGCAATGATATAATATTGAAGCTATTTTAGCAATCTCGGGGGCAAGTGGCGGAATGGTATACGCGGTAGTCTCAAAAACTACTGGTCGCAAGACTGTGAGAGTTCGAATCTCTCCTTGCCCACAAACTTGACACATGCGAGTATCTTTTTTTGCTTTAGCAAAAAACGTCTTAAAACTCGTGGGCGCAAGCCCGTGAGAGTTCGACTCTCTCTCTCAGCACTGACGCGTAGCTATCCTTTTTGCTTTAGCAAAAACGTGAGCGAAGCGAACTAAAAGCTATGAGCGCAAGCTCATGTGGGTTCGACTCCCACCTTGCCCACAATCAAAAGGGTTCGTTTTTCTCGTAGCGAAAAACGTCTTATCCCTCTCTCGGCACAACTATCATCAAATTGACTTCCCTGTCTCCAAAATGCTATTTTAAAAACCAAAAATGCGCGGCGAGCGACTCACGTTAGAAACGACACCCCTAGAGGCTATTTCTCAAATGGCCGAAAATAATGTTGGTGCCCAAATAGCATGTCTAAAACTTTTGGCGAATGGCGATGCCATTGACCCAGGCTTGTCTCCAGATGCAGGGTTCATTGCTCTTCTATATCTGGATGAGCTGAACGTTTGGGGAGAACGCCTCAATAAATTCTGGCAGGATGTTTGTAATCAGGATGAAGGAGTGATGTTCGCTATTCTACGGGCTTACCAGCTGGGCGAACTTGTGGGAGTAAACCAAAATACCATCGATCATGCAATTGCCAACCACGGCGACGGTATTAATACAGATGCCGTTATTGCCGCGGTCAAAGAATATCTGCCCAATTTTAATCCTGCGGCAAGAGCGCATTCTACCTAACCATCAAGCTTTTGAAGCTAGTATAATTCCGGCGCGGCCGGCAATTGATGATTTGAAGAAAGTAAAAATAAATTAAGCAGTCTCCGGAAGAACTTCTTGCTCAACCTTTACCTTCGCCCTTTGTTTTTCCACCCCGAAGAATTTAACCCTATCTGCCCGAAATGCCAAATCAATTTCCCCGGTCGGGCCGTTTCTGTGTTTTTGGATATCTAATTTTACTTGTTCTATTTTTTCCGCATCCGGCCGCCAGAGAAACATCACCACATCGGCATCCTGCTCAATTGCGCCGGATTCGCGCAGGTCGGCAAGCTGTGGCTTTCTGCTGCCTCTTTGTTCAACCGCTCTTGACATTTGCGAACATGCCAAAACCGGAATCTTAAGTTCCCTTGCCAGATTCTTTAAGCTTTGGGAAATTTCCGAAACTTCCTGTACCCTGTTTTCCAAATTCCTGCCGTGGATTAACTGCAAATAATCGACAATCAAAAGCGAAAGCCCGTGCTCTACCTGCAGACGCCTTGCCTTGGTTCTCATTTCCAGAATGTTGGCCGCCGGCGTGTCGTCAATAAAAAGCGGCGCGTCGGCTAAAATTCCCATCGCCTCCTGAAGCCTGTCAAAATCGTCATCGTCCAGTTTTCCGGTTTTAAGCCTCCAGGCATCGACTTCCGACTGCGCTACCAGCAGTCTGTCAACCAGTTCCTCTTTGCTCATTTCCAGCGAGAATATACCGACCGGCAAACCTTCTTTGACTGCTACATGGGCCGCGATGTTGAGAGCCAGCGACGTTTTACCCTGGCCCGGACGCGATGCCAAAATTAATAAATTCGAATCCTGCATTCCGGCCAATTTCCCGTCTAAATCCCAAAAACCGGTTGGCACGCCGCGCAGCCCTCCGGCCTTTTTATGAAGTTCGTCTAGCCTGTCAAAACTTTCAGCCAAGGCACTCTTTAAAGGTATAAAATTTTGGCGCATCTGTTCCTGCGAAAGCGCAAAGACAGCCTGCTCCGTTTCGTCCAGAATATTCCTAACATCTCCCGTTTCGTCAAAAGCCGCCTCGGAAACCTTAGCCGCAGTTGTGATGAGCTGCCTTTTTATAAAGTGGTGCCGCACAATCTGCGCGTACTGGACGATATTGGCAGCGGTCGGGACGCCGGAAGCCAGCTGGGCCAAATACGCCGCGCCACCGATATCTTCAAATCTACCTTTGCTCTTCAGTTCCGCCGTCAAGGTAATCAGGTCAATTGGCTCACGCCTTTCAAACAAATTGAAAATCGCGCTGTAGATATCGGCATGTGCCTGCTTATAAAAATGTTCGGGCTTTAAAGTCTGGGCAACGGCGATAATAGCATCGCGGTCAAGTAAGATTGCTCCGATTATGGATTTTTCGGCTTCTAAATCTTGGGGCGGCACTCGGCCGATGTTTTTCATAGGTTTGTTAGGTCATTAGGTTATTAGGTAATTAGGTTCCCAATAGCCTACTAGCCTAAAAGCCCAAAAACCTTGAAGTTACTTGGTAACTTCAAGAACTACTACTTCCGTTTCTTCCGGCAGTTTTTCTTTGGAAACCGAAAGCTTTGGTTGTGCCTCGCTGTTTTCCTTACCCATTGTTGAAAGGAACGCACTAATTGGCGCCAGATCAACTTTGAGTCCGGCAATTTTGTAATGCATCGGCACAATTATTTTTGGTTCCAGTTGTGAAATAATATCCGGTGCGTCTTTGGCCTCTATTGTGTAAACGCCGCCTGTCGGGATCAGCAAAACATCACACAACGAAAGTTGCTCAACCTGCTCCTGCGTCAATTTCTTCTGCCCCAAATCCCCAAGATGCACGATATTGACCTCGTCAATCGTCACCATGTAGATAGTATTTTTACCCCGCTGGGCCCCTTCCTTATCGTCATGATACGAGGCAACACCAACAACATTAACCCCTAGCTTTTCATATTCACCCGGACCGGAAATTACAAAAGGGGTTTTACCCTCTTCCGTGCCGCGGACGATACCGGCGTTATTGTGGTCTTCATGGGAGTGGGAAATGCAAACTATATCGGCTTCCAGCTTTGGCGCCCCAAGTCCTACAAATTCCGGGGTATAAGGGTCAAAGACCAGTGTTGTGTTTTTACCTTTTACTTTAAAACATGACTGACCGTAAAAATAAATATCAACCATTGGACTTAAGATAATATCACAACCAACATGTACAGTTAAGATACCATTCCTCGTTGCAATACTTGACCCTTGATACTTGATACGCCTAAAATGCCCTTGGATGAAAACGGTAGTCCTTTTTCTCTCTTTAGTCGCCTTTGTCGCAGTTGTCTTTGGCCTTTGGCAGCTCCAGCCAAAACCAATAACCGTCCTCTCCGAAAAATCCCTAAATCCAACACCGGCCCAGACACCCCAAGACCAAACTCTTGAGCCAAAAGACGGCAGCATCGTCAAAAGTAAAACCGTCACCTTCAAAGGCAAAATGCTCGCCGGCTCAACTATTTTTATCGTTTCCAATGATTTTCAAACAAGCGCCCAAGCCGACGCAAACGGCGCTTTCCAAAAAGACATCACCCTCACGCCCGGCTTAAACCTTATTGATGTTATCTCGATTTCAGCCGATCTTTCCAAAGACACCCGAAAATCGCTAAGTTTATATTTGGCCCAAGACGGTTCAAGCGGCGTAGTTGCCGCCGGCAGTGTTAAAACCATTTTTGATAACGTCATAACTTTAACCACCTTAAACAGCCAAGCGAATATTAAGGTTGCTCCTTCAACCAGCATCACTTTTCCAAAAGATGTGACACCAGATGCCAGCCCTTCCTCATCGGTTGCCGATATCAGGGTCGGCGACTACGCTGTTGCTCTGGGAAATACCGCAAACACCGGCACGCTCACTGCCCAAAAGCTGACGATTATCCGCGATAATAAACCCCAAAACAACGAAGAGTACATTGCCGTCAAGGTTTTGACAGCACCTAAACAAAACATTTTTACAGCCAAATCCGTTAAGGATTCAAAAATTTTGGAATTAACTGTCGACAAAAATACTCAAATTTCAGATTCCGGCAAAGATACCAAAGTTGATGCGATTACCAAAGACAAAAACGCCGTCATCATCTACCACACTGAAACGGGCAAAAAAGTTGTCGACCTAATCTATCTACTCCCCTGATTTGGGGGCAATCCGTACCAATCTCCTGCCTCGGGTTTCTAATATAAACTTCCCTGCTATCACCCGGTCAAGTTCTATCTGCGGCATCAGATATTCATAAAATGCAGTTAAATTCCTAGTAGGATTACCGGATAAGTCCTTCATCCACCCAGCACTGAAAACTATAAAAGAAACAGCGATAATACCCTCCCCAGAGTAATTGCCTTCAATAAGGTTCTCTGGCAAAAACATTGCTCCTATAATATAGGCAGAAGATGTCATACAACGCAGCCATAGACTGCCATAATGCTTGTTCTCTGTGAACTTCTCTTTAAATATGACTTCACCCAAAACGGTTCTTAAATAAACGTTAAGTTTTTTGGCAAACCTTAAATCGATCGGTTTTTTACTTTCTTTAGCTACTAAATCTTCCAAAATCATCTCGTCACAAACTTCAACCTTCCACCCTTGCGGCGTAGAAACAACCCTTACCGGCCTTTGCGGCTCGTCTTCTTGCGGCTTTTCACCCCAGAACAAACTTCTTTTTCTGGTAGCCGAACCGTCCGGGTTAATATCCACCGATCGCGGGTCTCTTTCTTTGGGTACAGATATCAAGACGATATTCCCCTGCAAGGCAGCCACCCGGATTATCTCCTCGACTGCCACACGATTAAGCTCCAAATTTCTATAAAAACTTCCCCCGTATAAATTAATAAATTTCTGTCCTTCGCCGGGCTCCGTCGAAAACGGCTCAAAACCGTCTGGTTCGCGCCTTGTCTCTTCGGGCAAAGGATTGCCTTGTCGTTCTGCCATAGGCGCAAATTTTACCACAAGTAGCCGTCATTATTCCTCTTCTGCTATCATTAAACCAATATGCAAAAGGCACCGCCGACACCAAAAGGTTTTCGTGATATTTTGCCCGAAGCCGCCAAAAAGCGCCGGGAGACAATCAATAAAATTGCCGACGTTTTGGAAAGTGAGGGCTTCTCCCCCATCGAAACTCCTACTATTGAGTTTGCCGAAACGCTAACCGGAAAGTACGGCGAAGAAGAAAAGTTAATTTATAAATTCAAAGATCGCGGAGATCGAGATCTTGCCCTTCGTTATGATTTGACGGTTCCCCTCGCCCGCTTCATTGCCGCAAATCAAAACCTAATCACCAAAGGCCCCTTCCGCCGCTACCAAATCGGCCAGGTTTTCCGCGGCGAAAACCCCCAGCACGGCCGCTGGCGCGAATTCACTCAATTCGATTTTGATACCGTCGGCTCCGACAATCCCGAAGAAGACGCGAAAATAATCGCCTGCGCGCAAAAATCAGTCAAAAGCCTTGGCCTGCCCAACGCGCGAGTGCTTATCAACGACCGCGCCAATTTTGCCCAAACTCCAATTGATGTTATTCGCGCAGTCGACAAGCTTCACAAAATCGGTGAAGAAGGCATCAAAGAAGAACTCAAAACCAAAAATATGGCGCTTGACGAAATCGAAGAAAGCCTTTTCAAAATAAAAAACGCTAAACCCACCAAAAACCTTGAAGAAATTTTTTCCGTGCTAAAAAAGGACTACTCCCTAAAAGAAGGTCAGGACTTTATGTTTGATCCGACACTCGCCCGCGGGCTGGATTACTACACCGGAGCTATCTTTGAACTAAAACCGAGTAGTAACACCAAGGCACTAACAATCGGTGCCGGCGGCAGATACGATAATTTAATCGGCATGTTTGTTTACCCCGCAAACGGCGGGGCCGGAAAACCCATCCCCGCGGTTGGCTTTTCTTTCGGCATCGATCGCCTCATCGAAGCCATCACTTAACCTATAATTTGAAATTAGTAGCGGGTTTGGGGTAAGATTCTGCAAATATGAGTGAACGTAATCCGCCAGGCCAAAAATCAATTAAACCATTTTATGATCCCAGCCCTGAAGCAATAGCCGCCGCCTTAGCGACAGAAAAACTGCTTTCTCTCGACCAACCAGTCACAGTAAATGGAGAAGCCATAGAAGAAGGTTGGGGAGCTATTATACAGGATAATACACAGAATGTTGAAGATGAAGCGATGGTCAATGCCCTAAAATCGCAAATTAGGACTACCTTATCAACTATACTTAGCCCCAGAGAGTTTGGCATAATCAGTTTAAGGTTTGGCATCGCAGACGGTAATACGCACACCCTTGAGGAAATCGGCAGAATATACAATGTTACCAGAGAAAGAATTAGGCAAATCGAAGCAAGAGCTATGAGTAAATTACGTGCTTCAAAAGACCTTCGAGAATGGTATCGAGACTACTGTCAGTTTTAATAAATTAAGGCCTTGGCCAAAATTATGATACAATGACACTTGAAACACTCCCACTAAGACAATCTGCCGCAGACGCAGAACCGAATCTTAGGCCAATAACGCCCGAAGAAGCCGAAGCAGGAATTCTAAGCGATCTATTTCAAACAATAGTAAATGCCAGAATCGCGAGGCAAGTCCTTATGTCCAGAAGACTCTCTCCTTCTTGGGCAAAAACAGACAAGCAAAGTAGACTGCAAGCTCAACAAGCCATTGAAAGGGGTGAAGAATTTAAAGGGTGGGTAGTTCTGCCTCAACGGGTATCTAACATTTCTATTCCGACCGCGGCATCTATAGTTGAAGCTGGCTATCAAGCATCACTCGAATTGAAAGGAAGATTAATTGAGTCAAAAGTTTCCAATCTTGCCGAACAATATCCAGAAGGAGCAGAGGTATTTGAACGAATTTTAAAAGAAGCAGCCGATACAACTGTTACTCGATACAGACCACCAACCGGCATTTCGATCATGGATTTTTTTAATGGAATCGCCGACCAAAAAACCGGTCCGGGTTTAGCACAGCTAGAAGAAGACGCACGTCGAAAAGAGGCCGAAGCCCTAGCCCAAGCCCGCAGAAATCAAATCAGCGAGACATTCAGCAAAAATACCGGCCTTGTACTCCATGCAGTTGAACTCCTTTCCAGCCGTATCACACAATCCGGTCTTGATTTTGAAGACGCCGTCTCAGAGGGCAATATTGGCCTGTTGCAAGCCATAGAACGCTATAATCCGGAAGAAGGAAATTTTTCTAGCTTCGTCTTCCCTAGGATAAGAGGTGCAATTATTGATGCCATTCTCAAATACTCCCCTGTCCCTTCAAGCACACTGAGAAAAGCTACTGTTATTTATAAATTCGAAGAAGAATTCCATACCAAAAACGGTAGGAATCCATCCGACGAAGAAATAATTGCAGGAACAGGAATTGCCCCAAAAACTCTTGCACAAACTAGAAAAATAATGGATATCAGTCAACATAGCATCGAAGGACAAACAGAGATGTATTCTGATGATGCCTTAGATACAGATCGTGAAATAGAACTTGCCGAAAAAGACGAAACAGTACTCCCCGAAGAAAGATTGCTAGCCCAAGAAGATCTAAATGAGCAAGCTATGAGACAACGAACCGTACGGTTCATATTAGAAGAATTACCCCCAAGAGAATCACAAATCCTGACTATGTACCATATGGACAATATGACCACCCCACAAATTGCACCCGTGATCGAAGTTTCGGCAAGCAGACTTGTTCAAATCAAAACAAAAGCCGAAAAAAAATTTGCCGCCATCGCGAAAAGTCTTGATCTGGATTCCAACCTTCAAAGAATTATGGCCAGGCAAACTATGGCTCTTATGGATTATTTAAGGGATATTGGCCTTAGTTATGCAACGTATAGAAATTATGAACTCGGAAAAGGCATCAGGTTCAAACATGTTCCCGGCGAAAGGACAATTTTAGTAAACCCGGTACAGCAGGAAATGATTAAAGTCAGGTTAATTAAAATAGAAGAAGGGGCAACAGAAATAAAAAGACAAAAAAGAAAGAAGCCAAATACTCGGGCAGTGCCAGAAGGACCCATCACCCTAAGACATTTTTTAAGAGATATCGGAATAAGTTATCCCACTTTCATAAGGCATAATCTTGCAGAAGATCTAAAGTTTGCTCATGCACACGGCGCAAAAACAATTTTGATAGATTCTGATCAACAAGAAATAATTAGGACTCGCTTAGTCCAAAAAAGAATCAGGCCCAGAAAAAGAAAACCCGATCTTCTGGCCGTGCAATGAAAATAAAACCTGCCTACGTTCTTATCATCACATCAGTCCTAATTTGGGGTGCCACACCTGCAATCATGAAATTGACGCTAGCCCAAATCCCCGTCTTTTCCCTAGCCTTCTTAAGAATGGCCATCGCGTCTCTCATAATGGCGCCTTTAATTACCAAACAAATTAAATTTAAAAAAGAGGATTTTCTTATGTTTTTTCTCTCCGCCTTTTTTGGCGTGACGCTTAACTTATCATTTTTCTTCATCGGCTTAAAACTTTCTTTCGCAATCAATGCCGCACTTCTTATCGCCGCTGTTCCAATCTTCGCGCTCCTTGCAGGCCATATATATTTGAAAGAAAAATTAACCTCTAAGATTATCTTGGCCAGCGTTCTGGCCCTTGCCGGCGTAGTAATAATCATTGGCCGCCCAACCCCCGGATCAACTCTTACCCATTTTATCGGCAATATTTTGCTTCTCTTGGCTTCCCTTGCAGTCGTTGCCCAAGAACTTGTTGCCAAAAAATTATTCAGAAAATATTCGGGCGAAACAGTCGCCTTTCATACAATGGCGATAGGCGCAGCGACGTTTGCTCCCTTGGCACTTTGGGAGTATTTCGCCAATCCCACTTGGTTCCAGGGCGTTAATCTGGTAGGCGTTTCCGGCTTAATTTATGGAATATTGTTTGCCTCTTTAATTGCATATTGGGCATGGCTTAAAGGCCTCTCCAAATTACCGCTTGGAGAAGCTTCATTCTTCTTCTATCTAGACCCAATAACCGGAGTCGCACTCGCCGTCGTTCTTTTGGGCGAAAAACTTACACCGACTTTAATTTTGGGCGGCATCCTAATTGCAATTGGTGTCTTCCTGGCCGAGCAAAAACGCCGAAACCACCCGCTACTCAAAGACGCGGTTAATTGAAAAAGCACCGAATTTTTGCTAGAATATCTTTTCATTGTTATAAACAATTTAACAATGTGACAATTTAATAATGAAACCTAACATTCATCCGCAATATTTTGACGATGCCAAGGTTAGTTGCGCCTGCGGCAATTCTTTTGTAACCGGCGCCACCGTCCCGGAAATTCGCGTGGAGGTTTGCAATAAATGCCATCCTTTCTTCACCGGCGAGATGAAATATGTCGACACCTTAGGCCGCGTTGAAAAATTCCAGAAAAACCAGGCAAAGGCCAAAGTTATTCGCGAGCAAATTGTCAAAAAGCAGGAAGAAAGGAAGGAACGACAGCGTCCTTCTTCTCTGCGCGAAATGATCGAGCTTGCCAAAAAACAAGCCGCCTCTTAGATCCGCTCCGCGGATCTCAATTTCCAAATACCAAGCATCAAAATCCAAATAATATTCAATATTTTAAATTTTAAAAACGTCTTGAACTTATAATTTTGTTATTATTGATTTGTTTGTAATTTGGAATTTGTTATTTGGAGTTTAATTACAATGTCTGATTATCTTAAAACACAAATCGCCGACTTGGACCGAAAAATCGTCGAAGCCGAAAAGCTTTTGGCAGACCCTGATATGGCTGACCTTGCCCAAGAGGAGCTGGGAAAACTCCGCGAACAAAAATCTCAGCTTGAGTCATCTGTCATTGCAAGCATTGCCCCGCCTGCCGGACGGGCAGGGAAGCAATCAAATGACGAGATTGCCGCGTCCCCGCCAACATCTAACGAAGTTGTGGCGGGGACTCGCAATGACGGAAACTCAGCAATTTTGGAAATCCGCGCCGCCGCCGGCGGTGACGAAGCCGGCCTTTTTGCCGGCGATCTGGCCCGCATGTACACCAGGTTTGCCGCCTCACAAAAATGGAAAGTCGAAGAACTGGATAAAAACGAAGGCGGCATCGGCAATATTAAAGAAATCATATATAAGCTTACCGGCCACGGCGTTTTTGAAAAACTGAAATATGAATCCGGTGTCCACAGGGTCCAGCGGGTTCCCAAAACCGAATCTTCCGGCCGTATCCATACATCAACCGCCACTGTCGCGGTCCTTGCCGAAGTTGCCCCAACCCAAGTCGTTATAAACCCCGCCGATATCCAGTTTGAAGCGTTCCGCGCCGGCGGCCACGGAGGTCAAAATGTTAATAAAGTCTCAACCGCTGTCCGCATAAAACATATCCCAAGCGGCATCATTGTCAAAGCCTCGACCGAAAGAGCCCAAGGCCAAAACCGCGCAATCGCCTTAGAACTACTCCGATCCCGCATTTTCCAAATGGAGGAAGAAAAACGCCTTTCCCAAATCTCCGGATCGCGCGCGAGCCAGCTTGGTTCGGGCGACAGGAGCGAAAAGATTCGTACTTACAACTTTCCGCAGGATCGGGTCACAGACCATAGGACAGGCAAATCGTATCACAATATCGAGAGCATTCTCAATGGGAATTTAGAAAAAATAACCGAAGACTTACAAAATATAACCCGGGGAAATTAACCCTCTGCCAGTCTCAAAAATTTTGGTGAAAAGTGCGCCAGAAACCATTCCCCCCGGAAACCGATAAAGGACGCCAGAACAATAACAATCCCGGCAGCTGTCATGGCCTGCGTTACACCGAAAATATCGGCCACAGCTCCGGCAATTAAGGAAGGAAACACCACACTTACAGAAGTTAAAAAAACCCAAGAGGCAAATACGCGTCCGCGATAGGCACTTCGGGTGTGTTTCTGTAAACTGGTCTGGGCAGGAATTATTATCTGCGCCGCCCCAAAACCCATAATTAAAGAAAATATCGAAACCCAGAAAGAAACTGTAAATGCCTTGGAAAACGGCCTGATATGACTAACCAGAAATTCCCCGTGCGCCAGGTTTCTACCAATAACAGGGGTCAAGGCCATTAAAATTAAGGCCGCACCGCAGATTAGAAGACCGCGCACAACAAGCGTCCTGATTGGAATCTTGTTCCAAAATTTCACTGTTAAATATGCGCTGAAAAGTGCACCAATCCCCAGCGGCATCAAAATAATTATCGAAGCGTCGGTTGCCTCAATTTTTAAAACCTGTTCCATGAAACCGGGCGCCAAAGCCGCTACCGTCGAAAATGCCGCCTGCACAAACGAAAGGATCACGATCGAAATCCAAATGCGGTTATCGGAAAAAATAAATCTCAATCCCATAGCGGCATGCTTCTTGGAAAGCACAATGAGGCCAATAATCCCCTCTTTCCGGTGGTATGCCATATGCGCTTCCGGCGGCAACGCAGGCAGCGCTCTCCTTACAAAAAAAGTGGCGAGCATCGCCGCTGATCCAAAAATAAAAATCGGGTTATAGCCGAAATTGGCAACAATTGGCCCTGCCAATGAAGCGCCTATAATTAGGGCCGCGGTCGGGGTAAATTGGAAAAGGGCGTTTGCCGCAAATAAATCCCCCCTTGGAACAATCGTAGGTAGTGCCGCCGCCTCTGCCGGCATAAAAAACTGGAAGAAAATGTTTAAAAGAAATGCCACGGCCAGAATCAAAGCGACTTTATCCTGAACCGGTAGAAAAAGAAGCATTGCTATCCCAATCCCGATATCCGTTGCCAGAAGAATTTTCCGTTTATCAAACCTGTCAGCAACAACGCCGGCAAAGATTCCGAAAATGATAACCGGCAGCATTGTCATTAAAATAAAGGTCGCCGCAATTATGTTGGAATTCGTTAACCTAAACACCAAAATAATCAAAGAAACATTAAGCATATTGTAGGAAAGCTGCAGAAGAATCTGGTTAATCCATAACGTCATAAATGGACGATTTTTAAAAACCTTCCTGAAAGAAACCTGGTTTTTTGCCTTTGGTCCTCTCACTGGGTTGAAGCCTCTTTTAAAGTAGCGGTCAAATCTATGGTTTGTCCCACGCGAAATAGCCGTATCTTAACCGTGTCCCCAACCTTTTTTGTACGGATGATTGAAGAAAGAGTATTTTCATCAGTTAATTTACGTCCGTCAAGCTGGGTAATAATATCTCCGACTTTTATCCCCGCGGCAAAAGCCCCGGAACCGGCAATAACACTCCTAACAAGTTCCCCTTCCGGGACCTCATTTAAAAGCGCCACGTCTCGGGGAATATGAGTATACGTCACCCCAAGTTGCGGCCTGGAAATTTTGCCGCCGGAGGATTTAAAGTCGTCAATCAGCTGTTTGGCAATATTAATTTTTATCGCAAAACCGATATTTTGGGCATCGGCAATAGCCGTATCAATAGCAATAACCTGCCCCAAAATATTAACCAGGGGTCCCCCGGAATTACCCGGGTTAATCGCCGCGTCGGTCTGCACCAGATCATCGAGTTTTTCGGCAACCCCCGTTAAGGGGTCGATGGGAGAAACTCCCCGGCCCAAACCCGAAACGACACCGGTTGTCACCGTATTTTCAAATTGTCCAAGAGCGTTTCCAATAGCAATTACTTTTTGCCCGACCTTCAATTTATCTGAATCACCAAAATCAACCGGGATAAGATCCGTCGCCTCCACCTTAATAATTGCCAAATCGTTAAAAGGGTCCCGGTTGATTTGTGTTACCGGCATCTTTTTTTCCAGCCCGTTTTTATCGCGGGTTATGGCAATGTACTTCTCCCCTTCTTGGGCAACTACATGTTTATTGGTAAGGATTAACCCGTCTTTCGAAACCACAAACCCCGTCCCTATTCCCGACTGCTTACTGGTTGGCTGGGAAAACCCAAATAGTGGATCAAACAGCTGCCTGTTTTCAACAGCGATTGAAACAACGGACGGTGAAACTTTTTGGACGGCATCAATAACTGCCGACTCTTCATCAATTACCCTAACCGTCTGCGACAGGTTGTTTAGAGGCACGCTTGGCAAGGTCTTTCCGAAACCCCGCAGCGCCGCAAATGTGCTGACCACACCAAGAGCAAAAACCAAAAGTATTAGACTGGGTTTTTTAAACTTTACAAACTCAAGCTTCATGAAATGATTTGGATCAAAAGAGCTCTAGGGCTTTTTCCAGTTGCGTATCTAATTTGTCGTCTGCCTTAGGTTCAATTATAACATCCGGCGTAATCCCTACGCTGTTTATTGATGTCCCGTTTGGCGTCAGCCACTTTGCAAAAGTAACATGGAGTGAAGAGCCGCCGGCAAACGGCACGACGTCCTGCACGCTCCCCTTGCCAAAAGTCTTCTCACCAATAAGTTTCCCGCGGTTGTTGTCTTTGACTGCACCCGAAAAAATCTCAGCAGCCGATGCCGAGCCGCCGTTAACCAGAACCGAAAGAGGCACCGAAAGCAATTTCCCTGTGTGATCCGCGCCAAGCGCCGTCACCGTCCCATCAGAAGTTTCTTGCTTTACAACTGTCCCCGAAATAAATTCACTTGCCACATGGATTCCCGAAGTAAGTAACCCGCCCGGGTTATTGCGCATATCAACAATTACCCCATAAACTTTATTGGAAATAATATCGGAAACCGCGCTGTCCCATTCAGTGTCTGTCGTGTCTCCGAATCGTGAAATATGGATAACCCCGATTTTCCCCTTTTTGCTGTCTTTGTATTCCACTTCTACGCTTTTAACTGTAATTTGCGCCCGCTCGATTTCTTTTTCATAAGGCTTATCGGCTCCTTCGCGCATCAAAGTCAGCTTTACTTTTGTTCCCAACTTACCGCGGATCAAATCAACTGCCTCCGGCAGTGTTATATCGAAAGTATCCTTATTGCCGATCTTGAGAATAAGGTCTTTAGGCTTAACCCCTGCCGCCTCGGCCGGCGTTCCCTTGAGTGGAGCAATAACGACTAAACGCTTGTCCTTATTAAAACCGATTTGAATTCCCACACCCTGATAACTTCCGGCCAGTTCTTCCGTAATTGCCTGGTTCTGCTTTGGGTCCAAAAATACCGTATAAGGGTCGCCAAGCGACTTTACCATTCCCGCAATTGCCCCATACAAAATCTTCTGTCCGTCAATGGCGGTCTTGTCCAAATACTTTTGGGGCAAAGTATCAAAAACCCTCCAGAAAAGCGAAAAATCTACGTTCTGGTAGGCCGCCGGTGTCTGGTTGGCAAAAGTAATGTTCGGGATAAAACCTTTTTTATCAATTGCCACCTTCTTCTGTCCCAAGGCAAAGCCCAGAGCAAAGAAAATTAGCCCAACCATAAAAAATTGGATAACAAAATTTAAAACTCCTGAAGATTTTTTAGAAGAGGAGATCTTTGGGATTTGCAAATTGACCATAATTTCGAATTTGAGAGAAATTACAAGCTCTCTTATGCTTTAATTTCGAGCTTGCGAGAAACAAGCTCTCTTATTGTACCCGCATCGATAGATGCAAATCCAGACCTGATACTTACTTCTCTGAAGGAGAATAAGCTCTCTTATACCTAATACGTTACTTTATCCCTGCACAAATGGTAAAAACGCTAAAACTCTTGCCCTTTTAATACCGCTGGTTATTTGCCTTTGATGCTTGGCACAAATTCCGGTTCTTGCACGGGATTGAATTTTACCGCGTTCTGAAAGGTGTCTCCGAAGAAGCACCGTGTCTTTATAATCTACAGTCGTGCCTGAAGCACATAAAGGACAGTTTTTGGCTCTTTTTAATCTGGCAATTATTCTTTGCATGTTTTAATTTTGACTAATGACTAAAGACAAATGACTAAAGTTATAAATTTTTGCCTCAGTCGTTAGTCCTTCGTCTTTCGACGACTCAAAACGGTAAGTCGTCTAAATCTACCTTTTGATCTTCTTCGTTCGTCTTCGGCTCTCCGCCAGTCTTCGACCCTGAGGGCTCAGACCCCGAATGGGCTGGCGGATCTTCGTTTTTGGCTGCCTTCACTGCCCTTTTGGGTTTATCTTCTGCACCGCCTGCTTCAGCAGAAACTTTCTCCCCGCCATCCGCCGGTGCTTTCTCTTCGGCGTCCTCGGCGTCCAAAACCTCTTCCGCAGGACTACCCGCAGCACCCTCTGCTGTCCCCACCCCATAACCCGGTCTCGAATCCAAAATTCTCATGTCGTCAATTACCACCTCTGTCGTCTGGCGGTTTTGACCATCCGGGGTTTCCCAGCTTCTTGTTTGCAGCCTTCCCTCAACATAGACTTTGCGGCCTTTGGTCAAAAGCTGTGAACAAAGCTCTGCCAGCTTACCCCAGGAAACAATTTTAGAAAATTCCACTTCCTCTTTTTTCTGCCCGTCGGAAGATGTATAAACCCTGTTTGTCGCAACGCCAAACGAACAAACCGCGGCTCCGGATGGCGTATACCTTAACTCCGGATCCCGCGTTAAATTCCCGATCAAAAGTACTTTGTTAAGTGATGCCCTACTTGCCATGATCTACTACTTCTTTCCTTTTGCTTTTGGCGCTTTACTTGTCGATTTTACCGGTTTTGCCTCTTTTTTGGAAGTTGTGACCTTAGTGGTAACTGTTACTTTCGGCTTAACCTCCACCTTCGGCTCTTCCTTCTTTTCACTTTGCCTGCCCGCCAAAGCCTTGGTGTCGGCGGGGCTTTCGACTTTGCCTGCCCGTCCCCCTGGCGGGACTTTCGACTTTGACTTTCTTTGCGGTTTTACTTTAATTAAGAGGTGTCTCAAAACCGCTTCCTGCTCCAGCCTTATCTTTCTATCAAGCGCCAAAATCTCTGCCGGATCCGCGTCAAAATTAAACAGGAAATATTCTGCCTCTGTTTGTTTGGCAATCTTATATGCCAGAGGCTTTTTGCCCATCTTTTCGCTTTTTACATTTTGGGCATTGGCTTCCTTCAAAAACTTCTCGACCCTCTCGAAAAGCGCCGCCGCGCCGTCAACAGTCCCAACAACAATAAGTTCGTACATGGAGGAAATGATATCAGACACCTAAGTTTAATTCAATAATTAAGGTTTAGCCTAATGATTCCTTTATCTGTCTTGACTCATACTAATATACTTGTATACTAGTATTTATGCCCAGAGCATCTAAATACAAACTCACTACCACAAAATTAACAGAACTCGAAAGCCATTTCTCTTATCTCATATCTTCTTTGAATAAACCTGGGGATATAAAATTGTTCTTTGATGAATTTTTAACAAGTGAAGAAAAACTAATGCTAACAAAGCGTCTGGTTCTTATAATGATGCTGAAAAGAGATTACCCGGATTATGTCTGTCAAGGCGCCCTCCATATCAGCTACGAAACTGTAAGGAATTACAAAATTTATCTCAACCATAAATCTCAAGCATTCGACAAAACAATAGATCGACTAATCAGTAGACAAAAAACTAGAGAGTTATTTGAAAAAATTGATAAGGTTTTAAAACCGTTAGAACTCGCTCTAAAGTCTGGAACAAATATGAAGGCTCGAGCAAAATTCGCCTCGGGCGATTGGACTTAACACAGATATACTTGTATACCTAGTTCAAACACTGAAACGAAATTCCACTACCATCCCGTCTTTTATCGCCTCTGTCTTCCCAATTGTTTTAATTTTCCCTTGATCTTTGGCGTTCTTCCACCCCCCACAACCCACAAGCTCTTCCCAATCTATTACTTCCGCCGCGATAAATCCCCTTTCAAAATCGGTATGGATTACTCCCGCCGCTTGTGGTGCCAATGCTCCTTTTTGAGTCGTCCAAGCACGAACTTCCTTCGGCCCGGCCGTAAGGAATGTAATCAGGCCTAAAGTTTCATAAGCCTTCTTTATTAATATATTCAAGCCTGGCTCGGCAACTCCAAGCTCGGCTAGATACAACTTTTGCTCTTCCGCATCAAGACTCGCCAAATCTTCCTCCGTCTTGGCACATATTCTCACTTCGTTGTCATTGCGAGGAGCTTGCGACGAAGCAATCTCTTCCTCGTCACTATTCAAAACAATGATGGATTTTTTAGTCGACAACAGTTGTAGATCCTTTATCTTTTCCAGCTCATCATTATCCAAATTTTCCTCAAGCCACTTCCCTTGCTCAATCAGTCCTTTTGCTTTTTGAAGCACTGCAGCCGCCTGATGTCTTGGATCTTGGACAGTAGCTGACCTTAATTCTTTGTTTAAAGTTTCAAGTCTCTTGTTTATTGTTTCTAAGTCTTTGAGCATCAGCTCCGTTTTTAAAACCTCAAGGTCGCTTTTTGGGTTCTCGCTCCCCGCCCGCACAATATCTTCATTCTTAAAATCCCTTAGGACAAAAACAATTACATCCACTTCGCGGATATGAGAAAGGAATTGGTTACCCAACCCTTCACCAGAAGCGGCACCCTTAACCAAACCTGCAATGTCCACAAAAGAAACCGTCGCCGGAATTATCTTAAAGTTCGGACCCAAACCTTCTGTCTTCTCGACAATTTCTTTTAACTTTTCAAGCCGCTCATCCGGCACTTCGCAAACGCCGACGTTTGGCTCAATCGTCGCAAACGGATAGTTAGCCGAAAGCGCCACCTGCTTCTTAAGAAGCGCATTAAAAAGCGTCGACTTCCCCACATTCGGAAGCCCAACAATTCCCACAGAAAGATTCATCGTTCAACATTTTACCATCAAACATCTTGACAATACATACCCAGTGTTATAACATTGTAATAACATGATCCAGAAAACTATTCAGGTCGGAAATTCCATCGCTGTAATTATCCCTAAAAAAGTTCTCGACGAAAAAAGCATCAAAGTTGGCGACGCTGTCAATTTTTCAGTCGATCCCGTTTTTACTGCGGATCGCGAAATCCACGCCCTCACGCAGAGATTGATAAAACAATACCGCAGTGCCCTCGAAGAACTCGCTTCTAGGTGAAATATCTAACACCCCAAGACGTTATCCAAATTCATTATGAACTGGTGGAGGCCACTGGCGGATTACAAGGTTTGCGTGACCTGGGGCTTCTGGAATCGGCAGTGCTTAGGCCCGAGTCCAGCTTCGGAGGCAAAGACCTTTATCCAAATCTTATCTTAAAAGCCGCAGCACTCATGCACTCTCTTCTTTTAAATCACGTCTTTGCTGACGGCAATAAAAGAACAGCAACCGTATCAATGATTGAATTTTTAATAACAAATGGTAAAAAGTTTGAAGCAACTAACCGGGAAATAGTTAACTTTGCTCTCTGGGTGGAAAACAAAAAACCCAAATTAGAAGAAATTGCCGCGTGGATTAAAAAACACACCAAGTAGCAAAAACGTGAGCTTGGAAACTAAGGTCGTGGTTCTCTGATTTCCTGCCTGCCGGCAGGCAAGGTCGATCAAAATAAATTATCGGCACTCCAAGCAAGACATAATTCATATAGGAAATAATTTTATCCATACAAATTACTGTGGCTATCAATTGCAACAAAAAGTGCACCTTCTGAATCTTTTTTAAATATTACTCGTATATCGCCTGTGATATTTATACTTCTATAGCCTAGATACTTTCCTTTTAATGCATGGTTATTCAAAACCGGATCAAATTCATCTTGTATAAATAGATTTCTTCTGTCTTTAAATTTTCTTTTCTGGGATTCGGTTAACTTTTTATAATGTTTTTTGAAGTTCTTATGCAAATGGACAATCATTGAGAATCAAGATATCTGTCCATTTCTTCAGCAGTGGAAAAAGGGCCAACAATATTTCTATTATGCTTAATATCCTCTTCAACTCTGTCGAGAAGCTTCTCGAGCTCCGGTGTCATTTGTGGAGTATCAGAAAAAATTATTTCCCGGGTCCTAATGAAATTGCGGAGTGACGCATTTATCACATCACTGAGATTGAGACCGAGCGCATGGGCAACTTTAACCGCATTTTCCTTAACCTCTTTATCAGCCTTTATATGAATTACAGTTTGCATAATAACCAAAGTATATACAACAGTTACGTGAATGTCAAGACAATTTAACGGTTTTGTGTAGTACGTTGTGCCTTATTGAGGCTTGAAAGTGGCGATGGAGGCATCCACATAGTCTTTGTACGTACTCCACATGCCTTCATTAACTCCGCCTAAAATAGCGTAAAGATTCTTCGGCGATGTTATAACCATATATCTACCGTGCATATTTTCCCCACCCAGTACCCCTGTAAATTCCATCTCATAGGCATTTTCTTCCCCCACCTTAATCTCACCCTCTTTGAGAAATTTAACATCGCTGAATTGCTTTTTTAGCTGGACTTTATGCAAATCCGCAATTGTTGCCAGCTTTGTGTCTTTATAATCACCTATGGGGACCGAAAAGACAGAAATTAAAGCATCAGCCTTATCTGAACCCTTGGTATCGGAAGACTTATAAATAGTGACATTGGTGGTAGCACTGTTAACTTTCCATCCTTCCGGATAGCTGATGGAAAATCCTAATTTAGAATCGACAAACGGTTCGGCACTAAGCTTAATTTGGGATTTTGGTTTCTCTGTGGGCTGGGCCGTAGACTGTGAAACTTGAGATCCGGCTTGGCTTTTGCTCTTATCGTCGACTTTAACGTACCCTGAAAACTTAAGAGTACCTGAAGCTATTAAAAAAACGGCTATCCCCAAAATTACCACCCCGCCAATTACCAGAAGATTGGCAAACCCCTTTTGCCGCGAAGAAAAATCGGGATGGGCAGATTTATTCATCTACTTAATTAACTAAATAAAAACCCTTCATTGTCAAGTGGTCATATTACTCAAATTTAAAAGTATCCATAGATTGTTTCAGCTGTAACCCCCTTTTGTCCCAATAAGGCTCAAAGGCTTTACCGGCAACCGTTATAAGGTAACCATTTTTGTAAAATACATAGCTAAGAATCCTTACCTTTGCTTGCTGCAGCACCTTATCCATATCTTCTTGGATGTCTTTTCGCGAAACATTCACCCCTTCTTTAGCAGCTTTAGCCAGTTCCTCTTGCATTTGAGACTCTAGTATTTTTTGGGCTGTCTCACGAATATCCATTACGGATTCTAAAGCATACGCCTCTTCCCCATTGACTTTAATTTTTTGTCTCTGGCTAATCGTTACGGTGGAATTTACCTTATTAAGGATCGCGGATTCTAAAGCATCATCAAGGTTTTTAAACTCTGATTTTACTATATTAATACTCAAACTGGACCGGACATTTACTGTCCAGAGGATACCTGCTGCACCTTCTGAAATTTCATCTTTGACGGGAGAGACAAATTCAACCACAATATTGCCGTATGGCGCTACCTTTTCCCATCCTGCCGGTGGGTATATGGAGAATTTAGGAACTGCAGCATTAGCTGTGTCTATCTTTTGCTCAAAAGGTTTATCCGCCAGTCTGCCGCTGTTAGCTAAGTTAACCTCTGCACTTTGGGGTGTTGGCGCGGGTGAACCTTTCAACTCTGTTGTTTGGGAGGTTTTATCGCTTCTTACTTTAATTTCGTTCCTGGATTTATAGACAACTCCGGCAACACCTGTTATCACAACAGTCAGGATTATCACCAAGATAATAGGAACAAAACCTTTTCGGTTTTTGAATTTGGGCATTGATTAAACTTTAGCCCTTTACATTTGACAGGTCAAGTTTCCTAATCTATGCTTAATTTTAGATGGATTTTCCTTATATATTTATCTTAGTAACAATACTTATTGTATCCCCGTTTATTTTGGCTTTAGCATCAAAACAAGGTAAGCAGGCTAAACAAAACTTAAAATATATTTTCCTTACTCTTTTATTGTCCCAAATACTTTTGGGTTTTTTAAATTGGGAAAATTTTCAAGGAACGGGCAGAAGCGGTTTCGATCTCTCTCTTGCGTATCCTGGCTCATTTTTGGGATTGTTTTTTATAATATCCCTACTGCAAATCACCCTATTGGTTCTTAACAAACCTTTCAATAAGGCGGTTGCTGTCTTCAATTTTATCAATTCACTAGTAATTTTTGCAGGGATGATCAGGTTGAGCAGTTTATTGGAAAAACAAATCTTTAGTCTACCCAGCATTGGCGCAGTATTCCTGGTCTTAATTGGGAATGTTATTTCTCTGATGTGGATTAATAGAGACAAAAATTTGCTGAAAAAATACCCCTTTTAAAATATGAGGAATTTAATTTTACTGATAATAATAGTTGTATTAGCCGGTGCAGGCTATTTTGCTTTCCAAAAACTAAGTTCGACACAAACGCCAACCCCGGCACCGGCGCAAACTGTACCTTCTAAAATTACTTCCGAACAGGCAGTCGCAAGCGTTAAAAATCTGCCGGAAATACAAGACTACCTAAAAAGGGTTCCCAACGGGAAAATTGAGGTGGATAGTGGAGATGAAAGTGAGTATAGCGTCCATGTTTATGAAATTAAAGATGGCCACACTGCCACTTTCAACTGGTACAGTGTCAATATAAAGGATGGCAAAGTGAAACCGCAGTTCCCCCAATAAAAATCCCCATGCCCCAAAATTTTGAAGAGCTGATAGCTATATATAAAAAAGTTATTGAGCCAAAATTACAAAATTGGGCGGTTTTTGAAAATGGTACTTGTGTCATCATCTACAATTCCCCAAGGGATTTAAAAGAAGAAGCAACAGAAGTCCTGGAAAAATATGGCCAAATTATACCGGGCACTTCCTCTGCCGATTTCACCGTTTTAAAAGTTGATTCCGGCTGGATCGTTGCCGGAGATCAGGCGGGTATTTTAAATTATGTATCGGAAAATGAAGGCAGTGGTAAGGAAGATCCTGAAATTGGACTTATCGGAAGAAACAAAAAAGAGCAGGATCGCAAAGAATCAAAGATAATTTATATTAATTCCTCCACTTAGGAAAATTATGACAAGTTACTTAACTGCAATAAGTTCTAGTTCAAAAACCAAAATGGAGTTGGCGGGAATTCCGGGGATATCCCGGCCACCGTATGCCAAATCCGAAGGAATTGTAAGCTTCCGCCTGCCGCCGGCTTTCATTCCGATAACTCCCTCATCCCAGCCTTTTATTACCTGCCCAACACCAATCTGCGTCGTAAACGGCGTACCGCGGTCATAAGAACTGTCAAATTTTGTTCCGTCGGTTAAAGTCCCTTTGTAGTTTATGGTCACCGTATCGCCGCTTTTAACCTCCGGCCCGCTGCCAACTTGAATATCTTCTATCTTAAGGCCGGATGGTACTGCGCCTTGAGTCGCCTGTACCGGCAAATTTATATTTGTGTCTGTCATTTTTTCTTCGCTTTTACGGGTAACCAAAAATCCGAAAGTTATTAGAACAACAATGGCAAAAACTACAGTAATTTTCTTCGACATTATTTAGTCTAGCAAATGATAACGCGTAATGTAATAATCCGCATCCACACCAATCTTGCCAACAGCCAAAAGGCAACCTTAAATAATTCCTCTAGCCTTAAGAAGTTCGGCGTTTAAAATCGCCGCCCCGGCTGCCCCGCGTATTGTGTTGTGAACCAGTAGAACTAAATTAATATCCAAGACGTTAGATTCTCTAATTCTACCAACAATAATCGACATTCCGCCGTTTATGTCTCTATCCAAAACCGGCTGCGGTCTGTTTGCCTCTTCCACCACCACAATTGGCTCTTTCGGCGCCGACGGCAAACCCAATTTTTGCGGCAAGCCCCGAAAGTTTTTCAAAACTCTAGTTACCTGCGTGGTTGTTACCCTCTTTTTAAAACCAATGCTTAAAGTTTCTGTGTGCCCATCACGCACACTTACCCTATTGCAATGGGCATCAATTTTAAAAGATGCAAATTTCACCTCGTTACCATAAACCTTACCCAAAAGCTTTAGCGGTTCCACCTCGACTTTTTCTTCCTCGTCTTCAATATATGGCACCACATTATCAACAGCATCGAGCGCCGAAACCCCGGGGTAGCCAGCACCAGATAGTGCCTGCATCGAAGTCATAACTACCCGCTCTACGCCAAAGGCTTCGTCCAATGGTTTTAGAACCATCGCCAAACCAACCGTCGTACAGTTGGGGTTCGTGACAATAAAGCCGTCTCCCCCAAACCTTTTTTTCTGAAATTCAATTAATTTTATTTGGTCTGGATTAACTTCACCAATCAAAAGCGGCACATCGCTATCCATCCGATGATTTTTAGAGTTACTAATAACCGCATATCCGGCTCTGGCAAAATTCTCTTCTATTTCTCCGGCTACAGTTGAATCCAAACCGCTGAAAACCACCTTCGCCCCGGTGTTCGCCTCACAAGTTTTAACTTCTAAGTTGGCCGCATTAGCCGGCAGTTTTGTTGGCAGTCTCCACAAAACTACGTCTTTATAAGACTTACCCGCACTTCGCTCAGAAGCGCAAAGATCGGTAATTTCAAAATAAGAATGATTTTCAAGTAGCTGAACAAATCTTTGGCCAACAGCACCGGTTGCCCCCAAAATTCCAACAGGAATTCTCTTCATACCAAAGACAGGTTTTTCAGAGTTTTAACCAAAACTTCCTTATTTTTTGCTTGCATTGGAACCAAGGGCAAGCGGAAATTTTCGCCAATTCTGCCCATCAAGGCAAGCGCCGTTTTTACGGGAATCGGGTTGGTTTCAATAAAATTGACGTTCATTAAATCTAAAAGTTTATAGTGGATATCTTTTGCCTTTTTAAAATTTCCCGAAAGAGCGGCAGAAACCATCTCGCTCATCTGTCGTGGAACCTCATTGGCCACAACCGAAATAACGCCGTCTCCCCCAACTGCCAAAAGCGGCAAGGTCAGGGCATCATCACCGGAAAGCACTGAAAAATCGCGGCCAGTACCTTTTATAATATCCATCATTTGCCCTAAGTTACCTGATGCTTCCTTAACCCCGACAACCTGTGGTACCTCTTTGGCAATTTGAATAACTACATCTGCTGAAACATTTGAACCAGTTCTTCCCGGAACATTGTAAAGAATAATCGGCAAATCAACTGCTTTTGCTATCGCCTTGTAATGGGCAACCAATCCCGCATTTGTCGGCTTGTTGTAATAGGGAGAAACATGCAAAAGGACGTCGGCTCCGGCTTCTTTGGCAATTTGCGAAAGATGGATCGCCCTTGCCGTATCGTTACTGCCAGCTCCGGCGATAACCGGAATTTTCCCGCCTACTACATCAACCGTTGTTCTTACAACCAGCTCGTATTCTTCTAAATCTAAGGTGGCGGCCTCTCCCGTTGAACCGCATGGCACAATAGCAGAAACCGCGCCTGTTACTAAAAATTTAATCAGCTTTCTAAGCGCGCCAATATCAACATTCCCCTTCTCGTCAAACGGGGTAACCATAGCCGGGATCACACCGCTAATTTTGGTAAGTCTCATCTAAATTTTCTCCTTATCGAAAACTTGTTCGAACGAATAAATTCCTTTTTTATTTTTTATAAATTCGGCTGCCAAAAGCGCTCCCTGCGCAAAACCTCGCCGGCTGTGCGCCTGATGCGATAATTTTACTTCATCGGCCGCGCTGTCAAATACTACCTCATGAAATCCAAAATTATTTCCGCCTCGCACCGATGCAAAGTGTAACTCCTCTTCTTTAATTTGTCTATCGAGTTTTTCGAAATTGGCGACTTTCTTCTTGCCAAAATTGGCAATCACCAAATCGGTAATTTTTCGAGCCGTGCCGCTCGGGCTATCCTTCTTACCAGAATGATGCATCTCCAAACCATAAACATCATACCCGCCGTATTTATCAAATAATTTGCTACTATAAGAAACTATTTTGAAAAAAATATTGGCCCCCACCGAAAAGTTCTTGGCGTAAATTAACCCGCCTTTACTCTTTTCCACAAGCCCTTTTACCGCGGCAAAATTATCATACCAGCCGGTTGTCCCGACAACTATCTTTGTCCCCAAAGCTAAAATTTCTTTGATATTGGAAAGAACAATTTCCCCTGATGTAAAATCGACAGCCACATCTGCCCTCTTGATTCCTTCTTTGTCTAGCCTATCTGTTTTGCTTTTAAAACTTATGGAAACAATCTTATGACCGCTTACTTCGTCAAGCAGTTTCTCAAGCTCTTGCCCCATATTGCCATAACCAACTAGCGCTATTTTCATTTAGCTTTTACCTCCCACGTTCATTTTTTTGACCAGCAACTTGTTATGCAAAACCCGCACGGCCTGCTCAACTTGATCGTATTGTACCACCAGGCTCACATTTATATCTGTTGCCCCCAAAGAAACCATCTTCACCAGAATTCGCTGCCTGTCCAAAATCTCAAATATTTTTTTAATAGAAAGGCTCGAAGTTACAATCCCCTCACCGATTAAAGAAACCATTCCCAGGTTGCGGTTAACAGTTACTTGGGCAAATTCCGAAAGCTTGCTGGTAACCTTGTTAAGGTCTTCGCCATCTTCTAAAGTAACCGAAACGCTAACCTCCGAAACACTAACCAAATCAATAGAAATATTACTATTTGCAAAAACTGCAAAAATTCTTGCCAAAAAACCTTTTGAAAAAAGCATTGCTGTTGAATAAATATTAACTAGTGTAATTTTCCTTTTGTAAGAAACGGCAGTAATCGGGTTTTTCAGATCCGGTTTATCCAAAATTAAAGTTCCGGCGGATTTTGGATTTAAGGTATTTAGAACTCGAACAGGAATCCCCGCTTTTACCGCCGGCCTAATACTTCTTGGGTGCAAGACTTTTGCTCCAAAAGCCGCCAGCTCGGAAGCTTCTTTAAAAGAAACTTGGGCAATGACACGCGCCCGCTTTACAATTTTTGGGTCAGCGGTAAAGATTCCATCAACATCCGTCCAGATCTGAATTTCGGAAGCTCTAAGGCAAAAACCGATTATTGCCGCCGAATAATCAGAGCCCCCTCTTCCAAGAGTCGTAATCTCGCCGCTTTTTGTCGAACCGATATACCCGGTAACAACAGGGACAACGCCGCCAGAAATAAGCGGTTTTAAAATCTTCCTTACTTTTGTTACCGTTGGCCCTGGCAAAAATTCCGCCGCCCCGAAATTATTATCAGTAACAATTAAATCATTGGCCACTACTTGCTCTGCCCTTATCCCCGATCTTTTAAGAAATCTCGCCACAATGTAAGAAGAAATCACCTCACCCGTGGCAAGCACTCTATCTAAATCGGATTTTTCCCTTCCGGCGCGGCCAAGCAATTTTTCAATCTCCGCGAGTTTGGAGTCGATATAGAGGCAAACATCCACCAGTTCGTCTCCTTTGAATAGGTCGCTTGCCAAATCTTTGTGCACCCGCCGAATCTCGCGAAGAGTTGAATTTCTATTCCTGGCAAAAGCCGCGATCAGCAAATCTGTTATGCCACCTACTGCCGAAACCACCACTATCGGTTTTCTCGCCAACTTGCCTTTAATAATCTCGCGAAGAGTTTTTACTCTTGAGACAGTTGAAAGCGATGTACCACCAAATTTTGTAACAATCATGCCTAGAGATTTGAAAAATCTAAAGTCGCAAAGTAATCTTTGACAGTTTCTGCTCTTCTTATCTCCTCTACCTTACCGTTTGCCTTAAGCAGAAGTTCTGCCGACCTTAATTTTCCATTGTAATTAAAACCCATCGCATGTCCATGGGCCCCGGTGTCGTGGATAACCAAGATGTCTCCAATTTCAATTTTGGGCAAGCTTCTATCAACGGCGAATTTGTCATTATTCTCGCAAAGCGAACCGACAACATCATATGTACGGGATTTTCTGGATTTTTCCTTCCCTAAAACTGTAATGTGGTGATATGCCCCGTACATTCCCGGCCTCATCAAATTGGCCATACAGGCATCTACCCCAATGTACTTTTTGTAAATATCTTTTTTATGAAGAACCGTTGTCACTAAATATCCATAAGGCCCGGTAATCATCCGGCCGTTTTCCATAAAAATTTTAAGCGGTGCCATCCCTCTTCCCGCAACTTTCGTCTCGTATAACTTTTTGACCCCCCGCGAGATAAAACCTAAATCAACAGGTTTTTGCCCCGGTCTATAGGGAATTCCAACTCCGCCGCCAATATTAATAAATTCAAACTTTATCCCTAGCTTTTGCGAGATTTCATATGCCAAATCGATAAGCATCTTTGCTGTTTCTATAAAATAATTTGCATTAAGTTCATTGGAAGCAACCATCGTGTGCATCCCGAATCTTTTGATTCCCTTATCGGAAACTTTCTTGTAAGCTTCAAACATCTGTTCGCGCGTCAAACCATACTTTGCCTCTTCTGGCTTACCGATAATCACATTCCCCTTCCTCAAAGGGCCTGGGTTATAACGGAAACAAATAATCTGCGGTAACCCCGCATGTTTTTCTAAAAACTCAATATGGGAAATATCATCTAAATTAATAATCGCCCCAAGCTCTTTTGCCTTTTTATATTCGGCAGCCGGAGTTTCATTTGAAGAAAACATAATTTTCTCACCAACTATCCCAACCTTTTGAGCTAGCATTAGCTCTGGAAGCGAACTGCAATCTAAACCAAACCCGCTCTCGCCTAAAATTTTTAAAATGTAAGGATTTGGGCAAGCTTTAACGGCAAAAAATTCACCAAAACCCTTGTTCCAGGAAAAGGTCTTTAAAAGCTTTTTTGCGTTCGCCCGAGTACTCTTCTCGTCATAAATATGAAAAGGTGTTGGATAATCTTTTATAATTTTCTCAATCTGTGCTTTTGTAAAAGGCGGCGTTTTTTGGGTCATATCAAATTTTTAAGTTTTGGTAAATACTCTCTACTGCTTTTTGAATATTTTCTCGATGTCCAAAGGCGCTAAGCCTTAAATAGCCCTCCCCGCTGAATCCGAAACCAGATCCCGGAATTCCAACCACGTGAGCTTCCAAAAGGAGCTTATCAAAAAAATCCCAGGATTTCATGTTGCCTGGCGTTTTAAGCCAGATATAAGGAGCATTATCTCCGCCAAAAGACTTAAGACCCATTTTACTAAGAGTTTTTTTAATCATTCTCGCATTACCCATATAATAATCGACTACTTTTTGGCTTTGGCTGACACCTTTTGGTGAAAGTACTGCCAATCCCCCTTCCTGGGCAATGTTAGAAGCTCCATTGAACATGGTCGTCTGCCTTCTGTTCCAAAGCATATTTAGTTTTCCTTGGGGTGAATTTTTGCAGACTAAGCCCATGGGAACAACTGTCCAGCCAAGCCGTACTCCGCAAAATCCCGCCCATTTTGAAAAACTATTAATCTCAATGGCGCATTCTTTTGCTCCCGGAACTTCGTAGACACTTCTTGGAAGTTTAGGGTCTGAGATATAAGCGAAATAAGCAGCGTCAAAAACTATAACGGCTTTTGTCTTTACGGCAAAGTCTACAAAATTTTTTAATTGTTTTTTAGTCGCAACAGCACCTGTAGGATTATTAGGACTACAGATATAAATTAGGTCTACTTTCCTCTTGGGTAAATCTGGGAAAAATCCATTTTCTTCATTGCACGGCAGATAGACAAGGCCCTTATATTTACCCCCGGAAAACTCTCCTGTTCTTCCGGCAATAACATTACTGTCGACATAAACCGGATAAACGGGATCGCAAACCGCGATGACACTATCTTTGCTGAAAAGAGATTGTATGTTCGCCGAATCGGATTTGGCCCCATCGCTTATAAAAATCTCGCCCGGATCTAAAAAAACCTTACGCTTCTGATACCATTTACCAAGCGTTTCCCTGAGCAGTAAATTACCTTGCTCATCACCATAACCGCTGTATGTCTCAACCCGCGATAACTTTTCTACGCCTTTTGCCAAACCATTAATCACAGCCGGAACAAGAGGTTCTGTTGTATTGCCTATCCCGAGCCGAAGGATTTCGATATCCGGATTTTTATTGGCGAACTCTTTTGTTCTCCTGGCGATTTCCGAAAACAAATATCCGGCAGCGAGCTTGTCAAAGTTCGTATTGATTGTCGCCATGAACCAAATTTTATCCTAATATCGTACCATTAACAAATCGGGGTAGATCCAAACTAACTACGAATGGCAGAGGCAACCGCGCCAACGACCCTCTTATCAAACGGGGAAGGCAATATCTCGTGTCGGCTGGGCTTCTTGACAAGACTGGCCAATTTAACAGCTGCTTCAATTTTCATCGAAGTTGTGATCTTAGACACTTTGTTTCCCAATGCACCCTTAAAAACACCTGGAAATACCAGAAGATTATTTATCTGGTTTTCGAAGTCAGACCTGCCGGAAGCAGCAATATACGCGCCACTGGCAATTGCCTCATTAGGCAAAATCTCCGGGTCTGGATTGGCCATCGCAAAAACAACAGGTTTTGTTGCCATACTGGCAATCATCTCACCAGTAATCTTACCCCCCGTCGAAACCCCGATTAAAACATCGGCACCTAAAACTGCCTCTTCCAACCCACCTATCAAATTCCCGGGGTTGGTAATTCTTGCCAGGTCTACTTTATTTGCGTCAAGATCGTCTCTCCTATTACTTATCAGACCTTTACTGTCACAAACTAAAATATTGCCAATCCCATATGCGACCAGAAGTCTAGCAATTCCGCTGCCGGCAGCCCCTGCGCCAATAATTACAATCTTAACTTTTGCAAGATTCTTACCGACAACCGAGATAGCGTTAATAAGAGCGGCCAAAACAGCAATCGCCGTCCCGTGTTGATCATCATGCATAACAGGAATATCCAAAAGTTCAACTAGTCTGCTTTCAATTTCAAAGCATCGCGGAGCAGAAATATCCTCCAGCTGAATTCCTCCAAATACCGGAGAAATATTTTTCACTGTTTTGATTATTTCCTCAACGTCCTGGGTTGCCAAAACAATCGGAAACGCATTAACACCTGCAAACTCCTTATAAATCATGGCTTTCCCCTCCATTACCGGAATTGCGCCTTCTGCTCCAATATTTCCCAGCCCCAAAACTGCCGAACCGTCGGAAACTATTGCTACCGTATTGTTTTTGATTGTGAAATCTCGCGTCTTTCCTCTATGCTTTGCCAAATAAGCAGAAACCGCGCCAACACCTGGAGTGTAAAAGATGTTTAAATCGCTTCTGCTTTTGACTGGCGCCTTGCTCTTGATCTCGATTTTCCCGCCCAGCGCCAAATGAGCATCAATCGCCTCTCTTGATATTTTTTTCTTGTCCTGTGCCATTTGAATTAAACTAACTTTCCGGATACATTTTGATTGCCTTCTGTCTTGCCGCTTCCAAAATTTTCTCTTCCCCCGCTAGAACAATCGGTGGCCTTATAAGTTCGTGAACGTTGCTGCTTGCTATGTCTTTTAAAAGTTCTATCTGCACTCTATGCTCAATCGGCAGCGCCCTCTTTTGCAAAGTTTCGGCGCTGTCACCCGCCATAATCTCCACTCTGGCAGATTTCACAACTGCACCCGCATCCATATCTCTTTCCGCCCTTTGCGCGACAACCTCTGTCCACATCTCTCCCCCAGTCAATTTTCTAAACTCTAAAACTGCCGCGTGAACAGCAGTCCCATACATCCCTTTTCCGCCAAACTCTGGAATTGGTCCTGGGTGTTGATTAAAAATCATTCCGCTGTAAGCATCCGTCACAACATTCGGCGTCCATGGATACCAGCCGTTCTGCATTACCACATCAACTTTTCTTTTTTTAAGTTCTTTTATTATTGCTTCCCCAAATTTCTCCTGATCCACTTTTCCACCGACTCGAAAATCGTCCGGGTTAATAACCACAATATCCTCCGCGGGAATCCCCAACTTTTTGGCCTTTTCTATGCCGCCAGAGTTTGGGTTGCTGGAAATAACGCATACAAGATCAAACGGAATTTCCCCGGAAAGGCACGCTTTGCCGATTGCCTCCATCGTCGTCCCCCCACCGGAAATTAAACTGGCCAGCCGCATTTTCACCCTCGCATTATACCAATCCGAAGTTTGCTCAAAAATTTAAGGACTAAAATCGCCGCAATGTCGAGCGCTATCGGCACAAACATTAACTTACTCCCGGATTGCATAACCGGCAAAAATCCATTCACCAAAAATTCTAAATTGATCGCGGTTATTCGAAAACCCACAAAATACAAAAACCCGAAAACCACCGCAACAACCACGACCAGCTCCAGAACCCCCTCCATGTCACGCTTACTGGAAAACATAGTGTTGCCGATTTCAAAAACAATGTAGCCGCCAAGCAGTTTCCCCCACCAAATATCCAAAAACCCCAGTTTCCCCAAAAGCGCCAGAGAGAAAACTAAAAGAATCGTCCCGATTAAAAATGGCGCCGCGCCGATAGCAAACATCCTGAATGGATCCGCTTCCCCAACCGGCACGCTTCCGAGTTTTATACCCTTCCCCTCAATTTTTGGCATTAGCTCTATATCTCCAACCGGGACCCTTAATATTTCTGCCATAAATACATGAGCCATCTCGTGAACTATCGTCCCGGGTAAAAAAACGAAAGCTAAAAAGTAAACCGTCCACTTCCTGCTTTTAGTCACTCTGTAAAATAACCGGCCCAAATCCGAAATTAAAATTTTGGAAAGAATAAATAAAAAGATAAGTTCGCCAAAAAAACGCAGGACAAATTGCATCCTATACCCATCTTACACCGATTTTTTCTTCGGGCTTTCATAGTATTTCCTTCCGACCAAATTCTTGGGCATATATTCCATTCCCCCCGCGTTTGGATCATCCCTCCACGGATAGCGGACATGCCCCTTGCCATAATCCAGCTCTTTCATTAATTTTGTCGGCGCGTTTCTAAGGTGCAGCGGAATCGGATCTAATTCCCCCGCGGCAACATCCGCAAGCGCCGCACCGATTGCTTCCGTTGAGGCAATAGATTTTGGCGCCTCGGAAAGATAACTTGCAGTTTGCGCCAATATTAAACTTGCCTCCGGCATACCGATCATATGGACCGCCTGCATGGCTGAAGTGGCAATAACGAGGGCGGTTGGCATTGCGTTACCGACATCTTCACTGGCAAAAATCACCATTCTCCTTGCTATAAAAATCGGGTCTTCGCCTGCTTCTATCATTCTGGCCAGATAATGAAGCGCCGCGTCTGTCTTTCCCCCGCGCATGCTTTTGATAAAAGCGGAAATTGTGTCAAAGTGGTAATCGGCCTTTTTATCAT
This sequence comes from Candidatus Curtissbacteria bacterium, assembly GCA_030647775.1. Classification (GTDB taxonomy): domain Bacteria; phylum Patescibacteriota; class Microgenomatia; order Curtissbacterales; family GWA2-41-24; genus JACPKK01. The sequence continues at coordinate 60,706 of JAUSJC010000005.1, forward strand.
AGTAGCTCGCCTTCTTCTGCATCGCCTCAACAATATTTTCTTTACTAATCGTTTTGCGATTAGTAACCCCTCGAAGCTTTAGCGAAGTGGGGTTTCCGCTCCCAATAATCTCGGCGGCAATCTCCAAAGTCGTCAAAGCAAACCGCGCATCGCCGCTCGCGGCTGCTGCCAACGTCTCCAAGGCCCCGCGGTCGATCTTAAGTCTCCTTTGGCCTAACCCTCTCTTAGTATCGCGAAGTGCCTGATTAACAATTTTTTTAATTTGATCGGACGAAAGCGGATATAAAACCAAAACCCTCGACCTTGAAAGAAGCGGCCCGATAACCTCAAACGAAGGATTTTCCGTAGTCGCCCCAATTAAAGTAACCGTTCCCACCTCAACGTGGGGCAAAAGCACATCCTGCTGAGCTTTGTTAAACCGGTGGATTTCATCAATAAATAAAATCGTCTTTTTGCCGTAGAGTTCCTTTTTATTCTTGGCATCGGCAATGATTTTTTTCATCTCGGCAACATTTGAAGCAACTGCCGAGATTGAGACATATTCCGCTTTTGTCTCTTGCGCAATAATCTGCGCCAGCGTCGTTTTCCCAGAACCCGGAGGTCCCCAAAAAATAGCGCTGAAGACTTTATCGTTTCTGATTGCAGACTCAAGAAGTTTACCAGGAGCCACTAAATGTTCCTGCCCAAAAAATTCTGTAAGCTTATTTGGCCGCATCCGATCAGCAAGCGGAGCATTAGAGCTATCAGCCGAAAATAAATCGTCACTCATCTCTTTGCCCAAAGATTACCCGAAAACGAATGGGAAATCAATATAAAAGAATAAAAAGCTTTACGGCCATGATAATATGAAAGCGGCAAAGATGACCACTAACTATAAAATCATCGTCGCTCTGGCAACAGTTATAATTTTTGCCCTTGCTCTCTTTGGCGCTTATCGCTTTTCTCAAAACCGCCCCGGCGAACCCAAAGCCCAAGCTTCCCCACAACCGGCCTCCGGCTTTGAAGCTTTATCCCTACCTCAAACCTCTCCAACTTCCCAAAGCCCGGCAACTGGACCGGAAGACGAAGTTGCCCCAAATATTGGCATTTCACTTACTGCGCCGTGGCCGAGCGCCACCATAACTTCGCCTTTAAAAATTGAAGGCTTTGCCAATGTGGAAACAGGCGCAGTTGCTATTGTTGTTAAAGATGTTTATGGAAAAGTCCTGGGTCAGGGCAAAGCTTCTGCTTGCTTTGCCAAAAATCCCTGTCCGTTTAGCGCTTCTGTAGTTTTTGCTCACCCCGAAACTCAAACCGGAACCATCGAAGTCTTCAGTCCGTCACCAAAAAGCGGCGCCAAAGAATACCTTCAAATTATCAAAATAAACTTCTAAGAAAAAAACCGCAATCTGGTGTAAAATGTATTAATGCAAGCAGCGGTTTTTGTCATTTTCGGCGCCACCGGAAATCTGGCTAAAAAAAGAATTTTCCCGGCGCTTTTCGCGCTTTCAAAACAAAATCTTCTCCCGCCAAAATTTAAAATAATTGCCGCCGCCCGCACCCCTTTTTCAAGCCAAATCTTTAGAAGAACCCTCCGCGAAACTTTAGATCTCCAAAACAAAGATAATTGGGAAGACTTTACCCAAAAAATAGATTATCTGCCGCTTGATGTCGCCCAGGATTTTAATCTCAAGGACCTGGGCGGTCTTTTGGATGATTTTGAAAAAGAGGTAAAAACTTGCCCCCAAAGAATTTTTTACATGGCCATAGCCCCCGACATTTTTGAAAAAGCGACAAAAAACTTGGGCAAAAATGGTCTTCACCAAAGTTGCCGGCATGGTGGAAAGCCCAGGATTATTATCGAAAAGCCTTTTGGCTGGGACTTAAAATCGGCACGAAGTCTTGCCGCAAGCATCACCAAATATTTCACCCAAGACCAAATTTACAGGATCGACCATTATCTCGGCAAAGAAACCGTCCAGAACATTTTTGCCTTCCGCTTTGCCAATGAAATTTTTGAGCCTCTATGGTCAAACCAATATATTGATAGCGTCCAAATAACCACCGCAGAACGAATCGGCACAGAAGGCCGCGGCGAATTTTACGATAAAACAGGGGCTCTAAGGGATATTTTGCAAAATCACCTAATCCAGCTAATGACTTTAATTACTATGGATGCCCCCACAAATTTTGACGCCAAAAGTATAAACCAAAAAAAGCTGGAAATTGTAAGAGGTATTAAAAAACTGACAGCAGACGAAATCAAAACCCATACGGTCCGGAGCCAATATGAAGACTATCTGGCGGAAGAAAAAATCGCTCCCGATTCTAAAACCGAAACTTACGCTCTCACCAAGCTCTTCATCGATAACCCCCGCTGGCAAGGAGTCCCTTTTTATCTTCGAACCGGCAAAAAATTAGAGGGCAAAGTAACATCCATAATTATCCAATTTAAGGAAAAAGGCCACAAGCTTTTCAAAAACTTTTCCCAAAAGCCGCTGCCCAACCACATTACCATCCAAATCCAGCCCAATGAAGGCATCGGCATAAGGCTTGCTGCTAAAAAACCCGGGCTTGGCCAAGAGCTTGAACCGGTCGACATGGAATTTTGCTATAAAACCAGTTTCGATAAACCGCAACCTGAAGCGTACGAAAGATTACTTTTGGATGTAATGCTCGGCGACCAAAGTTTATTTATGTCGGAAGATTTAATTGAAGAATCCTGGAAAGTTATTGACCCGATCGAAGAAGCCTGGGCCAAAAATCTGGTACCGCTGTCTTCTTACAAACCGGGAGGCTGGGGACCAAAAGAGGCAGACGAGCTGATTGAAAAAGATGGCCGCACGTGGCTTGCGCCTCTCCTCACAATTTGTAGGATTTGATTCGGAGTAAATTTGGACTAAGAATTCGGATCAATTCGTGTATCCTTCTTTTTAACTTCATGTCCGCCGAAAGCATTGCGAAGTGCCGCAACCATTCTTGCCGCAAAACTTCCGGAAACCGCTTCGTCTTGTCTGGACCTGGATCTAAAATCTCTTGACGCTTCGATAATTTCCACCGGCACTTCTTCTTCTTTGGCTTGCTCGATCATCCAATCCCCCTCACCGGACGCATCAATGTAACCGGTAATTTGGGCAAGCTTAGGATCTTTTTCAAGTGCCTCTATAGTTCTTGCCATCATAAATCCGGAGTTGAGAGTCCCTTTTTGGTAAAGCTTGGCAACTCCCAAAAGGTCTAAATTGTATGGTGATTTTTCCAAAACTCCAAAACCTTCGCCAATAGACTGCATAATTCCGTATTCGATTCCGTTGTGGACCATCTTTACAAAATGCCCCGCCCCGCCCTCTCCAAAATATTCATGGCCTCCACCCGGTTTTGCCAGTGAGTCTAAAATCGGTTTGAGGTATTCATAACCTTCGACGTTGCCGCCGGCCATTAAAGGGTATCCGTCGGTTGCGGCAATAATTCCACCGGAAACTCCAATCCCCAAAAACTTAATCCCTTTCCCCTGAAAATATTCATACCTTCTTTGCGTATCGCTAAATCTGGCGTTGCCACCATCAATAACGACATCTCCGGCTTCCACATATTCGGCAACTCCCCCCGGCCCCATCAAATTTTCCTCCGTCGCTTGTCCTGCCGGCAGCATCAGCCAGACGATCCGTGGTTTCTCTAACTTTACAACCAGATCTTCTATCGATTCTGCCGCTTTTAAATTATCCTTCCAGTTAAATTTTGATATTTGATTTTTGATATTTGATATTCTCTCTCTCGTCCTGTTCCACACCACAACCTCATGCCCCTCGCTAAGAAGCTTCATCACCATTCGATTGCCCATTCTTCCAAGACCAATAAAACCGAGCTTCATAGTATTGATAATATAATTATTGTTCGAGCGAAGCAAGAAGAATAAGCTCTCTTATTGTTCGAGCTTGTCGAGAACTACCACTGATTTGACCATTCACCATTAATTAGTTTTCGTTTCTTTTCTTGATTCCAATCTTTAATTTGTCTCTCACGTGCTCGGGCAGTAGGTAAATCGGTATGTTCTTCAACATATACTAATTTTTTGACTCCATGTTTAGCCGTGTACTTACCTCCAAGGCCTGATATATATTGCTCCAATCTTAACTCTGGTCTCCATGTCAACCCAGTGTAATAGGTATCATCAAGACACTCGATAATGTAGACATACCATTTCCAATTTTTCTGTAAGGCACTTCTCGACTTCGCTCGAAGAATATAGCTGGACACTGTTTTTAGATATCAATATCTGTTACCAAGTACGATTTAATTGGAGCCTTTCTGTAAAAAATTGCGGGGTATTTTTGCATATCGTTTTCGGCATCATCAAGCATTTCTTGTAAGGCTTCTTTCTTCCCCTCCCCAAAAACCAAAATCACAAAATTTGTAAACTGGCCAAGCGCTTTTAAAGTTAAAGTTATTCTTTGCGGAAATTTGTTATCAACAGTCTCTCCAACAACATAATCAGGACTGTGGGTAGCGAGGCTATTTGGGAAAATCCCAGCGGTGTGCATGTTGCTCCCTACCCCTGGTATACCCACCCTTCTAGGAAATCTTTTAAATAAATCTTCAATCGCTAAATTGTAATCCTCAACAGTCTGTTGAAAATCGGCTCCTGACAATACTTTTCTTGATTCAATACGATGTTTATCTGCAAAATCCTTTACCCCCATTTCTCTCATTAATAATTCGTTGCTATCTTTATGAAACGGCTCTCCGTATCTTTCATCTATCACGCAAATAGAGCCAGGCAATACATCATCGGGCTCAACAATCATCTTTGAGTAATCAGAAGAAGTACCGCCGGAAAGGGCCAAAAGCGTTTGTCCGTCAACCAAGGTCCTTAAAAGATCATGAGCCTTCGTCTGCCCTTCTTCTCGGCTGGCAACTTTTATAACCTCAATCATTCCAGACCCTCCTTCAGGAAGTTGAACAAATTCATTCATTTTTTATGACTTTCCATTTTGAACCTTCGAACGTATCTTCAATCACTACACCCATTTCCAAAAGTTCTTCGCGTATTTTATCACTTTCTTCAAAATTTCCCGCCTTCCTCAATTCCTCTCTCTCATCAATTAGTTCCTTTGCCCCTTTTGGCAAAACCGCTTTTTTAATTTCTCCAAGTCCAAGCCCCAAAACCTCATCCATTACCAAAATTGACCGGTGCTTTGCCGAAGTCGGGTTATCGCTTTTTACCGTTTCCCACATTATCGCGATGGCCCTCGGCATATCCAAATCGTTATTGACGGCGTTTTTGAAATCGTTCTCCAGCCCCGCGCATCCGATTTTTGGATCATCCCAAGTCGCAATCTGATCACGCAAATTGGAAAGAGCGTTTTGCGCCGCCTCCAAACTTTCCCAAGTGAAATTTAATTTAGAACGATAGTGTGCGGTCAAAAATAAATACCGGAGTGCAAGCGGCTCAAAACCCTGCCTGCCGGCAGGCAGGCCTTTTTTAATAACATCACTAAGCGTATAAATATTTCCAAGGCTCTTTGACATCTTTTGCCCGTCTACTAAAAGATGTTCTCCCTCCAACCAAAAGTTTACAAACTTCTTACCCGTTGCCGCCTCGCTTTGGGCAATTTCGTTTTCGTGGTGTGGAAACAAAAGATCGACACCGCCGCAATGGATATCAAAATGCTCGCCCAGTGCCTCCATACTCATTGCGCTGCATTCAATATGCCAACCAGGCCGACCCTCACCAAACGGCGCCGGCCAACTGGGCTCTCTATCTTTTTTATTTTTCCAAAGCGCAAAATCACTCCAAGATTCTTTGTCGTATAAATCGTCGTTAATTCTTGCGCCTTTTTTTAACTGGCGCTTTTCTAAACCAGAAAGCTTTCCGTAATCCGGAAATTTTTCAACCGAAAAATAAACTCCGTCATCCGCCTTGTAAGCAAAACCTTTATCCAGAAGCACTACGATGATTCGTATCATCGTAGTGATATTTTCTGTTGCTCGAGGATACTCATTTGCTCTTAAGATATTTAGTTTCTCAAGATCCTCAAAAAACGCTCTTTCGTATTTTGCAGTTAAATCTCTTAACTCTAAACTCTCATCTCTCGCCCTCTTTATAATCTTGTCATCAATATCCGTAATATTCATTACATGATTGACTTTGTAACCATCAAAAGTTAGGGCTTTTTTTAAAACGTCTTCAAAGACAAACGTCCGCCAGTTGCCAATGTGCACATAGTCGTAAACCGTCGGGCCGCAGGTATACATACCGACTTTGCCATCGACAATCGGCTTAAACTCCTCAACTTTCTTGGATAAATAATTGTAAAGTTTCATTTCGAGTTTACGAGAAACAAGCCCTCTTCAGGCCCGCAGTTGAGTTTCGCTCAACGAAGACCGCAAGCTTTCTGCTTATTCCGCCCCCATGTTCTTGATCTCTGCGTTTGCTTTCGTTTGCGCAACAGTAACATCCATCGATTGTCTCTTCTGCTCGCGAGTCAGTTCAGATTTTTGAGCCTCCGCTTGTTTTACCTGCTGTTCTTCCGCCATTTCCTTTCTTTTTCGCTTCTGGGAATGCTGGGCGTATATTGCGGCGATCCTTGCTTTAACTTCTTCCTGGCCCTGTTCACTAAACTCCTTATCTTTCTTGCCCATGGAAACAATATCGTCATCTGTAGGGGCTTGTTTATTTTGGCTTCCGGTAACTTGTCCAACCACTGACTTCCCGATTTCTTTAATCTCGCTGCCAACTTCACCCAAAACATCGCCAATTACAGAACCGACCCCATCACCGTCCATATAAGCTAATTGTAGCAAGAAATGTAGTCAGTAGTCCTTGCGGCCTTCGATGGCGCGGCGCAAAGTTACCTCATCGGCATATTCCAGCTCCGCACCGATTGGAATCCCCCGGGCAATCCTTGTCGTTTTAATTCCCAAGGGTTTTGTTAAGCGTTGGATATACATCGCCGTCGCTTCCCCTTCCATTGAAGGGTTCGTCGCTAAAATTAATTCCTTAACTTCTAGGGTCCGACCCTTTTCAACACCGCTTTTCGCATTACTGGAATCCGATTTTGCAAGGGTCGGACCCTTGAGTCTTGGCAAAAGCTCGTTAATCCTGAGTTCCTCCGGCCCGATATTGTCCAGTGGCGCGATTACCCCATGCAAAACATGGTAAAGCCCGCCAAAACTTCCGGATTTTTCAATCGCCCAAACGTCTAGCGGATCCTCAACGATACAAATAATCGACCGGTCCCTCTGCGGATCATCACAAATCTCGCAAGGATCCGTTTCCGTAATATTTTGGCAAATGTGGCAAATTTTAGTTTTGGCTTTAAGGTCTCGCGCGCTATCGGCAAGCTGCTGCGCCAAAGTATCCGGCGCATGCAAAAGGTAATAAGTAAGCCGCGCCGCGGTTTTTGGCCCGATTCCCGGCAAACTCTCAAACGCTTCGATTAAACTGGCAACAGACTTTGGAACTTTCATCCTCGGCTTAAAAATCCCGCAATTGTTTCTTGTGGGCTTTGCATATCAGAAACCCACTCCACGACAGCACGTCCCTCGAGAATCTTTTTCTTGTATAATTCGGCATCACTTTCATAACCCTTTCTAGTAGCATCTTCATCGAGCTCTGAGGACAAAAAGCTTCCCAAAACCTTCCCCCACTGCCTCTTTCCCAGACCAGCAGACGGGCTAAATGAAGAGTGATATTCAGCTCCGTCAGCTAAATCATACTCCAAACAAAACACCCCACGAGATCCATCTGGCTTATTCCAAAAAACCCGACACATATACCTATCAATATGGCTAATCGGAGAATCCGTATTGAAAGAATCTCTATTAATATACACTTTGAATTTTCCCTGGGGGGCTCGGGAATGTACCTTAAGCCACTCAACGTCATACGGAGCATGCGGCAATGTATCAGTGTCGAAAGGTTCATGAAAACGGTAACCTCCCACCAAAGCCAACTCCATCGCTTTATTGACCATCAATTTCTGTAAGTTTTCTTTCCCGCCTTTTGACTCTATACCCACAAAAGGCACAAGACTTACTAATCTATCTAGCATAAGTTAAAAAGAAGTATATCAATGTAGGGGAAAATTAAAAAGATTAGCTCTGTCCAAACATTCCCTTGAGGGAATCGAGGCCGCCCATTTGCTGCATTTTGCGAGCCGCCTGCTTTTGGCTTTCTTTAACCGCTTCGTTAACGGCTTCGACAATATCGTTTTCGGATCTTCCGTTAACGTTAATTTCTATAAACCTCTGCGCCAAAGTTAATTTAATGTGGACGCCGTTTTTCTCAATCTCTATCGTTTCGCTGTCCAGGGCCTTTTGGATCGCCATGGCCTCATCGCGCATTTTCTTGAGTTCTTTTAATTGTTGCAGCTTATCAAACATTAAGGATCAAATTTACCCTTCCGAAGCTTTATGCGAAGGAGGGCATCGTAAAGATCAATACTAAAGTTTCAAAGCCGGATTGTCAATTATTCGAATCATTTGATAGAATACTAATACCCGATGAATATCATCATCTCCGGTATTCACTTTGAAGATTTCCCCGAAACAGAAGATTACGCCAAAGAAAAAGTTTCTAGACTTTCCAAATACCACAGTAAAATTGAAAAAATAGAAGTCCGGTTATCTGCCGAAAAATCCCACCGCAACGACAAACACGATTTCTCGTGCGAAATTAGAATCTCAATTCCCGGAGATGACCTGGAAGTAATTGACTACGAAAGATCAATTGACAAAGCAATCGATAAAGCAGTTGAAAGAATAAAAAGGGTCCTTGTTAAAAATAAAGAGAGACAAGTCTCACTTCAGCACAACAACGGGGTCATTTCTAAACTTCGCAGGATAAAACTTTTCTAAAAATCTACGGATTTGTTTTTCAGGTGGGTGGATTTGGCTCTGGTTTCTTTGTACGGCTTAAGCCGGATAACCTTTATCTTGCCAAGCCCGGCCGATTTTAAACCCGCCTTGACGTCGTCAACGCTTGCCCACTGGTCATAACCCAAACATATGACGTCCGGCCCAAGTTTTTTAACGGCTTGGTAATAATCGGCTTTGACGCCAAGTACGGCGGCGTCTACAATCTTAAGCCCGCGAACTAGTTCCAGCCTTTCCTCCTGGGAAAACAAGGGCTTTTTCCCCTTAATAGTTTCGACATTCCGGTCAAGGCCTACAGATACAATTAAGATATCTCCGTACTTTTTAGCCTGCTTAAAAAAATCTGCGTGCCCCGGATGCAGCCCGTCAAAAGCCCCAAAAACAAGAACCTTTTTCATACTGAAAAAAATTTCATTTTAATTTTCGTCATCCCGAATTTATTTCGGGATCTCCGCCGCAAGATCATTGAAAAAACGATTCAAGGATTTAATTAAATTTAGCTTCCAATCCCTATGCCAATTCTTCAATTGTTTTTCTCTTCTGATTGCATCCATCATTGTAGGGAATTCCTCGAAATATACAAGTTTTTTAAGTTTATATTTTTGTGTGAAACCCTTAATCAAGCCGCTCTTATGTTCCACCACTCTTCTTTCTAAATTGTTCGTGACTCCAACATAGAAAACCGTGTTGTTCAGATTCGTTAGTATGTAAACATAGCAATTCCTGGACACTTATCAAGATCCTGAAACAAGTTCAGGATGACTCTCTGATTGGATATTTGAAATTAGAAATTTGAAATTCTCCTAAAAACTCCCCTCCATCACCCTTTCTTCAACTATGCTGTCGGCTTTATTTCTTTCAAGGCTTATTAAAATACCTGTGTACTTGGAAAATTTATCGCTGTCCGACAAATTAAGTGACCAGCTGTTTTTGGTACCCCTCATCACGTCAATTGGCACCGGTCCATCCGCCCCGGTAAGCCAAACCTCATAAGCAACATTTTTAGGATCCGGCAGTGTCGCTGAAACATCAAGCTTATAGATACCCGCGCCATACGAACGGGTCGCTGTCGCCCTGGCTTCTCCCCCATACTTAATATCCGTCAGGGTTATCGTCTGTGTCGCTAAATTTACCCCGCCCGAAGCGACAGTGGTCTTACCAATCATTACCGGTTTTAAACCAAATGATGCGTCCTTAAGGGTAACATCCGATCCGCCGCCAAATCCGTCGCCGACGGAAAAATTTTTGAGAAAAAATATCACAACTGTGATAACAACAACCAGTACCAAAATCCTAAGTATCCTGTTATTCTTAAATTTTTTTTTGGGAGGAAAAGAGTTTGAAAGGTCACGCATTAAACCTTAGATTACCACAAAATCAGGCAAGGGTTCCAGCACGGGAAAGATTATCGGCAGGCTTATCAAAATTCCTCCGGTTCCAAACTCTTCTTTCCATATTTTCCAAAACCAGACTGTAAATAACCGGCACCAAGATTATTAGCGGATATTTAAACCAGCTGCGAGGATCGGAGAAATATACAATCAGGTTTTGGAAATTAAAACCAACAAACACCAAAAAATCCAGCGCCAAAACCGCCACCGACCAAAAAAGGCTCGTCCGAAGACCCCGAATCAGAATCTTATCTTGCCTTCTTCTGCGGATTTTTGCCGAGCTCAATCCCTTCTTGAAAAAAGTTACCGTCAGCCAAAATACCAAAATGGTAAGTACCAAATAAAACCATGGTAAAATAACAAAACCGCCGACAAATATTGCCAAAACCCACAAAAGGACGGCATACCAAAGAATCCGAAAATCTATCATGGCCAGTGTATCGGGAACCCTACGTATCAATGCCTTTCTTTTTTTGCCAAAGAAGAACTTACTTTTTTTAGAGATATTTAGATTAAGAAGCAAACTTAAGGACAACTTTTTAAAACTGCCTTTTTAATACGACTTTTTAAAGACTACGTCAACCCACCAAAAAGTTTCCTGATTCAAATCTAACCGCTTCGAAAATCTGAAGGGTTGTTTAACTTTGACATACGACTTACATTAAAGACTTCTTACGGGGTCAATATGGAAAACTGGGGTTAGAAGCTGTTTAAATCCTTAGAGGTTTGTTCTAGATCGCTGTCAATGCCCTCAAAACTTGTTGATTCCAATTCATTTTGGATATCGCCTACCTCATCAGAACTGCTTACACTTTGAACACTTGGTGTACTTTGCGTTGTACCTGTCTGCAAAGTAGTAATCGGGTTAACCCCTTTAACTTTCACCAGAAACAAAACCCCGGCGGCAAGAACCGCAACTGCGACTGTGGCCAGAAGCCACATTGAAACCATCCCCTGACGCGGATTACTGTGCACTGCCGGTTGCTCCTTTCTCTCTTGAATTTGGCGCCTGTGAAATTACATCCTTCAAACACGCGTGGTACGACTTTAGCGCCTGGTTACTCTGCTGTATTGCACTAACTTGCGCTTGGGCAAGATCTTTGGCATTTGCGGCATTGAAATCTATGGACAATACCGAAACCCCCGCATCGGCAATCGACGCGGCCGCCGCCGATTTAACAGAACCGCACGCAGTCAAGGCCGCCTGCATTGCCGAAACATCCGCGCCGGACGCTTTTAATTTGTCTATTCTCGTCTGAATCTTCCCGGCAATAAGATCTAGCCTATTTAGAGCTTCTCTTCTTGCTGTCATGATTTTTTCTATTCTGTCCAGGAACCTTCCAAACCTTTTATCTTGTAACTCTTTTTTCTTTTGTTCCAACTTTGCCTTCAGATCTTCCTTTTTCTGTTTAAGTTCTTCAATCTTTTGCTCTCGAAGCTGCTTAAAACGGTCAGTGACATTTTTGGGGGTTGTTTTATCTTGAGCCGAAGGCGTACCTGCATTCTTCAATACCCTGTTACCACCGCTCGAATCATCTTCCTCCGCCAAAACCACACTTACGGAAAGAGCAAGCACAAAAAGCGCACAAAAAAACGGGAGAATTATTTTTTTCACTGGCAGTACAATTATTTTAAATGAATATCGGCCAACCCGTCAAGTAAGAATAGTTTTACTGGCTAGTTGGCAAGACCGATATCGTAATTGCTGTCGTTTCCCCGTCTGCCGCCGTGTTTACTATTATGGTTCCCTGCTGCGTCTGGTTTTTAATATCAAAGGTAAAACTGTTTACTCCGCTTGCCGAAACGCTTGCATCCCAACCAAGAGTTGGCAAAGTTTCGCTGTAGAATTTTACGACCCGAGAAAGATCACCACCGGTTATAAGACTCGCTCCGAATTTTCCCTCGAAACCATAAGATTCAACTACTTGGGCACCTTTATAAAGCGGCACGGATGGAAACCCCGGCGCAGCAGCACCGCGGATATACTCGTCTTTACCGGTCATATCTTGTTGCCCCACACTAGGAATACAGCCCGAAAGCAAAAACGGAACACAAACTAGAAAAAATAAAATTTTCTTTGCTCTCATTTGTAAAAATTCGGATTAAGAATTCGAATCAATTCGGACCAACAATTCGGATAAATTCGGGGGCTCATTTAGAAAAGATCTCGGCGGCCATTTTGGAAAGCTCGTCATCGCCAATTTCGGCGACATCGGAAACGGTCACTGTTTTGGTCGGCCGGCTTTCGCGGTTTGCCAAAACAAATTTCAAAGAAACCGGCTTTCCCAAAACTTCTTCCAAAACTTCACACAGTAAATTCATAATCTTCGGCTCTTCAAGTTTTTCCTTGTGAAACTTAAAAAATACCTCCAGTACCAGATTAACACCGTCAAACGCGCTTGGTCTAGTTGATTTCAAAAGTGCCACCACATGGGCGTTGACCGGCCGCACTTTTGCCAAAAATTCTCCCCATTTTGCTTCCAAATCCGCCATAGATTTTGCCGATGCTTTGGAAACTTTTACCGTTTCTTTTTTTGGCGCGCGGGGAGACTCGACATGAAGCGATGTCTCTAATGCTTCACTCTCATTATGGGTGGCGCGGGCGGAGGGAGTCCCATCGAGCGCCCGCAGGTCAGATGATCGAATCTGATTACGGTTCGAGTTAGTACTGACCGCGGACGCAGGGATGCGAGACGAGCCCGCGACAGGACCCATCCCCTCCTCTACTTCCGGCAAAAATTTACAAACTGCCAAAGTTAAGGATATTTCGGGAAGCGGGAAAAGATGGGTTTCAGATTCTGCCACCAGAAGCAATTTCATTAAGTTTTGGATCTCGGAATATGTGGCCTTTTGGGCAAGCTCTTGCGTCTCGTCTTGTCCGCCTTTACCCGTTTGAACACCTGCGCCGATTTTTATAAACAATAATTTTTTAAGAAGAAGAATCGCATCAAGAATAAAGGTTTGAATATCGTGTGTTGTTCCGATTTCTTCTACCTTCAAGACACTCGCTCTCAAATCTTTGCCAAAAACGGCTTCCAAGAATTCATAGAGCGCTTTGGCACTCGTCAGCTTATATGCCGCTTTAACATCTTTTTCTGATATTGTTTTTTTTGCCGATGCCAGCTGGTCTAGAATCGAAAGCGCGTCGCGGTATGAACCGTCAGCCGCCTTAGCAATCGCCCCTATCGCCTCTTTTTCGATTTTGATATTCTCCAGCTTGGCAATTTTCAAAGTTACTCGGGAAAGGTCACCGGCCGTCGCCTTTTTGAAATTAAACCGCGTGAGCCGCGAAATAATTGTCGCCGGCAGTTTTTCGGGAAGGGTTGTACATAAAATAAAAATCGCGTGCGCCGGCGGCTCTTCCAAAGTTTTTAGAAGCGCATTAAATGCCTCCGGGGTTAACATATGCACTTCGTCGATTATATAGACTTTAAACCTGCCGGAAACAGGCGAAAGTTTAATTTTATCCCGAAGATCCCTGATCTCATCAATCCCGCGGTTAGAAGCCGCGTCTATTTCTATAAGGTCAAGATACGACCCGTCGCCAGTTGCCCGGCAGGCATTACATTTATTGCAGGGCTCACCATATTTTTGACTATCTCTTTTCTTACCTCCATAGACCTCACAATTCACCGCTTTTGCAAAAATCCGTGCCGTCGATGTCTTTCCGCTCCCGCGCGGCCCGGAAAATAAATAACCATGGCTAATTTTTCCGGAAACCAAACTGGAAAGAAGCGCTTCGCGCACATGATCCTGCCCGATTAAATCGGCAAGTTTCTGCGGCCTATATTTTCTATAAAAAACAGCCATCCTAATTTTCCCGAATTATTACTCCTAATTTAATCCGAATTATTCGGGTGAATTCGGACAAAGAATTCGGATCAATTCGCGTCTTACTCATGGTGCTTCCCCAACAAATGTTCTACGCCGTGGGCCGTAAGCTTTAAAACTTCCGCATCCACCATTACGTCATCCTTAGCCGCACAAAGCAGCACTTCCGGCCAACAGAGCACCACATCCCCCAGTCGGAGAACTTCATCGGGCGCGCCGGCAAACCCATGCTCTTGCCCTGAACGAACGGAGCGAGTCGAAGGGTCTTCGATTGGGAAAGACAAGACTTCATGGTTCCGAGAGTCCTTTAGATATTTATCCGTCAGGGCTTTCATTTTACGCCTTCCCACCACCGAAACCGAAACCTCGGCATCAATATCCACAATTTTTTCCTTTTCAAAAACCTCCAGAACCGCTTTCCGGAGTACTTTACGGTTTACGGGATATCTAGGATCAGTACTAATCAAGACTTTAATCATTTCCCTAATTCATCCCAATTATTTCTCCGAATTAAATCCAAATTATTCGAATTAATTCGGACTAAGAATTCGTGTCAATTCGTGTCTTTAAATCCGAATTCAAAATTCTTTCATATGCTAAGCTTGCGGATCGGAAATTTGCTAATATCCCAAGTTCCAACTTTCTTGCTTTTAAATAAGCCAGAACCTGATGAAAATCTCGGGGCAAAAGACAAGGAACTGCCTTAATCTCTAAAATCACTTTTTTCTCTATTAAAAAGTCCGAAAAGTACTTTCCAATCTTAGCATCTTTATATTTAAGGTCAACTTCCAACTCCTTCTCAAACTTTAAATTATTCTCTTTTAAGGCTTCCGCAACTGCCCTTTGATAATATTTCTCCTGATAACGATTACCCAATCTAGTATGAACATCGAATAAAATCCCGACGAGCTTATAACTCAATTCTTTCTCTATAATCCTTGGCATTAATTTGGATAAATTCGGACTAAGAATTCGTATAAATTAGGATCCCAGTTTTCTCTTCACTATTTCTGCCACTTTTCCTCCGTCTGCTCTTGTCCGCGCGCTTGAAAGGACAGTCGACATTACCCTTCCCAAATCCGCCGGTCCGCTGGCACCAACCGCGGCAATTGCCTCATCCACCATCTTTTCAAGTTCCTCGTCAGTCAATGGCTGGGGCAAATATTTTTGTAAGATAGAAAGCTCTGCCATTTCTTTTTGTACTAAATCCTGCCGGTTGCCCGCCTCAAAAGCCTCAATCGATTCATTATGCCTCTTTGCCGCTTTGCCAATCTCCAAAAGGATCTCTTCGTCGGTAAGTTCATCCCGTTTGGCAATTTTGGCATTATGAAGGCCTGCAATTAAAAACCGCAAGGCAGAAACCGCGACTTCATCCTTCGCCTTCAAAGCAGTTGTCAAATCCTGATTTAGTTCTCCCAATAATACTGGCATATTCCCTTTTCTTAATTTTGAGCTTACGAAAAATAAGCTCTCTTATTCGGATCTATAGGCCCGCAGTCCTGAGTTCTCGAAGGACGAGAACCGCATGGCACTGTATATTCGGAGTAATAATTCGCCTGCCCGACTTCGCTTTGACGAAGTCAATGCGGGCGGGGATCAATTCGTGTCTTAAAACTTACTCCTAATATATTTTTTCCTGGCCATTTGGATTTTTTGCTGCCTTTTTAATGAAGGCTTCAAATAATGTTCCCGTTTTTTTATCTCCTGCAAAATACCTTCGTTTTGAACCTTCTTATTAAATTTACGAATTAGGGAATCCACAGATTCTCCGGGTTGGGCTACTACTTTTGTTGCCATATGCTAAATCAACACCTCCTCATATCCGAATCTTCCCAAATTCTTACTCCAAATTTTCCCGAATTGCTTCCACTCTAGATTTGGATTAATTCGGACTAACAATTCGGATAAATTCGGGTCTCTCATAATTGACTCCATTTTATTGTACTCCCTGCTACCAAGTGCATGTGCAAGTGCGGTACGTGCTGATACCGTCCGCCATTAAAAGCCAGGCGAAAAGCCTCAAGTCTTCTTTCGGATATTAATTTTTGGGCCACCGCAAACATATCTTCCAGCGCTTCCCCATCTCCTTTTTTAACTGTTAAAACCGAATCGATATGCCTCTTTGGGAAAATTAAAACGTGACTCGCAGCCACCGGATTAATATCGTTTATCGCCATAACCGTATCAGTTTGGTAAACCGGCGCGCTTTTGATTTCCCCTTTTACTATTTTACAAAAAATGCAGTCCTTTGCCATTTTATATTGAATTCGCAGTTTAGCTTCTTTTGCCAAAAATTTTATCTTTTTGATCATTTTCTCTCTTGTCATCCTGAACTCGATTCAGGATCTATATAGATTCCGAAATAAATTCGGAATGACAACTTATTCTTTTTATGCTCTCTCAAGGATTTTTATCACCTGATCCAACTCCAGTTTCGTCGGGCGCATAGTCGGGTTCCGGGTCGATCCGTTTCTTAGCAATTTTTTCGAAGCATGCAAAAACCACGTTGCGTCGGGGTCTGCTTTTTGGAAATCCTCATAGGCGCGCGTCAAATCAGCGCTGTGGGCGTTTGAACCGGTAATCCGAATATAGCCTTTACCCGGGTCTTTGCGCACAACAACCGCATAACCGCCCTTAATCGCCGCATCCAAAACCGAATCGTTGGAAGTATAAATCGCCACACCATTTCCCCATCTTGTCTTGAATTTCTCGCCCCCGCTAACTTCCTCTTCTGCCTTAACTTTTTGCTGCATAACCCTGTAAACTGCCTCCAAACCTTCGATTGTTAATCCCACATAGCGATCGTCTTCCCGCCCGTACATCATCTTCCAACCCGTTAAAACATTGTGGAGGGAAAATTCCCAACGGTCAGAAGCCGGCTCCGGCCATTTGTAAGCATCATACGCATGGTCAAGTTCCGTAATAACCTCAATCATTCTGGAAATTGCTTTGTCATCGGCAGAAATATAACCCTCACGGACCAGCCATTCGTAGACCAACTGCGCTCCACAGGTAAAATCGTTTGTCTGGTGATGGTCAAAGCGGCCCATGCCGGTATCGACATGGACAATATCGGGGTCGCTGTCAACGGCCTGATTGTTGTAAGTCGTACCCGCCGGAACAAACGCTATGCGCGCATTTTTAAAGTCTGGGTGAAATTTTCGAAGCAGCCAAATAGCCGGGATTCCGTCAAGATCCGGCGAGTTGTGAGTAACAATAAGTTTGCCCATTAATCATTTCAAAAAAAGAAAATACACTTCCTTCCTAATTTTCTGTTAACCGTGAACAGTCAACTGTCAACCTATTTTATCTTTTCCCCAAATTTTTGGCAAATTACAAACCGCCCGAGACATCTTCGATATCTAGATTAGTCTTCATGTGATTCAGTCCGGCTTTGGCATCCTCAACCTCTTTTTCTAGTTCTTCCCTTTGCTCAATTAACCTATTTAAAGTATTCCTAAACTTCTCTCCTCTTTCCCCGCCAAGAAAAAGCGTATACACGGCCCAAAACTGCTCAGTTAAGGAATCAGAATCTAAAAATGCGGGCATCCTTTGAGCAATTAAATCTACGGTTTCCTGGCCAAAACGATAATTTTTATCATCCACTCCCTCTGGAGGATTCTTGCCAACAAATCCCTGGTTATTTCTTACCATCTTAATCAACGAACCAAACAAAAAAGATTTCTTCTCGCTACTGGCCGAATCAATATCAGCCAAAACCAGATCCCTCAAATATGCATCCGACCGGTAATATATCCTTGCATCAAAAAGCTCTTGAACCGCTCGCGCCACTTCCTCGTCCTCTCCGAGCAAATGATTATTAAAACCTTCCAAGATTTGATTAAATTCCCCAGGCTTCTCTTCCTGGTAACCATCCGCAGAATTAAAAAATTCAATAACCCCTTTCCTTATGGAAGGGTTCTTGATAAAAGTCTCGATTACGACATTCTTTGCCCTTTCGTCACCAAATTTCAGATACCTTGAAACCAATAAGTCTGTCAAATTCTCTATATGTCTCCACTTTTCACTACCATAGACTGTCATAGAAAGAGCACCCGCGCTAATAGATCCCATATGAGATTCGGCATACTTTGCCAAATCCTGGTCAAGATATAAACCAATAGCTACGTCCACAGTCTGGGGATAATCGTAATCTAAAAAGTCAAAAGTCTTCAAAATTTTAAACTTCACGTCTCCGGTTAAGCTCTCGTCTTCCATCCATTCTTCCAGCTTTGCCCTAATTGTCTCAAGATAAACACGGTCTCGTTCAATATCTTCGGGTGTCGGCATAGCCACTCTCCCTACACCCCTGCTTTGTAACTGCGCGTTATAATGCTCAAGCTCCTCCTCGGAATAACCGGCAAATTCAAGATGGTTTCTAAGAGTATTAATAACCGTTACTAGCGCATTCATATTATCCATTGATTTTTTAAAGCCGGACCTGCGCATCAGCTGGCTCAATGTTTCCAAAGCCAAACTTGAATCCTCATTTATTCTCCTTTCAATCCCTAATTCTTCACGGTTCCCAATTCTAAAAGCCAGTGCGCTCACCACCTCTTTTTGGATATCATTGCCTTTATCCTCCAAATCCATAAACGAAACTACAGTCTCGTATGCTTCCTTGCCAAACATCTGCTTGGAATTACGCATTCCCCGCAAAAGTGCAACCGCCCATGCACTGTAACCGGGTTTTTCCCAATTTTCCGAAATTTCCCGAGCCGCTCCCACAAAATTTCTGGTAATTAAAGTCGCCGTCATGGCACTTCTTCCGTATGAATCTTCCTGCAAATTGCCATGGAAACCTTTTAAGGAAAGCAGGGCGTCTTTAACGAAGTCAGGCGCATCCAATGCATCTATTTCTTCTACCGATGTCTTTCTTAACAGCGTTTCTAAAACCCCCTGCGCAGCGGCATTGGTGTGGCCGGCTTTATATAAACCCGACGCTCCACTTATATATGTTTGATAAAAAAGCAAATGCTCCAAGGCCTTCGGCGAACCCAAATCGCCTAACCTGCCACAGGCATCGGTCCCGGGCCAAGATTCATGACCGCCGGGAATCAAAACACCGTAGACAAGTCTACCTATAATTCGGTCATCAAAAGCCTCCAGTTTATCTGCCGGCACTAAATGATTTTCGCCTAAATATTGTTTCAGGGCAGGCCACCTGTCAAAGGATGGTAATTCTAACCAATCTTCTGCTCTAAAAAAGCTTATATAATTTTGCCCTCTTGATGCATCCTCGGCCGCTCGCTTTAACTGGTCAAGAAGCTGTGCTTCAGGCGTATATTTCTCTTCCCCTTTTTCAATTGCCGCCTCAAGCTCCGGAACCCTCCAAGGTGAATATTCATAACCCAAAAACGAGTCGAGCGCAACCGTCCACTGGCGATAAGCATTCCTCGGCCTCAAATCAAATTCTTTATCGGCCGGCGCCGCATAATCTCTTAATGGACTACTATCACCGCTAAGCGTTAAACCGTAAGTAAGATCGGTAAATTCTCTCCCTAGTCCTAAAGCCGAAAACCCTTGTATAAATAATGCCGTCTGTTCATCGTTTTCCCGTTCTTTAAAAGTCTGGCTCCATTCTTCTCTGGTTTTTGGCTCTGTCTCCGTTCTTGATCTTACAAAATCAATATACTTCCCTTTTAAATTATCAAAAATTGCGCCGTCCCTCTGGGCGTCTGCATCAGAATAATCAGGTCCTTCCCGCCTTCCTTCAATAAATTTATCGCGCATCCTTTCAAGCGGTTCTTCAACCGCAATCCGCACCCAAATATTTTCCAATTTGTCCAAAGTTCCTTCTTTTTCTATTTCTTTTTGAAGATTTGTCGGGGAATTGTCTTTAAAGCTTCGTCCTCTATGTGAACAATCAACAACCTGTTTTGCAGCAGCCGCCAGAGACTCTCTTACCGCATCTCTTTCGTCCAGTGATGGCCTTACGTGATTTTCGTAAAGGCTTGCATAAAAATCGGCCGTACGGATTTGTCTATCCAATTCTGCCACCCTCCTGACATGTTTTACCCGGGCAACCGGATTCCCGGCCAAAACCGCCCTATCTGCTCGAATCCGTGCTTTCTCCGTCGCCAATTGATCGCTGCTATATATATGTAGTACTTCACCAGCTAAATTTTCCCAAACCCTAAGAGGGGCTAAGGCGGCTTGTTCAAACTGGTCGATACTGCCATCCTCTGCTGTTTTTGCAACAAATTCTCTCACAAATAACCCGAAATTTTCCGCTGAATGATCTGCCTCAAAGGCCTGCGCTCTTTCACTAATCGCGTGTAAATCTCCGCCTATTGCAATCCTCTCCGCCGGAAACCTCGCAGATGCTTCCCTTACCTGCTCCAGCACGGGCTCCATGCCTTTCGGGACTCTTATGGGATTTTGGGGTCTGCGCTCTGTTCTCTCACTCATATCGTCCATAAATCCATTATGGCATTAGCATTCAAAAACTATCAAACAAATTGGGAATTTTTACGCGGCTACGGTCTTTTTCACCAAATCCAACGTCTTGGCCTAGAAATATTACAAGCCGATTTTCGCGTTGATCCGGTGGAGTTCTTCTTTGATCTTTCTGTGAGCTTCTCCGTGGATTATTTGATCTTCTCGTATAAATTTTAACTCCCCAAATACCTTATCAAACATAGAAACGATATAATCCATCCTCTCTTCAAACTCAACCCTCGTAACCATCTCGGATCTTATTTGTTCAAGATCTGCCTTTGTCGCAAAAACCGCTATTAATTTTTTGATATCGCCCGCTGTAAGCATGGAATTTAATATACCCCAACTCTTAACAGGAATTCAAGCAGCGACAGTCTTTTTCACCAAATCCAAGGTCTTGGCCTGGAAAATAGAAGTTACCAGGTAATTTTCCAGATCCCTTTTTTGGTCGGCTGAAAGATTCGTCTGGTTAACTCCGGCCAAAGCCGCTTCCAGCTCTTCTTTCGTAACCTGCACTTTTTCTTCCCTGCCGATTGTATCCATCACCAGCGAGATCTTGACGTTTTTAGTAGCCTGTTCGCGCCATTTGGCTTTAAGGGCATCAATCGTTGTCTTTTCGCTATCCAGATACGATTCTAGGGTCCGACCCTGTTTCTCGAGTTCCGAATTCATGCGGATCAAAATCCGGTTCAGTTCGTCTTCAACCAAAATTTCCGGCACTTCAATTTCTCCGAGCTTCAAAATCTCCTCAAAAATTTCCTGCTCGGCTTGCGATTCGACCTGATCGGCAACCAGCGTTTCCAAATCCTTTTTAATTATTTCGTGCAGGTGCGCCAGATCGCGGGCTCCGATTGCCTTTGCGAAATTGTCATCAATTTCGTCCTGAGCGCCAGCCGAAGGACTTCCGCTTTCGACTTTGCCTGCCCGCCCCTCTGGCGGGACTTCTGACTTTGACTTTATCGGATTTCCCTTCGCATCATAAATCACACTCTCTTCTTTTGGCTCCTCTGGCTCCTTTGTAACCTTTGTCTCTTTCTGCTTTCGATACGCTTCAAAAATATTTTTAATCGATTCCTCGATATCCTTTGCCGTCACTTCGCGGGTCTTGACCTTTTTAACCTTAATCTTTTTCCAATCTCCGACTTTAATTTGCGGCCTCAAAGTAAAGCTGGCCGTAAATGAAAACGGGCTGGCCGCGGCCAGGCTGTCAACGGCGATCTTTGGCGAATCCAAAGGAACCAAATCCTCTTTTTTAAAAATGTCTCCAAGGTGCTTGGAAATTAAGAAGCTGGCCGTCTCGTTTAGAACTTTGTTGGCGCCGACATTACCAACAACCATATCATCTGGCGCCATCCCAGGCCTAAACCCGGCGATATTGGCACTTTTTTTAAAGGCTTGAACAGTTTGCCCATAAGTTTCCTCAAACCCGGCCTTCGGCACGTCGACTTTAACCTCGACTTTGCCCTTTTCCAGTCTATTGACTGTATATTGCATATAGAAAGAAATTTTAGCAGAGAGGTCAGATTTAGTCTATTGACAAGAGTAAATTCCTCTTGTTACACTTTCCACGATTAGCACGCGCCAAGAGGGCGCTTGCTTTTTTTAGAATGAGTGTTGACAGAAATTTTGAACTGTACCACCGCCAAGCCCTAGGAGCAGACTCTAGCCATCAGACTTTTGAAGAACTTTACGGTGCAATAAGAGTTGGCGCACGCATAATCGGCAGTAACTTCAGATCGGCTTAGTGATTTTATGAATAGAGAAACAGTTACCTCCGACGGATTCCTAGTTCAGGAAGTAACCCGACCAAGAAGCAAACGCCGAAGAAGAGTAAGTCTCATATTAAGCTTCCAGCCAAAAGGAGACAATCCAGTACCTGATTCTAGCCTAGAAAGTATACTTAGAGAAATCAACCAAACGCCCCAGCCAAAACCTAAAAAACACAAAAGGCGCTAACTCTTTAACCTTTTTTTCGCATCATCAATAGAGATAATTTCTGTCCTGTCCTCTTTGCGTTCTTTCCACTCCACTTTTCCTTCTCCGGCCTTTTTGGAAACAACCAGCCTTACCGGAATTCCGATTAAATCACAATCGGCAAATTTCTCGCCCGCCGAAACATCTTCACGGTCATCCCACAAAACGTCAATTCCCGCTTTCCTAAGCTCTTCATAAACTTTCTCCCCCTGCCCGTCGAGTGAAACCAAATGCACGTCAAATGGACTAACGGACTTCGGCCAAATAATCCCGCGCTCGTCATTCGAAACTTCTACAATCGACCCGACTAGCCGTGTAACCCCAATTCCATAACTTCCAAGATATGCAAATTGTTTTTTCCCGCCGCTGTCGGTATAACTTACATTCATTTTTTCGCTGTAAGCTGTTCCAAACCGGAAAATATTACCAACCTCTATGGCCTTTGCCTTCAAAAGCGGTCCGTGCCCTAAATCACATTGCTTTCCTTCCTTAACTGTCGCGATTTCCGTATTTTGGGCAAAATCCCCTCCGGGGCAATAGATAATCTCGTCCTCTCCGCTTTCGGCAAGCAGCTGAAATTCATGAGTATTTTCATCCGTAAATACCCCGCCTGCCGCTTCCGTCATAATCACCGCCAGGCCCATCCTCTTAAAAACTTCCATATAGGCATCCGCCACTTCAAAGTAATATTTATCCAGATCTTCCTTGGAAGTATGAAGGCTATACAGGTCTTTCATAATAAATTCCCTCCCCCTTAAAATCCCCGATTTCGCCCTAAGTTCGTTTCGGAATTTGCTAGAAAACTGGTAAAGCTTTACCGGAAAATCGCGGTAGGTAGAAATATGCTTTCGGGCAAGATCTAAAAATATCTCTTCGTGGGTAAAGGAAAGAGCGTACTCGCGCTCATCCTTTTTGAATTGATACATGATGTCGCGGGCTTTTTCCCATCTGCCTGTTTCATTCCAGACTTCCTTGGGATGAAGAAGGGGCAACGCCAGTTCCTGCGCTCCGATCTTATTCATTTCTTCACGGATAATCTGCTCGATCTTTTTGGCGACCCGCAGCCCAAGCGGTAAAAGACTAAAGGAACCGGACATTAACTGGTCAATAAAACCGGCCCTAACCAAAAGTTTATGGTTTGCCGACTCGGCGCCGGTTGGCGCGGTTTTTTGAGTTTTAGGAAATAATGTTGACTGTCTCATTTTTTAATATAATTTCGCTCCGATTTTCGCCTCTTTGTCCGGCACCACCAAAATGCACTTATGGTCGTCATCAGGCACGCCAAGCGTTAAAACCTCCGATAAAAACGGACCGATTTGCCTTGGCTCCAGATTAACAACTCCCAGAACCAGTTTACCCTGTAACTGCTCTTTTGTGTATAGGTCGGCAAGTTGGGCCGACGAGTGTCGAGTCCCAACTTCTTCGCCAAAATCTATCGTCAGCTTAAAAGAAGGCTTCCGCGCTTCCGGAAAATCCTCGACATCGATTATCTTCCCAACTCTTATATCTAATTTTTGAAAATCTTCTATTGTCGCCATGTTGGTTTTATCTTATCTGAATGACAGTTATTTTATCTGAACGACAATCATTTTACATACACACTCCTACCCAGCACAACCTCTACCCATTTTATTGACGATCGACAAAAAAACGGGTATAACAAACTTGATGATTAAAAAAGGCACAACCACCTATCACCTCTTGCTGATGTTGGAAAAAGCAATGGAAACCGGCGTACCGTTTGTGGACTTCATCGATAACCCGAGCAAATTCGCTTGGACCGGTTATCGCAGCAACCTGAATTACAACTCCACATATAAAACAATTAAGCGGTTAAAAGACAAGGGCTATCTACTGACAAAAAGAGAGGAAAGAAAAATAATTGTCGAGCTAACCCAAGATGGCAGGAACTATATTTCGCTGGCCAAACTATTAGAAGATAGCCCGTG
This sequence comes from Candidatus Curtissbacteria bacterium, assembly GCA_030647775.1. Classification (GTDB taxonomy): domain Bacteria; phylum Patescibacteriota; class Microgenomatia; order Curtissbacterales; family GWA2-41-24; genus JACPKK01. Next base: position 85,145 of record JAUSJC010000005.1, read on the forward strand.
GGACGGGAAATGGCGCATCGTCATATTCGATGTTCCTGAAGATCATAGAAAACTCCGAAATGCCTTAAGGTATCGATTAAAAGAATGGCAGTTTCAGCAGTTGCAAAAATCTGTCTGGATTAGCAAAAAGGACATTGTCAAAGAATTAAAATCTTTTATAAAAGAAGTAGGCGTAGAAAACTGGGTCAAAATCTTCGTCGCCAGTGAAGAAAAACTAACTTGACATTTTGTTGACGATCGCAAACAAAACGGGTATTCAAAATCACTTTATGATCTTAAGAATATCATTGTAGGTGATTAACACAATTAACCCGATTAAAACCGCAAAGCCGATCGTGTGCGTCCATTTTTCAATTGCAGGGTGCGGTTTACGGCGCAAAATTGCTTCAATTACCAAAAAGAAAAACCTGCCGCCGTCCAAAGCCGGAATCGGTAAAGCGTTCATGACAGCCAGATTTAAAGAGAGTAGCCCCACAACCTGTAAAACCGAAATCGGCCCGAAGGCAACAGCTTGTGCTGTAATCTGGGCAATTCCAACCGGCCCGGAAACGTTTTGGGAAACTCCGGAAAAATCACGGTGGGCAACAGAATAGCCAATAACCTTACCAAGGTATCTAAAAGAATAATCGGTTAAATTATAACTATGCGCAAAACCGGCAAATAATTTTTGCGGCAGCGTCTGGTAGTTAAGCTCGACAAATTCGTCAATGCCAACGCCAATCGCCGGCGCCTTCAGCTTTTCGTCATACTTGGGGGTAACCGTTACTTGCCGCCTTTGGTTGCTTGTGAAATCCGTGAGCGTAAAAACAATCGGCTTAGTGGCATTTTTCCTAATTACATTTTGCAAATCCTGTGCCGATTTTATAGCCGTATCATTTGCCGCAGTAATCGTGTCCCCTGCTTTTATCCCGGCGCCCGCTGCAGGCCAACCGTCCAATGGCACAACTACAACTTGTGTACTCTGGTTAACGAACCTAAATTTATAATCGGTCACAACCGGAAGCGTAACCTTAAAACCGAGCGTAAAAAGGACAACGTAAAAAATAATAACGGCCACAACAAAATTTATAAAAACGCCCGCCAGAACCACTACCATTCTTCGGCCTAAACTCTTGACTTGAAAACTATTTTTAGCATCCTTTTTCTTGTCCAAGGAATCTTCGCCGACCAGACGCACAAAACCGCCAAACGGAAGCCAGTTGACGGAATATAAAGTACCCTTGTGCTTTTTGCCCCAAATTCTAGGCGGCAAACCAAACCCGAATTCCTCGACCCCGATTCCCCCGCGTTTGGCCATCACAAAATGCCCAAATTCATGGATTAGAACCAGAAACGATAATATTAGAATAAAAATTATAATTGCTAACATTTATTCGGATTAATTCGGACTAACAATTCGGATCAATTCGGGATTAGACCTGCCTCAGATCCTCTTCCTTAGCTCTGCCTGCCGCTTCAACCGCTTCGATAAAATCATCATGGAGTTTTTGTAATTCTTCCTCCTGCCTCAGCTCATCGTCTTCGGAAATATCTCCGGATTCCTTTTGTTTTTTCAAATTTTCCCGCGTTTCATGCCTCGCTTGCCTAATCTGAACCCGGTATTTTTCCAGAGTTACGTGCATCTGTTTTATAAATTGTTCGCGCCGCTCGGAAGTTAAGGGTGGAATTACAATCCGAATTAAATCACCGTCGCTAGCGGCATTTAAACCCGTATTCGACTTGGAAATCCCGCCGACGATATTGGTAATTATGCTTTTGTCCCAAGGGGAAATTAATATGACGGCCGGCTCCGGCGTGGTAATTTGCGCCAGCTCCTTGATCATCATTTTGGAGTCGTATGCGTCGCAGACAATATCCGAAACCAAAGAAGCGTTAGCCCGGCCTGTTCTTATTTGGGCAAGCTCGCCTTTTAGATGCCCTATGGCATCCTGCATTTTCGCTCTAGCTTCGTTAAGATCCATTAGTCTTGGCCAATCTCAAAACGCATAAACCGCCTGACGACGATATTTTCGCCCAGTTTACTAATCGTTTCTTTTACTATATCGCCAATTGTCTTAGAAGAATCACGAATATAATCTTGTCTTTCAAGCTCTTTAACATCTTTGGGGTCCATCGCCGCAACCTGCATCGCCAACTCGTGGCAAAGGTTTTTAAATTCATCAGTCCTGGCCACAAAATCGGTCTCGCAGTTAACTTCAACCATGGCCCCGACTTTTCCGCCGCTATGCATATAAGTTTCCACCAAACCCGCACCGACAACCCGGTCGGATTTACTAGCCGCCTTATCTATTCCCCAGTTTTTCAAAAGCTCTTCGGCAGCTTTAAAGTCCCCCTTTGATTCTTCAAGAGCCTTACGGCAATCGGCAATCCCGCCGCCCGTTTTCTCTCTTAGCTTTTTGATATCGTTAACTGGAATGTTTGTCATAGCTTAAGAAACAGCCGTCGCACCTTCCGGTTTAGCCGCTTCCTTGGCCGCTTCCTTGGCCGCTTCCTTTGCGTCCTCGGCCGCTTTTTTCTCGGCGTCTGCCGCGTCGCGAACAGCTTGCTTCTCGGCCGCTGCTTTTTCTTTAACCGCTTTCTTTTCGTACGCGGTTCTTCCTTCCAAATACGCGCTGGCAATCGCCTCGACAACAATTGCTATTGCCCGGGTCGCATCATCATTGCCGGGAATCGGATAGTTAACAAGGCTTGTATTGGTATTAGTATCACAAATCGCCACAACCGGAATTTCTTTGGCCATTGCCTCTCGGCAGGCGTTTTCTTCTTTCTTAACATCGACAACAAAAAGCGCTTCCGGAAGCTTTTCAATTTTACCCAAACCCCCATAAAGCCTTTCTAATTTAGCAATGTCACGGTCGATCAAAAGATTTTCTTTTTTGGTCCTGTCGCCAAATGCACCGCCTTCTTTTTTGTCTTTAAGATCAAAAAGGTGTTTGATGGTCTTTGAAGTCTGCTCCCAGTTGGTTAAAAGCCCGCCGATCCAGCGTTCATTAATGTAATATGCACCACAGCGCTTGGCCTGTTCTTCGATAATCTCCCTTGCCTGTTTTTTGCTGGCCAAAAATAGAATCTTGCCGCCGTCTTCCCCCACTTTTCTAACAAAGTCGCAGGCTTCTTCCAGCTTGGTAACGGTTTGCCCAAGATCAATAACGTGAATCCCCTCACGAGCCGTAAAAATGAACTTAGCCATTTTTGGGTTCCAGCGGCGGACCTGATGCCCGAAATGAACACCGGCCTCCAACAGATCCTGCATTGATGGAATATTAGACATAAATGTACTCCTTTAATCCAACCGGGTGGTTGGTCCTCCGCTCAAGATTCAGATTTTGCAGCTTCCATTAACTATTTACGATTAACGATTTACCGCAAACTCCAAGGAGTTTGCCTCGAGCGTGTGTGATGCACAAAACTATATCAGGATAAATTTTAAAAAGCAAACTTTTACTTACGACCCCTGGGATTTCTAGAACTTATGTCAGCAGCCTCAAGGACTGGACTAACATTTGAACGGGTCGGGCCTGGAGATCCATCTTGCGCTCCCTGGCCTTTCCTAGAACTTGGTCTTTTCTCTTGAAGTCCGATACCCCAACTTTTCAGAGCTTCTATTGCCTCTGAGTCTGTTATTCGCGGAGGAGTAAATTCCAAATTTGAAATACCATCGCTTCTTTCTCCCATATTCCCTTCAAAAAAAGCCGGCTGGGCTCATCCCCGCCAACTTAATAGCCAAATTATATTCCCAGAGCTAATCCTTGTCAATCAGAGCCTTACCTCTCTGGACTGCTCCCGGGAATTTGGTGCTCTGCGCGCGACTGTCTGATGGCTTCCCAGACCAAATCAATCCTTCCTTCCGGCACTTCCGATTTCGCCAGTTGATTTTTAACATCGAGAAACCCAATGTGACTCTCTTTTACCCCAAACTTTTCAATTAAGCCTAGTTCAAACTCATTCGGTTCAAAAACATCTTTACCAGTTTTTGAGCCACCATTACCTTCAGGTTTCCCCTTCCTAAAAAGTCCCATTTAATCACCTCCTCCCGCCTTTTATACTACTTTTAAGCGCCTTTTGCAAAATTTCTTCAAGGTTTTTGTCATTATATAGAAAAGCCCTTATCAATTTTGAATCATCACCAAAAATTGTCGAAGAAGCAATCCCTGGCGCTTTCTCAAACCGCAGACATATAACCGGAATCTTCAGAACATAAGCGCCGTAACAGATCTCAAACCCTGTTCCCAGACTTCCTTGCGAACACTCAGCTACTATTGCATCGGCCTTGTAAATCAACTTTTTGTCGTGGCCGGAAATATATTTGAAAAATTTTCCTGATTTTGTGGCCTTTGCCCTGAATTTTTTCTGCAACTCGAAATTACTAACATGCTCCGAAAGAACTTTGTGCCCAAACGATTTCAAAATATAGACAATCTTATGCTGGTATTTTTCAAAATCCCGCCCGCCGGTTATCGACCCGGCAAAATATATGTTCACAAAATTCCTCTTTTTCCCAAAACCGCCAAAACCTTTTCGTGAATTTGGTCTGCACTCAAAAGTTTTCCGCCTTTCGTGCAGTCAACTCGAACCCAATTCTTTTTGAGCCCGGCTACATAATTGTAAACGCGCCAAACTTCTTCCTGATAAGCAAGATCCTTTTCGTGAATGTCCAGTTTCCTATCCTCCATCAATTTTCGGGAAACTTTCGGATCAACCTGCAGTAAAACCACTAAATCCTCTTTCGGAATCTTATTCTCCCGATACTCCAAATCTTCGAGCCACTTTATATATTTGAGTTTTTCGTTTTGAGTTTTGAATTTAGCTCCCATATGACCAATGTTGGAACCGACATAACGGTTACAAACAACAATCTTGCCCTCTCGGATCCAACCAGAAATCATAGGCGCCGCATCCGCCCGATCGTGCGCATAAAACATTGAGGCAAAGTACGGATCGACCTCGCCAATCTTCCCAAAATCTCCGGCCAAGTATCGTCTCACCATTTTGCCCCACGGTTTTTCATACCTTGGAAAGGAAATATAAACGTTTGGAATTTTTCCGCCAGCCGGCGGATTGCGAAGATACGCTAAGAGAAGTTTCGCCTGTGTTGTTTTGCCCGAACCGTCCGGGCCTTCAAAAACAATCAGCTTGCCTAATTTACTTTTTCTTGCCACGTTTGCCAACTTTTACCGTTGCCCGGTGGATCCTGGAAGCAACTGCTTTTCTAGAACCGGAATATCGATCAGAGCGGCTGCCTGTATAAGGCATTTCCACAGACGCTGCAATTTTTTCAAAAGTGAAAGCACAAATCGGCATACCGCAATATAGAATTGCCGGCTTCGGCCCCAAATTCCCAAGCTCCAAAACCGGTGCGCCGTCCCAGCCAGGGTCAAACCGCGCCGCCGTTGAATGCACTAAAATTCCAAGCCTTGCCAGAGAACTTTTCCCTTCCAGCCTTCCGACAATATCAGAAGGCAATTTCAAAACTTCTCTGGTCGAAGCAATCGCAAATGCCCCCGGCTCCAAAATAAAAGGGTCTCCTTCATTCAAATTAACCTCTTCCATCGCGTCATCGGGTAGCCCCTTTTTGGTATCCACAAACCTGTAAGTCCCGCCCCGGAAAAGTTTAAGGTTACCGCCTAAGTGAAAATCCATCGAAACCTGATCGATGTTTTCGCGCCAGCTGGCAGGAAGTGGATCGATCCTAATCAGGCCTTGCGTCAGATACTTTGCAATTACCCAATCCGGCAAAATGCCGTGAATGTTGTTCGTCAACTTTTTGACTGACTCTCTTTTCTTGATAACCATAATTTACCTTTCCAGGTCTAAAAATTTATACCGGTATTTGCCTTCCGCCAAACTTTTCTCCCGTACTACTTTACCAAACTCGTCGTATGGCGGAAAGAAAGTATCGGCACCAAAATCCCCTTCGACAATTGTTAAGTATAACCGATCGGCATATGGCATTGCTTGGGTGTAGATTTGACCGCCGCCGATTATAAAAATTTCTTCTCTCTCTTTCTTCTTAGCAACTTCAAGTGCTTCGCCAAGGGAATCGCAAACGATGCAACCCTTGGCCGCAAAATCACGATCTCGCGTTACGATAATATTGGCCCGATTTGGCAGCGGCCGGCCGATCGCATCATATGTTTTGCGTCCCATGATAACCGCATGTCCGCGAGTCAAATCGCGGAAGCGCTTCATATCTCCCGCTATATGCCACATCAGCTTGTTGTCCCGGCCGATTCCCCGCTTGCTGTCGATTGCCGCAATCAGGCTAATTTTTGGTGCTTTTCTTTTTCTCTTCATATAGCCCGCCGGCAACGGTTAGCTCTGCCTTGATTGGAGGATGAGGATTATAATTTTCAAGAATTATTTTATCGGGCGTAAAATCGGAAAGCTCGTCCATTTTTCCGACTATTCGAACCTTTGGAAATGGCCGCGGTTTTCGGCTCAACTGTTCTTTAATCTGTTCTATATGATTTTCGTAAATGTGAACATCCCCGAATGTGTGCACAAATTCTCCGGGTTTGAGCCCTAAAATCTTGGCGAGTATAATAGTAAGTAATGCATAAGAGGCTATATTAAACGGAACTCCGAGAAACATATCAGAACTTCGCTGATATAATTGCAGAGATAACCTGTCTCCTCTTCTTGAAACTTGATAAAAGCTGTGACAAATTGGAAAACGTGAGGCATCCTCCGGCTCTGCCATCTTATATAGATACTCCGGATTCCAGGAGGTAACGATTGCATTTTTTGCATCTGGATCTTCCCGAAGCTCATCAACAACCCACTTCAGCTGATCAATTATCCGCCCGCGCTTTCTTGTAGGCCACTTCCTCCACATCTCACCATATATTCGAGGGAGTTCACCCCACTTTTTGGCGAACTTTTTATCTGTCGCTATATTTTCGATGAAATCGTCTTTTGTTAATTTTGTTTTTGGGTTTTTAAGTTTGTAGATTTTATACGGATAATCGTCCCAAATGTGAACGTTATTATCAACTAAATATTTTATGTTTGTCTGGCCAGAGAAAAACCAGTAGAGTTCGTGTAAAACGCCCCTCCAGTAGACTCTTTTTGTGGTTAAAAGTGGAATCCCCAAAGACAGGTCATATCTTGTCTGGCGGCCGAACAAACTATACAAAACAATATCCGTTCCGCGATCCACTTTGCGCTCGCCGTGATCCAAAATCTCCTGTGCTAAATCTAGGTATTGATATTCCGGATGCCTTTTCATACTTGTCGCTCGCGACGCTTCGTTGTTACCCTGCCGCCCTGCCATTGGCCGCGATACATGTTTCCGCCGCCGCGGACTTCTTCAAACTGCGCATGCATCACTCTGGCGCCCATCTCTAAAACTACCGTAACCGGCCCTTCGTTTTTAATGGCGAAAGTCAACTCCCCTTGATAACCCGGCGCCACATTACCGGTTCTAAGATAAAGACCGGAACGAAAAGTCGTCGTCCGGGGTTTAAAATTGATGGTTAAATTCTGCGGTGTGTTAACATGCTCTACAGTCTTTGCCAAATAGAATTCTCCAGGCAAGATTTTCACCTTTTTACTTTTACCGGGTGTGTATTTGGCAACAGTTACAACGTCGGGCGTCTCCCGTTCAAATTCTCCCAAAAACGCGCGGCCCTTTATTTTGAAGAGTTCACCTAGTCTCAAATCAAAACCGGCTCCTTCTGGATTAGTCAGTTCGCGATCGGCCAGATTCTCAACAAGTTTTTTGCCTTTTACAAGCGAAAGAAGTTTTTTCGGCCCTAGGATCACTCAAAGAATATAAACTATTTGTCTACTCTTGCCAAGCCCTTTCAAGCCTTTGGCTCTTCGGGTTTACCCTCCGACCTGTCCGCCAAAACTTTAGTGTCGGCGGAAGCTTCCGGTACAGCGCCAGCGGAGATGGAAGCGAAGGAGGGTTTTGTCCAGCTTGCATATTTACACTTTGGATAGTTGGCGCATCCCCAAAACATTTTACCCCGTTTTGTTCTCTTCGTCACGATTTCCCCGCCGTCGTCCGGGCAAATTAAACCCGTTGGCGCCGCCATCGTTTTGGTATTTTTGCAATCCGGGAAACCCGAACAGGCCATAAACTTTCCAAACCGGCCGTAGCGAATTACCATCGGCTTACCGCACTTTTCGCACGCCTCTCCGGTTTCCTCTACCTCCACTTTCATCTTCCCTGCCTCCTCCAGCACCTTTTCCACTTTTTGAATAAACGGCCCCCAGAAATCTTCCATCACGTGCGCCATTTTCTCTTCGCCTTGAGCGATTTTATCCAAATCCTCCTCCATCTTGGCCGTAAACGCCAAATCGATAATTTCCGGAAAATATTTTTCCAGAAAGTCGATAACGGTTTCGCCAACCGGCGTCGGCCCGATTTTTTTACTCTCCAGCTTTTCTATATACACCCGCTCATATAAAGTTGAAATCGTTGGCGCGTAAGTAGAAGGCCTGCCGATATCGTGTTTTTCCAGATCGCGGATTAAAGTTGCCTCGGTGTATCTCGGCGGCGGTTCGGTAAATTTCTGCTCGGAATTTACCTTTTTAAGGTCTAAATCTTCGCCGTCGGAAAGGCTCGGCAAAATCTGCTCCGTTATCGGCGCCTTCTCGTAAACCTTATACCAGCCGTCAAATTTAACCTTCTGCCCATTCGCCCGAAGAAGATAAGTATGAGGGGTGGCGGGGGCGGAGGGGGTCCCATCGAGCACCCGCAGGCCAACAGAACGATCTTGATCAAGGTTCGAGTCAGTACTGGCCGAGGACGTCGGATGGGACGAGCCCACGACAGGACCCCGAGCCTCCACATCAACCGTTGTCTCCGCAACCACCGCTTCGGCCATTTGGCAAACAACCATGCGCCTCCAAATTAGCTCATAAAGTTTTTTGTGGTCGGGGGAAACCGGCAGCTTGTCCGCTGTTGCGCTGACATTTGTCGGCCTGATCGCTTCATGCGCTTCCTGCGCCAATCGCGATTTTGCTTTATAATGCCTCGCATTGGCCGGCAAATAATCTTTTCCAAAAGTATCCGCGATATATTTACGAGTCGCCTCAACGGCCTTTGGCGAAAGGTTTACCGAATCGGTTCTCATGTAAGTTATCAACCCTTCTTCATACAAATCCTGCGCTATTCTCATCGTGCGCTTTGGCGCATATCCAAGACGGCTTGCGGCAATCTGTTGGAGTGTTGAAGTGGTAAATGGCGGGTTCGGGTATTTCTTGGCGTCTTTTGCCTCGACTTTAAGAATTTTATAAGCGGACTTTTCCAAATCTGCAATAACTTTATCTGCCTGATCTTTATTTGATACTGCCGCCTTTTCTTCCCCAATCTTGACTAGTGTCGCTATAAAACTCTGGCTCTTTGACTCTTTGCTACTTTGTAACTCTGCGCTGATAACCCAATACTCGACTGGCTTAAACCCCTCAATTTCGCGCTCGCGGTCAACAACAAGCCGCAGAGCCACCGATTGTACCCGCCCGGCAGAAAGTCCGCTTTTAACCTTTTTCCAAAGAAGCGGCGAAAGCTTATAACCGACTAACCTATCCAGAATTCTTCTGGCTTGCTGGGCATCGACCAAATCCGCATCAATCTGGCGCGGATGCTCAAACGCTTCCAACACCGCGTCTTTTGTAATTTCATGGAAAACAACTCGCTGGTACTTCGGATTTTTTAATTTCCCTTTTTCCTTTACAACTTCCAAAAGGTTCCAGGCAATTGCCTCGCCTTCGCGGTCCGGATCGGAAGCAAGCCACAAATTATCCGCCGCCGCCGCTTCCTTGGCCAAAATGTTAACCATTTTGATTTTTTCCTTGGGAATCACGTACTTCGGCTCAAAACCATGTTCCACGTCCACGCCAAATTCTCCCCGCGGCAAATCCCGCACATGCCCCATGCTGGCGGTGATTTTGTAATCAGAACCCAAAAATTGGGACAGCGTCCTTGCCTTTGTCGGACTTTCTACAATAACCAAATTCTTCATTGTGCTTTTTACTCTCCATCTTTTTTATCATCCTTGTCAAGTAAAAGATTTCAAAATTCACCTATTTACCTATTGACAACAATTCATATCAATGCAATGATTTAAATCATTGCATTATGGCACAAGTATCTAGAAAACTTCTAAATAAAAAGGTCGAGGATAAAATCTTTCAAACTTTCTGGGAAGCAATTGCTAAACTTCAGAATCAGAAAGAAATCCAAATGTTCTTACATGATCTTCTCTCC